>JAZBNW010000098.1:0-32082 GCA_036350855.1 Halieaceae bacterium
GGAAGATGATGTGGCGTAACGCATTGATCTGTATAGAAAATATTGACTTAAGGTAACTGGCTTTTAACCAATTGGTCGCTGGTTCGAATCCAGCACGGCCCACCAAATCCAAGCGGTGCATTCCGGTCACATAGGTTGCACTTTATTCCGAGGACATGGGTAACACTTTTGGAGCGAATGGGTTTACCCCCACCGGCTCCACCCTGTTCTCGTCCTGATCAAAGAATCCTAGGTCATAATCCATAAAACTGACAAGCCAGATCTCGTCAGCGACCTCTCTAATCCCCACATACTGGCCGGCAAACACGGTGCTGAAGTTGACCTTTCGGCTACCGATGCAGATTCGCCCGCATTGCGTGACCTGGATTGTCCGGTCATGAAACGGATACTCGGGCGGGTCCGGGTGGAAGTATTCACGGGCTGAGGGTGTATACACTTCAGCAGGATAGCGGCCATCCAGCGCCTGGTGAGGCCGGTCATTGTTGTAACCCTCGATGAAGTCCTCAAAACGCGCCTGTTGCTGCAGGAAGTTGAAAGAGGCAGGCTTGGTCGCCTCCTTTTTGAGGGTCAGGTGCATTCGCTCATGCCGGCCATTCTGCTGGGGATTGCCGGGTTTAATCCGTTCAATACCGATCCCAAGTCGTAACCACCAGACCGAAAGCCGACTCAGGCCGAACAGGGCATGGGCGGAAGCGAACGGCACGCCGTTGTCTGTCCTGATAGCGGCCGGCAGGCCAAACTCCTTAAAAATGCGCTCAAATACAGGAAAAGCACCCGCTTCACTGGTGGATTCAAGGCCCTCGCAGGCCAGCAGATAACGGGAGCGCTGATCGGTGACAGTCAGAGGGTAACAGTACTGCTTGTTGCCCAGTAAAAACTGCCCTTTGTAATCTGCACACCACAGGGCATTGGGGCTCAAGGCGGTGCTAAGGATTGTACCCTTGGCCTTGTGGCGCCTGCGCTTGCGACGTTTGACCAGGCCGTGTCGATCGAGGATGGCGTGGATAGTGCTGGGAGCCGGTGGCTGGATCACTGGAAACGCTTTGATCAACTTGTCCCGGATCTTGGGAGCGCCCCAGGTTGAATGTTCGCGTTTGATCTTCAGGATTGCCTTTTCCACCTGAAAAGGGGTTTTGTTCGGATGCCGGTAGGGGCTTCGAGCCTTGTCCTCCAGCCCCCGAATACCGGCATCTTTGTAACGATTGAATATCTTGTACCCGGTCTTGCGGGAAATCCCGAACTCGCGGCACATGACCGCCATTTTCTCGCCATCAAGCAATCGGGCTACAAATCTGAGACGCTCATCCATACGATTACACTCTTTCCAGGGCATCTGGAGTTCCCCCCAAATGTCCTAATTGTGTAACCTATGTGCCCGGAATAAAGTGGAACCTATGTGTCGGGAAGCTCACCCGGCACACGTTATCTGCTATCTTTCAGTCAGCCTGCTCTCCTGGACTTGCCCCGATGTCATGCAGGGTAGTGTGCGGGGCATATGAGCCGAGGCCCCGGTTCAGTTGCCTTACTGGTGGAGGAGTGAAGATGAGAGTATTTGCCCTGTTGCTGTCTGCTACGCTTTTGAGCGCTTGCAGCGACGGTAACAATAACGGCAATGCAGCCAAAGAAATCAATGATCCGAACCCCTATGAGGGCTACACCAGCGAGCTCTATGGCGGTCAGGAGAACTGGTTGTGCCGCCCGGATATCGAGGATGAATTCAATGTCTGCCAACGGGATCTCTCGACGACAATCGTTTTTGCTGACGGGACCACGCAACTGGAACAATCGCCCACTGAGGACGATTCGCAGGTGGACTGTTTCTATGTTTACCCGACGGTCAGCGGGGATGTCACCGATAACTCCGATCTCGTGGCGGATGCCGAGATAGCGGTTACATATATTCAGGCGGCGCGTTACCGATCGGCCTGCAGAATGTTTGCGCCGCTGTACAGGCAGATCACGGTTGCTGCCTTGTTTGCCGGCAAGTATGGTGACCCCGAGGTTTCCGGGGTGGCCTATGCCGATGTGCTTGATGCCTTCAAATACTACGTTGCCAATGCAGGCGGGCGTGGTTTCATACTCATCGGTCACTCCCAGGGCAGCACCCACCTGATCCGGCTTATACAGGAAGAGATCGAGGTTGACCCCTACCTGGCTAGCAGGATGGTCGCTGCGCACCTGATCGGTATGGGTGTGGCATTGCCAAATGATGCAGACGTGGGCGCGTCATTCGAAACCACACCGCCGTGTACCTTCGACAAGGAAACGAATTGCTTCGTCAATTACACCAGTTTCCGGGAGACAGCTCCCCCGGTGCCCGGTGAAGCCCTGTTTGGCGTCACCGACAGCCCCGATACGCGCGCTGCCTGCACCCACCCGGTAGACCTGGGTGCGGGGCGACTGGAACTGGACGCTATTTTCGCCCCGACACAGTTGCCGCCCTATACTGCGCCCGCACTGAACCAGACGATCAGCACACCGTTTGTAAAACTGCCTGGCCTGTTCGAGGGAGAGTGTATCGAGGAGGAGGGCAAAGGCTATCTTGCCATCACCATCAACGGTAACCCTGACGATCCAAGAGTGGATGACGTTGAGGATTTTCTTCCGGGCTGGGGTCTGCACCTGATCGACATGGGTTTGGCCCAGGGTGACCTGGTGCGGTTAGCCCGGAAGCAGGTCGGCGCCTGGTTGGAAAAGTAGCGAAATCGAGAAATTCACCAAGCCGGTGCAGGGTCGAGTCACTCTTATCATGACTACTCGGCCTTTCATGCCAGACTACAGGAGCAAGCAATGTGCGATGAACTCACCGAAAAAGACAATGCCGAATACCTCAGGAAAAGGGGGCTGACGCGCCGCGAATTCAACAGGCTTGGCGCGGGCGCTGCCCTGGTGATGACCTTGCCGCGTGTGGCCAACGCGATGGAAGTCGTTGAGCAGGAAGTGCTTGTCGAAACCCCCGATGGCATGGCGGATGCTTACTTCGTGCATCCGGCACAGGGTGCGCATGCCGCCGTCATCGTCTGGCCTGACATCATGGGTATTCGCACCTCGTTTCGCAGTATGGGCAAGCGTCTTGCCGAGTCCGGTTATTCAGTGCTGGTGGTGAACCCCTACTACCGCACAACGAAGGGCGCCGTCATCGCGGACGGTGAATCGTTCAGCGACCCCGCGGTGCGTGAACGCCTGATGCCCTATTATCGGTCGCTCTCGCCGGAAACCAGTGTCACCGATGGACGCGCCTTCGTCAGTTTTCTCGACCGGCAGCCCTCGGTCGACACGGCCAGAAAAATCGGCACGATCGGTTACTGTATGACGGGTTCCTACGTCCTGCGCCTTGCTGCGGCCATGCCAGAGCGCATTGGTGCAGGCGGTTCGTTCCACGGTGGCGGTCTGGTGACAGGCGACAACGACAGTCCACATTTGCTTATTCCGCAGACAAAGGCGGGCTTCCTGATAGCGATAGCCGAAAATGATGACGAGAAGGAACCTGATACCAGGGTGCTGCTGAGGCAGGCTTTCGATAGCGCTGGCGTCGACGCCGAGATCGAGGTCTACGAGGGCACGCTTCATGGCTGGTGTCCGCCCGACTCTGTCGTTTATAACGAGGTTCAGGCGGAGCGCGCCTGGAGTCGCCTGCTCGCACTGTTCGAGCGCGAGCTGGCCTGACGGCCAGTCATCACGCCAGCGATCGCTACAGGTTGCCAGTACCGGGTGTTACTCGACAGGCTAATCCATTGCCAGGCGCGCGGTGGAAAAAACCCTGTGGCTTATCCGCCACCCCGCCGCGGTGCGCACCGCCTCGTCATAGTACGAGCCATAGAAAACACGGTTGCCCGGGCCTTCAGGCCCCGAGATAGGGAAGATGCCGCGGCACCGCAACATTACCCGCCCGGGCTCCTCCCTGATATGGATGTTCGTAATCAGGTGGGCCAGTGGATGCCGCCCCTCGTTTTCCATGTAGTGCCTGATACCCGCGAGCCCCTCCATTCTGACCAGGTCCACCACCTCGAATACCGCGTCCCGGGTGAAGACTGTCTCCAGCGCTGGCCAGTTGCGGTCATCGATAATGTCGCCGTAGCGAGCGGCCAACTCATGTAACTCAATTTTATCTTCGATGGACAGGGTCATGATCCGGAAATTCCTCCCGTGGATGAGTTGTCGGGTATCCGCTTCAACCGGTGACGGCGAGGTGACAGGCGCCCAGGTGGGTCCCATCCAGTTCGCGCAGCGCGGGTTCCTGTTGCCGGCACCGGTCTTCCGCGATGGGGCAGCGGGGGTGGAAATGGCAGCCCACCGGCGGGTTGATCGGTGAGGGCACGTCCCCCTGGAGAATCTGCCTGGAAGGGAGGTGATGCGGGTCGGGGACGGGAATAGCCGAGATCAGGCTCCGGGTGTAGGGGTGCCTCGCGTCGCGATAGATCGTCTCGCTGTCGGCGGTTTCGATAATCCTGCCCAGGTACATGATGGCAACCCGGTCTGACACATGCTTCACCACCGCCAGGTCGTGGGCGATAAAGAGGTAGGACAGATTGAATTCCCGCTGCAGATCCAGCAGCAGGTTGAGAATCTGGCTCTGGATCGATACATCCAGGGCCGACACCGGCTCATCACATATCACCAGTTTGGGGTTGAGCGCGATGGCCCGGGCGATACCGATGCGCTGGCGCTGGCCGCCGGAGAATTCGAAGGGGTAGCGCGAGGCCGATCGCGCCGGCAGGCCGACAATGTCGAGCAGCTCCGTTACCCGCTTGCTGCGCCAGGCCCGATCGCCCATCCGCTGCACGGCAAAGGGCTCCTCCAGGATGTCGCCCACCGTGTGCCGGGCGTTCAGGGACTCCATGGGGTCCTGGAAGATCATCTGGATATTCTGGCGCATCGGCCGCAGCGACCTGCCCCCCATGTCTGTTATGTCCTGCCCCTGGAATCGGATCGCGCCCGCGGTGGGGCGGTACAGCCGGGCTATGCACCGGCCCAGCGTCGACTTGCCGCAGCCGGATTCACCGACCAGTCCCAGCGTCTCCCCCGGGCCTATCCGCAGGGATACGCCATCGACCGCGCGATTGACTTTGTGCGAACGCAGCAACAAGCCTTCCCGCACCGGGAAGTGCATTTTCAGGTCGTCCACCTCGAGCAGTGCCCCGGTCACAATTCGGCCCACCGTGCGCAGCTGACCAGGTGGTTCCCGCGCACCGCCTGCAACGGGGGTACGGCCTCCGTACAGGCGCTCGCGGCGTGAGTACAGCGGTTGGCGAAGCGGCAACCCGCGGGGAGGTCGCGCAAGCCCGGCACCATACCGTCGATGACCGCGAGACGCGATTTCGGGATTGTATCCAGCCGCGGAATGGAGGCCAGCAGCCCGCGCGTGTAGGGGTGGGCAGGTCTATCGAACAGGTCGAGCACCGGCGCCGTCTCCGCGACCTTGCCCGCGTACATGACCACCACCTTGTCACAGGTCTGGGCGATGACGCCCATGTCATGGGTGATCAGGATGACCGACATGCCCATCTCCGTCTGCAGCGCCTTGATCAACTCCAGGATCTGTGCCTGTATCGTCACGTCCAGGGCAGTGGTCGGTTCGTCGGCGATCAGCAGTGCGGGCCTGCAGGCGAGGGCAATGGCGATCACCACGCGCTGGCGCATGCCGCCCGACAGCTGGTGGGGGTACTCGCCCATGCGAATATCCGGCGCGGGTATGCCTACCCTGGCCAGGATATCCATAGCCTCCCGCGTCGCCTGGCGGGCTTCCAGCCCCTTGTGCAGAATGAGCCCCTCGGTCAGCTGTCGGCCGATGGTGTGTACCGGGTTCAGGGCCGTCATCGGCTCCTGGAACACCATGCCGATCTCGTTGCCGCGGATTTTCTCCATCTGCGCTATGGGCTCGCGCACCAGGTCGCGCCCCCTGAACAGGATCCGGCCACCGGCAATCTGCCCCATGGGCTGCGGGAGCAGGCGCATGATGGAGAGCGCGGTCACACTCTTGCCGCAGCCCGACTCGCCGACAATGCCCAGGGTCTCGCCCGGCTCGACACTGAAACTGACCCCGTCGACGGCGCGTACCACACCCTCGTCGGTATCGAACTCCGTTGTCAGCGCGTCTACTTCAAGCAGTGGCATCGTGGTGGCCTCTCACTCGGCCCACTGGTCGTAGACGGTAATCGAGGGCTCGAAGCGAATGCCTGCCTTGCGCGCGGCCAGCGTTTCTTCCTTGGCCTTGGTATCGATCCAGAGCACGTGCAGTTCGTTGGGTCCGTCGGAATATTTGTACGAAAACCCCTCAGGGTAGCGCACCCAGCGCCAGTAACCCGTCCGGAAAAAGCCCTGGTAAAAGCCCGGTATGAAGGAGGCGTAATCGTGATGCAGCTCCAGCATGCGATGTGACAGAGCGATCATTTCCTCGCGGTCGTTTGAGGCGCGATACCGATCGATAAGCTGGTCCATCTCGAAAACAGCGAAGGCTTCCAGGTTATTGGTCTGGGTTTTGAGCTTGCGCTCGGGATTGACGCTGCCGTCCTCGAGGAAGGCATCATCGTAGGCGTTGTCCGAGTGGTAGTGTTCCCAGTAGCGGGGATACATCTCGAGAAATCGCCCGAATCCCGAGAAGGCAATATCGTGTTTCTTCTCCTGTACTTTCTTCCAGCCGGCAGTACCGTCCAGCATCTCGATGCGAAAATCGAGCCCGGCCTTCGCGGCTTCCTGCTTCAGGATAGTGAGCACGTCTTTCATGCTCTCGTAGCCGCTGGACAGAGTGAAAGACAGCCGCTCGCCGGCGTCATTGACCAGTATCCCGTCCGGTCCGCGCTGGCTGAAGCCGGCGGCGGCGAAGTGTTTCTGGGCCTGTTCTATATCGAACTTTCGGGCCTGTAGTGTCGGGTGGGAAAACTCGCCGAAGCCGTCGTTGCCGGTATTGAGCCCGGAGCTGTCGCCGCGAAAAAACCGCTCTATCACCAGGTCCCAGTTGGTGGCGTAGGCGATGCCCAGGCGCAGGTCACGGTTGTCCAGCAGCGGCCGGGAGGTATTGATCCAGAGTCCGAGAGGCGGCCGCGGCCGCGCGTTGTAATACACCGCTTTCTCGATGTAGCCCGCCTGGACATCGGGGTCGTCGTCGGGCAGTTTCTGGTACCAGTACTCCGCCAGGTCCAGTGAAAACTGGTCGATGTCGCCCCGTTTGAAGGCCTCGAAAACCTTGGGCGTGTCGCGTATGACGTTCAGCTGGATACGGTCGGGGTTGAAGCGGTAGCGATAGAACTTCTTGTCCTTTGCCCACCAGTTGTCCAGCCGGGTCAGTGCGATCGAGCGGCCCTTGCGGATGTCCTCCTCCCTGACCACGTAGGCTCCCGGGGTCGGTTCGAATTTCCACTGGTAGCGTTCGGTGAAGTCATCCCCCGTTTCCCGGTAGAAGTGCCGTGGAACAGGCCGGATACCCAGTGCCCGGTCAGGCATGTCCGGTTTGGCCTCGGGCATACTGACGGAAATGAGGTGATCGTCGTAGCGCGTGATGTTGGTGTACTGGGAGCTGTAGAAATTGTTATACCAGGGTGCGTTGATATAGGGCGACCGGTGGAACCAGAACATGAACAGGTAGTCGTCCGCGGTGATCGGTACGCCGTCTGAGTAGGTGGCGCGCGGATCCAGCTTGATGTAGACCGTTTTGTTGTCCCAGTCGACCGCCCAGGCCTCGGCCAGGCCCGGGTAGAGTTCGAGGTTTTCCGGATGCACCTTGGCCAGGGTCATGCCCACGTCATCCAGCAGCAGTGCCCTGAAGCTGCCATTCGAGTCCGGCCCGATGGTGCGAAGGGTGCGGGGAAAGTCCTGCAGGCGCCCGTAGAGGGTGCCCCCCTTGGTGGCCTGGGGTGAACCGATGTCCGGCAGGTGATCACCGTTTTCCCAGACCAGGTCCCCGGGGACATCTGCCAGGGTTTTGAAGCCGAAAAATTCCGGGTTGGCCGCATAGTAGTCGGCCACCTCCTCGCTGTTGTCCCGCGGGGGCTCGGCGGCCTGGCTGTTACTCCCGGCGTCTCCGTTGCCATTGCCGCAAGCCGCCAGCAGTAATGCCATGAGAGCGCCTGTTGCAAGCCTGTACACCGATATCTGCATTACCGTCATCTCCTGGCGGTTATCTACTGGTAAATGGAAAACGTCCTGGGATCAAAGGATTCGCGCACTGCCTCGCCAATGAAGGTCACCAGTGTCAGCAGCGCGACCAGTGTGCCGAATGCGGATATGACTATCCAGGGGGCGGTTCTCAGGTTGGCGGTGCCCTGCTTCAACAACTCACCCAGGCTGGGCGTCGGCGGTGGCAGGCCAAAACCCAGGAAGTCCAGGGCGGTGATCGCGGAAATGGCGCCGACGATGGTGAAAGGCATGAAGGTTACCAGCGTGGACAGTACATTGGGCAATATATGGCGAAAGATAATCCGGGAATTGGAGGCGCCGATAATCCTGGCCGCGGCGGTGTAGTCCCTGGACTTCTCCTTGTAGGTCTCGGTTCGCATGTAGTAGGTCATACCGGTCCAGGAAAACAGCACCATGACGGTCAGCAGGATGCCGATGCGGCTGGCCAGTGACACGCTGGTCGGAATCACCGAAAACACGATGATCACCATGTACAGGAAGGGGATATTCGACCAGATCTCGATCACCCGCTGGAACACCAGGTCGAAAACACCGCCAAAATAGCCCATGGCACAGCCGATGGAGATGCCCACCAGGTAGACGCAGGCGGTGAAGGCCATGGCGAACAGCAGGGCGATGCGGGTGCCATAGAACAGCCGCGCCAGGATATCCCGGCTGGTGGTGTCGGTGCCCAGGTAGTGCTGGTTGTCAGCCGAGGGGGGCAGCGGCGTGAATATGCCCCCGGGGGCGTGGTTCTCGTAGGGGTTGTAGGGCACCAGCGGCATCAGAACCCAGTTGTCGCCACCCTCTGCCATGAACTTGCGCTGCAACTCCCGGTAGTTGGTCTCGTAGGCGTAGTCCAGGCCAAAGTCGGTGCCGGGATGGAAGGCGCTATAGGTCGGGAAGTAGAGCTCTCCGTCGTACTTGACCAGCAGCGCCCGGCTGTTGATCAGCAACTCACCCAGGCTCAGCAGCACCAGCAGGCCTGCGAGGGCGAGGAAACTGTAGTAGCCACGCTTGATCTGGCGAAAACGCCGGAGCTTTTTGAGGGTCTGTGGGTTGAGTCGAAACACGCGCTACTGAAACCTGATCCGTGGGTCGATGAACGCCACCAGTATGTCGGAAATGATGTTGCCTATCAGCAGCAAGAGGCTGGACAGCAGGACCACGCCCATCACCACCGGGTAGTCGCGATCGAGAATCGCCGAAAGACCCAGCAGGCCAAAGCCGTCGATGTCGAAAATGGATTCAATCAGGAATGAACCCGAGACCAGCAGGGTGATGTTCTGGCCGAATGTGGTGGCGATGGGTATCAGCGAATTGCGCATCGCGTGTTTTGTTACCGCCTGGCGGAACGACACACCCTTGGCGATCGCGGTACGGATGTAATCCGCACTGAGATTATCCATCAGGTGGTTCTTGAGCAGCAGCGTGACCAGGGCAAAGCTGCCCACCAGGTAACAGGTGAGGGGCAGGACGGAGTGTTGCAGCAGGTCCAGCGTCTTGCCCGCCAGATCCTTGTCCGCAAAGGAGTAACTGACGAAGCCCCCCATGGGAAACCACTCGAGCCGTACCGAAAAAGCGAGAATCAACAGCGAGCCCAGGGCATAGCCGGGAATGGCGTAGCCGATAAAGATCAGCACGGAAGTCACGTTATCGACAACCGTGCGGTGGCGGATGGCCTTGAGTATGCCCAGTGGAATACACACCGCGTAGGTGATTACCAGGGTCATCAGCCCGTAGTACAGTGACACGGGAAAGCGCGCCTTGATCACCTCCCACACCGGCTCGTTATAGCGGTAGGAATCCCCCAGGTCCCCCGATACCACCTTGCCCAGCCAGTCCACGTAGCTTTGCAGCACGGGTTTGTCGAAGCCGTAATAGGCCCGCAGCCGCTGCAGTTGCTCGTCGGAGATGGCCATACCCTGTCCGGCCATCTGCGAGCTGCGCCCGCCGCTGGCATCCACCTGCTGCGCTTCCATGATGGCGCGCTCGAGCGGGCCGCCCGGCACCAGCCGGGTGATGGCGAACACGATGATGGTGACCCCGAGAAGGGTCGGGGGGATGAGTAGCAGGCGTCTGATGAAGTAATCGCGCATCGGACGGAGTATACGGTTAAATCAGCTGTTAGCTACACCGCCTCGAGAAAGGGGCCGTCCACGCACAGGCGCCGGCCGTCGGGGCTGGCGCAGGCGCCGCAGATGCCCACCCCGCATTTGGTCAGGTAATCGATGGCGCTGAAGATCTGCTCGTCGCGACAGAACTCCCGCTGCACCGCGATCGCCGCGTGCACCATCGGCTGCGGGCCACAATTGTAGAACACCAGCTGATCCCGCTCTGCGGGGGTCATGCCCCGCAGGCGCTCGCGCAACAGCTCGGTCACCACGCCGTGATAGCCGGCGCTGCCGTCGTCGGTGGCCACATGTACTTCCGCGATCTGCCGGCACTCGTCGAGGAAGTACAGGCGCTCCGCCGTGCGCGCCCCGGCGAACACCTCGGCGTTGCCGAAGTCCCGGGCCACCTGGTAGACCGCTGCCAGGCCGGTGCCACCGGCTACCGCCATGATTCTGGCGCCCTCGGGCGGGTCTACCGGAATGCCGTGGGGTCCCCGCACATAGGCCGCTGTGCCGGGTGCCAGGTCCATCAGGGCGTGGGTGAAGGTACCCACGTCGATCACCACCAGCGAGAACGGGTCATCCGTCAGGGCCGAGAAGGGCTTCTCGCCCAGGCCGGGGATCCACAGGAAAACGAACTCACCCGCCTGTACGTTGACCTTGCGGTCGAAGGTGAGAATGGTGATGTCGTCGCAGACGCGGTGGTTTTCCACCAGGTTGACCGGCTGGAAACTCATGTCGATGTCGTAGCGGATATGGCTTTCCGCGCGGTTGCGATCCCGTGCCAGGTCGTTGGCCAGGGTGCTGAAATAGTCCGCGGTCTCATCGGTGGTGAGGCCGATCAGGGCGGACCCGACCCCCACGATTGCCGCGCCGGCGTCGAAGTAAGCCCTCACGTCATCGGCACTGCTGACACCGCCGCAGCCGATGATGGGGACATCGGTGACGGCGGCTATTTCGCGCACGCACTTCAGCCCGATGGGCAGGATACCCTTGCCGGACATGCCGCCATAGCCGTTACTGAGCACCGCGTGGCCGTGGGCGGAGGTGTAGCCCGGCCCCACCGTGTTGATGGCGCACAGGCCGTCGGCGCCGCCGGCAATCGCCGCCGCGGCGATCTCGCCGATATTGGGGGTGTTGGGGGTGAGCTTGGGAATGACGGGTATGTCCACCACCGCTTTCACCGCGGCGGTGATCTGGCGCACCAGTTCCGGGTCCTGCCCCATCGCCATGCCGTAGCCGCTGGCGTGGGGGCAGGACAGGTTCAGTTCAAGGCCGTCCGATACCGGCGCCAGGAGCTTCGCCACCGCCACGAACTCCTCGATGCTGCCGCCGAATATCGAGGTGAGCAGAAACCGGTCGGCGGGGATCTGAAGGGCGGCCATCAACTCCGCCGATTTCTCCGCCCCGGGGTTGGTAAGGCCCACCGCATTGACGAAACAGCCGGGGGCGTACTGGCTCAGCACCGGCTCGCGATTGCCCAGCCGGGGCTTGAGCCCGATGCTCTTGGTGGTAACCACCCCCACCTCGGGCATGTGATCGAAGATGTACTGGATAATCGGGGTGGCGGTGGTAACGATTCCGGAGGGTATGGTGAAGGGGCCGGAGAGGGTTTTTCCGAAAAAGTCTGTGTTCAAGGTCGCGGGCTCGGGCTGGGGTTGTCGGGCTGCGCAAGTATACTGGTTTGGCCCTGTTTAGACGACCTCGCTCCAGTAGCGGTCCACCCTGGCCTGGATTTGAGCGATCAGTTCGGTGTTTTTGCGGGGGGTAAACAGGTGGGCGAAGCGCCCCTGCAGGCGCAGATACTCCTCCACGGGCAAGCGTTCCCGGGGAATGCGGGTGTGCACCAGCTGGCCGTCGACATACTCCTTCAGTGGCCAGATCCCGGTTTTGACCGCCAGGCGCCCGACCTCGACGGAATCTTTCGGGTCGTAATCCCAGCCGGTGGGGCAGGGCGCGAGCGCAATGATCATGCGCGGGCCCTTCAGCTCGCGGGCTTTTTCTATCTTGCGCGCCAGGTCCAGGGGTTCGCTGCCGATAACGGTGGCCACATAGGTCGGCCGGTGGGCCGCCCAGATGGCGAAAAGGTCCTTTTTATAACCGGGATAGCCGCGACTGCCACCGCTGGTGGAGGTGACGGCGGCGTGGGGCGTCGCACTCGAAGACTGCTGCCCGGTGTTGCCGTAGCCCTCGTTGTCGTAGCAGATGTAGATAAAGTCGAGGCCCCGATCCATCGCAGCGGAGGTGGCAGACAGGCCCATGCCGTACGCCGAGCCGTCTCCCGTGAGGACCACGACGTCCAGGTCGTCCTGCGGTTTGATGCGTCCCTGCTGCAGCAGGATATCCAGCGCATCGCGCACACCCTGGGCGCCGGCGGGGGCGGAAGCCATGGCGGTATACAGCCAGGAGCCGCGAAACGGCGTGAATGGATAGACCGACAGCAGTGTCATGCAGCCGGCGGCGTTTACGAACACGGTTTTCTCACCGAGCACATCGTAAATCTGGTGCAGCGCTTCGAGTCCGCCGCAGCCCGAGCACATCGGTGTGCCGGTGCCCAGCAGGTGGGTCGAGGGCAGGTCTTTCATGCGGTTGATCCGCTGTTCACTCATGGGGTGTCTCCTGCGCCTCGTTGCTGTTGGCCGCGGCGTCCCTGCCTGGGGCGGTTTCCTCCCGCTCCACCAGGGCGATAGCCTGCAGCTTGCGAATTTCGCGCATTTCACCGGCCGTATACAGCAGTCGTGGTGGTGGCACGGTACCCGTGGAAATGGCTTCCCGGGTGACCGTCACCATGTGGTAGAACTCCTGCGGGCTGATATCGCGGCCGCCCAGGCCACCGATAAAGCTCGTAACGACCGGGGGTGCGCCGGGTTTGCCATACAGGGCGGCGAGCAGTTCTGTATACAGGATTCCGCCCTGGCCGACGGACAGGTTCTGGTCGATCACGATGACACCCTGCTTGCCCGCGAGCGCGGTCGTGATCAGGGCGGCGGGGAACGGGCGCAACAGCCTCGGCCGCAACAGTCCCACTTTTTCCCCGGCCTCGCGCAGTCGGTCCACCGCCTCCCGCGTCTTGGTCGCGAAGGACCCGATCATGTAGAACACGAGCTCCGCATCCTCGGTGCGGTAGCTCTCCAGTGCATCCCGGCTTCGACCGAACAGGGCAGTGAACTCGGCAGCGACCCGCTGGTAGACATCCACCGCGTTGAGCGCGGCCAGGTGGCTTTCATAGCGAAAGTAGGAGTAGGGACCACCCCCCAGCACAGCGACCGCCTGGCTCTGGGGGGCACTGGCGGTGAAGCGGATATCCCCGGGATCGAAGGGCGGCAGGAATTTGCTGACTTCCCCGGGGTCCGGCAGGGATACCGGCTCCCGGGTGAAGGACAGGTAGAAGCCGTCGAGGTTGACCAGCACCGGCAGGCGCACCCGGGGGTCCTCCGCCAGGCGGTAGGCGAGCAGGACGCTATCGAGCACCTCCTGGCAGTCCGCACAATGCAGTTGCAGGAAGCCGGAATCCCGCGCGGCCAGGATGTCGTTGTGATCGGCCTCCAGGGTGATGGGTGCGGACAGGCCGCGAGAGACGTTCACCAGTACGAAGGGCGCGCGCCACCAGGCTACCGTGTAGAGCATTTCCATTGCATATAACAGGCCCTGGCTGGAGGTGGCACTGAACACCCGGACCCCGGTTGCCGCCGCTGCGCCAGCCGCGGTCAGCATCGAGTGCTCCGACTCCAGGGTAACCATGCGACCCGGCATGACGCCGCCATCCACCCAGCCGCCCAGCGTCTCGATGATCTCGGTCTGCGGGGTGATGGGAAAGGCGGGGATGTAGTCGACCCCGGCCAGGCGCGCGCCCCAGGCGGCAGCGGCATTACCGGTCAGCAGTTTCGGCGGCATCGGCGTCCTCCCCGGTGAGCTGCTTGCTTTCCTGCTGTTGTGCCAGGTACTCGGGCACACCCGCGATCGCGTGGGGCGGGCACACGCCGGCACAGACCATGCAGCCCTTGCAGTGGTCGTAATCGATGACAGGGATATTGTCGGTCACGCTGATCGCGCTGTCGGGGCAGAATGTGCTGCAAACCCACCAGCAGTGTTTGCAATGGTCGTAGTCGATCACCGGGCGCATGGTGCGCCACAGGCCCGTGCGAACCTCCGTACTGTTGCCGGCGGCGCGGATCACGGGTGCTGACACGCCGGCATCGTCAAAGGGCAGTTCAACCCAGTCGGGTATGGCGTAGTCGGCAGCGGCAATGGCGACCCCTTCCTGGACGACGCCCCGCTGGCCCGCCATGGCATCGAAGGCTGCCAGGGCACTCGCCTGGTTTTTCGCCACGATGTCGGGCCCGAGTTCAGCCAGTTCCTCGCCGATCGCATTTGCCAGTACGTCGCGTTCGATCACGCCCAGCAGGCAGGCCGCGGCGCCGGCGCAGGTCGCGCCGATGTGGGGCAGGGCCGCCCGGTCTTCCGTTTCCACGCCGGCCGGCAGGATCAGCAAATGGCTATCGATATTCAGGCGTTCGCGCCAGGTGTCGGCGCTCTGGTGGGAATTCACCAGAATCACGGTGTGAGGGTCAAGGCCCAGCAGGGTGCCGGCCGCCGGTACCGCCAGCAGGGTGTCGTCCGCGACCACCACGAGGTCCGGGCGATAGATCGTGCCGCGTTCGTTGATGGGCTCCCGGGCCGCACGGACGCTGGAGAAGATCGGGGCGCCGCGCCGTTCCGCACCATACCTTGGGGCATCCTGGACGGTAAAGCCCGCCTGGAACAGGGCTGACCCCAGCACCCGGCTCGCCATCTTGATACCCTGGCCGCCGCGGCCATGAATCCGTATCCGGTACATATCAGGCCCCCGCCACCCGGGCGGGCATCAGAAAATGCTCCAGCGCCGCAATGCCATGGCGCGCCGCACCCTGCGCATCGCCATTTCCTCTGCGGCTTGCCGCGGCAGGCAATTGTCCTTGCGCACGATGTCGAGTACCCGCTGCACGTTGTAGGTGACCTTTTCCTTGATGATCTCCATTGCCGCGCCTTCGCTGGCACCCTGGTATTCCATCGCCGCACAGATCACCCCGCCGGCGTTGGCGATGAAATCCGGAATACAGAGTACGCCACGGGCGTGCAGGCTATTTTCCGCCCCCGGGGTCATGGGTATGTTGGCGCCCGAAACCACCAGGCTCGTTTGCAGGCGGTCCACGTTGTCCTCGCGGATCACATCCGGCCGGGCGGCGGGTATCCAGATATCGCAGGGTATGTCGATGATGGCATCGGCGGCGCCGGTCACGATACCGGGGCCAGCGGGGTAGTCGATCACGGCGCGGTTGTCCGCTTTCAGTGCGAGCAGCGTTGCCAGGTCCAGACCGTCGGCACAGGCCACGGTGCCGCCAATATCCGCCACCGCGACTATCACTGCACCCTCCGCCGCCAGGAAGCGCGCGGCGTGCTTGCCTACCGCGCCGAAACCCTGCAGGGCAACCCGGGCACCCGCCAGCTTGCGCCCCTGGAACTCACAGGCCACCTTGGTGGCGTGCAGTAACCCCCAGCCGGTGGCGCCGATCTCGTCCAGCGGAATGCCACCCAGCTCCCTGGGCAGGCCGACCGCGCGGCCGATCTCATCCCGCACCCAGGCCATGCACTGTTCGTCGGTGCCCATGTCGGGTCCGAAGATGTACTGATCCATCTCCCGCAGGGAACAGGCGAATGCACGCACCAGTTCCTGCTTCTGTTTGGCGGGCATCCCGGGGTCCCCGTACAGTACCGATTTTCCCCCGCCGTG
This sequence comes from Halieaceae bacterium, assembly GCA_036350855.1. GTDB lineage: Bacteria > Pseudomonadota > Gammaproteobacteria > Pseudomonadales > Halieaceae > JARRPM01. Next base: position 15,997 of record JAZBNW010000098.1, read on the forward strand.
TGGCAGGTCGGCAGCCGCGTTTTTCAGGGTCATTGCCCGGGCCAGTCGCAGGCATTCGGCGGTGGTCACATCGGGCGCCATCCTCACACCGCCGATGGATGGGCCCCTGGCCACGTTGTCGATCACCAGCGTGCCGCGCAGGGAGACGGAGGGCTCGTACACCTCGATAATCTTGAAAGGGCCGAACTCGTCGTAATTGATTGTCGCCATAGCAGATGTCCTGTGTCCCCGGGTGAAGGATTACCGGCTGCGCAAGCGGGTGGCAGCGGTGTCCCAAACTCTAGCTGTTCCGGACCTGTTTGGGCGCAGCCCGCGGTCGCCTGGGGCGCTTTATTCGAAATCGGCTTGATTTGGGTCAAGACTTGCCGGCTGTCCCGGTCGGCCGGTCACTCCAGGGTGGCGTGTACGCCTTGTGTTCGAATTCGACTTTTCTTCATTACAGCGGCCCCCGATTCTGCTATAACAAGAGCAAATCACAGAACAGAATGACCATGTTTAGAGTCGTCCTCGCCATCGCATTGCTCTTGTCCAGCCTGCATGCCGGCGCCGGGGATTTTCCCAGGCCCGCATCGCTGGAACCCGCCGTCCAGTTCTGGATCAGGGTCTACACCGAAATCACCACCAACCAGGGCTACATCCACGATGCCGTGGATATGTCGGTGATCTACGAGACGGTCGAACTGCCGAACTACGCCAGCAACAGCAAGCGTGACCAGCTGGTAAAGGACGCCAAAGCCCGGATCGCCCTGGCCCTGACCCATATCGCCAAAGGCAAGCGCAGCAAGTTGAGTGATACCGAGGCGCGGGTGCTGGCCGCCTGGCCGGAGGGCACCCCGGCCAGCGCCTTCAAACAGGCTGCCGACAATGTCCGCTTCCAGCTCGGCCAGTCCAACCGCTTCAAGGAGGGTATGGTGCGTTCCGGGCAGTGGAAGCCGCACATTCGCCAGGTGCTCGCCGCACACAAGCTGCCCCCGGAGCTGGAGGTGCTGCCCCACGTCGAGTCTTCCTTCAACCCCGCGGTCTACTCCAAGGTGGCCGCCGCCGGCATGTGGCAATTCATGCCGGCCACCGCGCGCAACTACATGCGCGTTGACCACGTGGTGGATGCCCGCCTGGACCCCTTTATCGCCACCGAGGGCGCGGCGAAACTGCTCAAACGCAATTACGATGTCACGGGCACCTGGCCCCTGGCCCTCACCGCCTACAATCACGGGACCACCGGTATGGTGAGGGCGGCGAATGCCGTTGGCACCAGGGACATCGGCACCATAGTCCAGCAGTACAAGGGCTCCTACTTCGGCTTCGCCTCGCGCAATTTCTACGCCTCGTTCCTGGCCGCACTCGAGGTGGACCGCAATGCCGGGCGCTATTTCGGGCCGGTGCAGCTGGACGCCCCCACCGCTTACGAGGAGGTGGTGCTGTCTGATTACATTCCCGCGCGGGCGCTGGCGCAATCCGCGGGTATCAGTCTCGACGAGCTGCGCGCGCACAACCCCGCCCTGCGGGACCCCATCTGGAATGGTGAAAAGCATATTCCGGTGGGCCAGCTGGTCAGGGTGCCGCGGGCGCAACTGAACCAGCCGCTGGACACGCTGCTGGCCGCGCTGCCCCGGGATGCGCGCTTCGGTGACCAGAAGCCGGATGTGCTGCACCGGATTGCGCCGGGGGACTCCCTGTCCACCATCGCCGCGCGTTACGGCACCACCGTATCGAAGTTGATGGCCCTCAACGGCCTGCGCAAGCACAACATCCGCGCCGGCAAGACCCTGATACTGCCGGGCAACACCACCTCCGAGCAGGGGCTTGCCGGCAGATCCGGCGCACCGGCCAGCGCGGGGGAGGGCCACGTGGAATATGTGATCCGCCGCGGCGATTCCCTGTGGAGCATCGCGCGGCGTTTCAACGTATCGCAGCAGCAGCTGGTGGCCTGGAATGGCATATCGCCCAAGGGGTATATCCAGCCGGGACAGAAGCTGAGGGTGCCTAGCTCGATCTGAGCGCCCGGCACCCCGCCGGGTACTATCAGGTGCCGCAGAAGGTCTGCCTGACCACTTCCTCCGGACGCGGTGGCGTGGCGTAGCGCGCCAGTGCCTCATCGTAGACACAGGGCCGTGCCAGTACATCCACCATGGCGTTGAAGGGGTCAAACTTACCCCCTTCCGTCGCGGCCTGAAGGGCCTCTTCCACCAGGTGGTTGCGGGGAATGAACGCGGGATTGGCGCGGTACATCAGCGCCTGGCGTTCGGCCGCGGTGCTTTGCTCCGCGGCCAGCCGTTCGCGCCAGCGCGCCAGCCAGGGCAGCAGGGGGTCCGGTATCTCGAATAAAGCCTCGACGGTCGTCCCGCTGCCGGCCCCATCCGGCCCCGCCAGGTCAGCCAGCCTGCGGAAGGTCAGGGTAAAATCCAGATGGTACCCGGCCATCAGCTGCATGAGTTCGTCAGCCAGCGCCTGGTCGCTCTCCCGAAATTCCGCCAGTCCCAGTTTGCGGGCCAGTCCCGCGCGGTGTGCCCGGGTGAAGTGCTCCGGAAACCCGTCGACCGCCGCCTGGGCCAGGGCGACAGCCTCATCCTGGTCCTCGTGCAGCACCGGCAGCAGGGCCTGGGCCAGGGCGGCGAGGTTCCAGTGGGCGATAGCCGGCTGGTTCTGGTAGGCATAACGGCCGGCGCGGTCGATCGAGCTGTACACCTTGTCCGGCTGGAAGTCGTCCATGAAGGCGCAGGGGCCGTAGTCGATGGTCTCCCCGGACAGCAGCATATTGTCGGTATTCATCACCCCGTGGATAAAGCCCAGCAACTGCCACCGGGCGATCAGCGCGGCCTGTGCCTCGATGACCTGTACGAGCAGGGCGAGGGCCGGATTGTCCTGCCCCGGGGCATCCGGGTAGTGGCGCGCCAGCACATGCTCCACCAGCAAATTGAGCGCCTCCACATCCTGGCGGGCGGCAAAAAACTGGAAGGTACCGATGCGGATATGGCTGCGGGCCACCCGGGTGAGTATGGCGCCCGGCAGGAAAGACTCCCGCACCACCTGTTCCCCGGTGGTGACCGCAGCCAGCGCCCGGGTAGTAGGCAGCCCGAGGGCGTGCATGGCCTCGCTCACGATGTACTCGCGCAGCACCGCCCCCAGGGGTGCCCGGCCATCGCCGCCGCGGGAGTAGGGGGTGGTGCCGGCGCCCTTGAGCTGGATGTCGTAGCGGATACCGTCCCTGCCGATCACTTCGCCCAGCAGAATCGCGCGACCGTCGCCCAGTTGCGGGTTATAGCTGCCGAACTGGTGCCCGGCGTACACCGTGGCAATCGGGTCACTGCCGGCGGCGATACTGTTGCCCGCCAGCACTGCCGTGCCCTCCTCGGACTCCAGCCACAGCGGGTCCACGCCCAGCAGCGCCGCCAGCGCATGATTGACGCGGATCGGGCCCGGCTGGGCCACAGGGGTCGGCGCGCGCCGGGCGTAGAAGTGCGCCGGCAGGCGCGCGTAGCTGTTGTCGAAGGCTATCGCCGCCATCGGCTCAGTAGCCCGCCTGCATGTCGACCACATTGAGCAGGTAGCCGCCGTCCACATAGCGGCGCAGGTTTTCTGCGGCGATAATGGCGGTGCGCTGCATGCTGCCCGGGCTGGCGGCTGAGACATGGGGTGTGATGATGACGTTGCTCATTTTCCACAGGGGATTGTCCGCCGGCAGGGGTTCTGGATCGGTGACATCGAGCCCCGCGCCGTAGAGCTTGCCCGATTGCAGCGCCGCCACCAGCGCGTCAGTGACCGTGCTGGCGCCCCGGCCCACGCTGATAAAGATAGCGCCGGTCTTCATGTTGTCAAAGAAGGCCCGGTTGAACAGCCCGACCGTGCTGCTGGTCAGAGGCAGGGCATTTACCACCACGTCCGCCTGGCTGGCCAGGGTGGGCAGCTCTTCCGGGAGCCCCACGTACTCGAGGAAATCGGGTCCCTCGCGGGAGGAGTTGCGGGTGGCGACCACCTGCATGCCCAGGCTGTTGGCGCGCCAGGCGATCTCGGTGCCGATGCCTCCCAGCCCCACCACCAGCAGGGTCTTGCCGCGCAGCTCGCCGAATCTTGTGCCCGCCGCCCGGGACCGGTCCCAGCGGCTGTCCACCTGGGCTCGCATGTAGGTGGGCAGGCCGGTGGTCAGTGACAGCAGCATGGCCATCGTGTGTTCGGCAATCGCGGGGCTCGCCAGGCGTTTGCTGTTGGTGAACACCCGACCCTCGATCAGCTCTGACGGCAGGCCGGCGCAGCCCTCCATGCCAGCCATGTAACTGTGCACCCACAGCAGGCGGGGCGACGCGTCCGCCAGTGCGGTCGGGGTGCACATGCCGATAAAGGCATCGGCACCCGCCAGGGTGTCGGCGCTGGGGACCATGTTGTTGGCGGTATTGATGACCAGTTCCACCGGGCCGGCGGCTCTGCGCAACATCTCTTCGAGCTCCGGCATTTGTTGCGCCAGCCCCGCGGGCAGGTTGACCACAATGCGTTTCGGGTCCCAGTCGGGATTGCTGCGCATGGGGGTGGCCGAGCGCTGCAGGTCCAGTTCCTCGACGATCAGCTTGACCCGGGGATCGGGCGCAACGCTGTCGGCGCCGGCCGTGGCGGCTCCGGCGACGGTGGCGATTATCAAGGCCAGGGTTCCGAGGTATTTCATTGCTTGCTCCGGGTGTGATTTGCGCCAGCATAGGCAGATTTGCCTGTGATTACGAGTCGCGGCTGCTGTCGGACCACGAATAGACCGACTGTTTCCCCGGGCAATGGGCCACGGCGGGGCAAACTGCCGGATTTTTGGCTCCAGTGCACTGCGTTGCGACAAAATCGGCTGCGGGGATATACGCCATGACCAGGCCCGCCTGGTGCACGAAGGCGGGTACGGCCTGGCGATGCCGGTTGGCGGCGAGCCGGTATTCACCGCGCCGCGCACGGGAGTGCCTTGCTGGTGTGGCGAGCGGATGGATGACGGGATGGCGGTGGAGGGGTTGATTCGGCGGGAGTGATCTGTTGTGTTCACCAGGCAGACGGCGATTGAGCTGGCTCAAGCAACCGCCAGATTACCGACCGCACCGGGTTACCTGAAGCCCGGTGGAGGGTATGCTTGACGGCTTCAGGTTCCAATCGGCGAGGTCATGAGTAAACGTCAACTTTCCATAGCCATCACGGGCGCCGGGGGCGCCGGCGTCATTTCCTGCGGCGAACTGCTGCTGCAGGCGTGGGCCCGCCAGGGTGGGCGCGGCCTGCTGCGCAAGGCCTACGGGCCGCAAATCCGCGGTGGCGAGTCCGCCGCGCTGCTCAAGCTGACTGACGACGAGTGCTACACGGCCGCCAGCCATTACGACCTGGTGGTGGCGCTGGACTGGGATAACTTCGCCCGCTTCGAGGACGAGATCCGACTGGGGCCGCAAAGCTGGGTGCTGTGCGACGAGGCGGAGGCGCTGCCCGCCAGTATCCTCGCCGCCCGGCCCGGTATAGTGCACCTGCCTTTTGCCGAACTGGCCTCGGCCTGTCACCCGGAAGGTCGGGTGAACATGCTGGCACTGGGCGTACTGGGCGGCTTGCTGGGCCTGCCCTGCGCCGGCATGGTGGAACTGGCGGCCCGCAAGCTGGCGCGCAAGCCCAGGGAGTACCGCGAAGCGGCCGCTGCCTGTATCGAACAGGGGGCCGCGCGCCGGCTGGCCCGGGAATTACAGGTGCCGCCTACCGCGGCAACGGGCGCCTGCTATATGAGCGGCAACCAGGCGGCGGGCCTGGGCGCGCTGGAGGCTGGTATCCGGTTTGTCGCCGCCTACCCGATCACGCCGGCCTCGGACGTGCTGGAGTGGATGGCCGGCGGCCTCGAGCAGCTGGGCGGGCAGCTGCTGCAGGCGGAAGACGAACTCGCCGCTATCAATATGGCCATTGGCGCCGCCTTTGGCGGTGTGCCGGCCTTTACCGCCACCTCGGGCCCCGGGCTGGCCCTGATGACCGAGAGTATCGGCCTGGCGGTGGCCAGCGAAACCCCGGTGACCATCCTCAACGTCATGCGCGGCGGGCCCTCTACCGGTATTCCCACCAAGTCGGAACAGAGTGACCTGAACATTGCGCTGAACGGGCTGCACGGCGACGCCCCCCACCTGGTACTGGCGCCGCTGGATATCGCCGACTGCGTCTTTACCACCGGCTGGGCGGTGCAGCTGGCACAGCGCCTGCAAACCGCGGCGATTGTCCTGTCCGACCAGTTTATCGGCCAGTCCACGGCCATCGTGTCCGAGCCGCGACGCTGCCCGCCCCTTGCAGCGGGGTCGGCGCCGGCGGCGGACGGCGAGTATTTGCGTTACAAACTCACCAGTTCAGGGGTGTCCACCCTGGCCGCGCCGGGGGATGCCGGCCAGCGCTTCACCGCGGATGGCCTCGAGCACAATGAAAAAGGCACACCCTCCTCGCGGCAGTCCGATCACCAGCGGCAACTGGCAAAACGCCAGGACAAGCTCACGGGTTTCGCTTTTGGTGATGACTGGGCGCGGATCAGCGGCAACGGGCCCCTGGCCCTGGTCTGTTTCGGTTCGAGCTCGGCGGCGGTAAGCGAGGCTGCGGACCTTCTCGCGCAGGGTGGCACTCCCGCCAGGGTCGTCAGCCTGCGCCTGCTCGCGCCGCTGCAAACAGACGCCCTCGACGCTGCCCTGCAGGGCTGTACCTCGGTAGTGGTAGTGGAACAGAATCACAGTGCACAGCTGTACCACTACCTGAAGGGGCAGATGGATTTTCCCCAGGCGGTGCACAGCTATGCGATGGCGGGTCCGGTGCCGCTGGCGCCTGAATCCATTGCCCGTGCGGTAACAGAGGTACTCAAACCATGACAGAAGCCATCAGGCTCAAGGCGAAAGACTACAAGTCCGAGGTCAAGCCCATCTGGTGCCCGGGCTGCGGCCACTTCTCGGTACTGAACGCCATCACCAAGGCCATGGCCGGGCTGGGCATCGACAAGGACAATACCGTGCTGGTGTCGGGGATAGGCTGTTCCTCCCGCCTGCCTGCCTACGTGGACAGCTACGGCTTCCACGGCGTGCACGGGCGCGGCCTGGCGATCGCCCAGGGCCTTAAGGTGGCCCGCCCCGACCTGACCGTGCTGGCCCTGGGGGGCGACGGGGACGGCTTCTCCATCGGCGGCAACCACTTTATCCACGCCTGCCGGCGCAATGTGAACATCACCTATATCGCGATGGACAATGAAGTGTACGGCATGACCAAGGGCCAGGCCTCTCCCACCACCCCCATGGACTGGGATCACAGCAAGCTCACGCCCCACGGCCCCGGGGTGCGACCCTTCAAACCCGCGGCGCTGGCCCTCGCTGCGGGGGCACCCTGGATCGCGCGGGGCTACTCGGGTAATCCCAACCAGATGGCGAAACTCATCGCGGAAGCGGTGACGCACCCCGGCTTCAGCTTCCTGCATGTGATGTCACAGTGCATCACCTTCTGTCCGGAGCAGACGGACTGGAAGTCCATCGTCAGCGAACGGGAGGAGCCCGCCCTGGCCAGCGCCGACGAGGCGGCAAAACTGTTCCTGCACGAGGACGGGTTCCAGACCGGGCTGCTGTACTGCGAGCAGCGCCCCAGCTGGCCCCCCGCCGGCGAGACAGCGTCAGGCGATAACGCTCTGGCCGGACTGGCCGCATCCTTCAGGCTGTGACTATGACAAGTGCAGACCCGAACCCGGAACTGGCCAATTTTCTCGCACATTCGCTGGAGCTCGAAGCGGAGGCGCAGCAGCGCTACGGTGAGCTGGCGGCGTCCATGGCGAGCCACCGCAACCAGCCGGTCGCGGAGTTTTTCCGGCGCATGGCCACGGAGGCCGAGCATCACCAGCAGGAGGTGGTGGAGCTCGCCGCCGGCATGGTGCTGCCACAGCTCAAGGCCTGGGAGTTCGACTGGCCCGGGGCGGAGGCGCCGGAGACATCCAGTTATGAGACTCTGCACTATCGCATGAGCCTGCGGGAGGCCATGGCGTTGGCGCTGGCCAATGAACGGGCCGCCGAGCAGTACTATCGCAGCTTTGCCAGCGACAGTGATGATCCCGCCACCGTCGCGGCGGCAACCCGCTTTGCCGACGAGGAACGGGGGCACGCGGCGGCGCTGGGGAGACTGATTGCGGCGCTGCCTGAACAGGCGGTGTACCACCGGGAAGAGGACGACGAGCCGCATATGCCGGAGTAGGCGCTGTCCGTGCTGCTGCCCGATTGCAGCGGGATAACTCTGCGCAAACGCCGCGCTGTCAAAACCCGCGCTGAATCCAGCACACTTCCCCAATTCGCCCTATACTGTCCCGACCCCTTTCGGATAACTCATGGAGAGACAGCTATGAAAATGATACAGGAATGTGAATTCAGCGCGGGCCTCAAACCCCCACTGCCCGTCGGTGCAGGTCCCATCGGTACCCGCATGTACTATGAGGTTACCGGCGGCGAAGTCAGCGGTGATCGCCTGCGCGGCAAGATCCTCAGCGGCGGCGAGTGGGCCCTGGTGGGACCGGACGGGTTCCTGCGGGTGGATGTGCGGCTGCAGATCGAAACCCACGACGGGGCTTTTATCTATGCACAGTACCTCGGCCTGCTGGAAGTGAATGAAAAAGTGCAGGCTGCGCTTGCCAACGGCACCGGCACGGAGTTCGAGGACCAGTATTTCTACACTAATCCCCGCATGGAAACCGGCGATGAGCGCTACGCCTGGGTCAACACCACGTTCTTTGTGGGCGAGGGCCGCATCATGCCCGACCTGTCGGTGGGCTATCGCATCTGGCGACCCGCATAGCCGCATGAAGTGGCTGCTTGCCGTTTTTATTTCCCTGTCTGTCGCGGGTATGTCCATGGCCGCCGGTCCACCGCCCGTGGATGACGGTCACCGCGTTGTGTTGATCACGGGTTCTACCGGCGGCCTGGGTCGTGAGGTGGCGCGTGCACTGGCCGCTATGGGCGACCATGTCATTATCCATGGCCGCGACAGTGGCCGCGGCGAAGCCCTGGCACAGGAGATAAACGAGGAGGGTGCGGGCAGCGCCCGTTTTTACCGCGCCGACTTTGCTTCCCTTGACGATGTGCGGCTGCTGGCCTCGGAGATTACCCGGGATTACGGCAGGCTGGACGTGATCGTCAACAACGCCGGCATCGCGCTGATCAAGGATCCCGTCAGGCGTTTGAGCAAGGATGGCTACGAGCTGCATTTCCAGGTGAATTACCTGTCCGGTTTCCTGCTGACAGAGTTGTTGCTGCCACTGCTGGAAAAAAGCCCCGCACCGCGGATCGTCAATGTGTCATCGGGTTCCGCAGACCCCCTGGATTTCGATAACCTGATGCTGGCAACCGGCTATTCGGCCTGGCGCGCCTACGGCCAGAGCAAGCTCGCCCAGGTGATGTATACCATCGAGCTGGCCGACAGGCTCAGCGCAAAAAACATCGTCGCCAACGCCCTGCACCCGGCCACCTTCATGGATACCGGTATGGTGCTGGAGGCAGGGATCACGCCCGAAAGTTCCGTGATGGATGGTCGCGACGCGGTGTTGCAGCTGGTGGTGGGCGACAATGTCGGCAACGGCCTGTTCTACAACGGTCTCGAACCGAGCAGTGCTCACAAGCAGGCTTATGACCCGGCGGTGCGCGCTCAGCTCTGGGAAGTATCGCAGCAGCTGACCGCCATCGCTGCGCCTGTGCTTTGACAGCAGAGTGCCCGTTGTGATGAAAAGGGATCAGCTGCGCGAGTTTATTGCCGAGTCCAGCTGGTTTGCCGGGGCGCCCGATGACGTACTCGATGCCCTGACCAATGCTGCCGCTGTCAGGCAGTATGCCACCGGCGCTTTCGTCTGGACCACGGGACAGAAAACCAGCGAGGTGTTCGCCCTCGTGTCAGGCCGCCTGAGGATTTCCATGGCCAGCGAGATGGGCCAGGAGTTTGCACTCATAGACTGGGAGCCCGGCGCCTGGCTTGGAGAACAGGTATTGGCTATCGATGCGCCCAACATGCTGGAGGTGCGAGTGCTGGCGCCGTCGGACCTGCTGGTGCTACCCGCCCAGGTCGTGCGCGATGCTGGAGAGGTCTGGCCCACTCTTTACCGCAACCTGTACCGGGCTGACTGGGTGAATACGCGTGGTCTTTACGAGATTCTCTCGGCGCTGCTGTTTTATCCCCTCAAGGCTCGGGTTGCCGGCCGGGTGCTCGCGTTGACAGCGGATCACGGTCAACGGGTTGAGGACGGCGTACTGCTCGATATCAAACTGAGCCAGAACGATTTTGCCCGGCTGGCCATGGGGTCACGCCAACGTGTGAACGGTATCTTCCGCGACTGGGACAAGCAGGGCCTGGTGGAAAGCCGGGGCGAGTACCTGCTGATCAAGGACGTTGCTGGCCTGCAGCGGGAGATGATCCCCTTCGAGTAGTTGTCGCGGCGCGCGCTAATCGCGCACCGGCCTGCAAGTCACCTGAGTGACAGGTGGCGCCACGGCGTGATTGTTATGCTGTCTCCCCGATAAGGAGACCGTGCGATGTTCACGATAGACCCCCACCAGAGCTATATGATGCCGGCCCATTTCGGCCCCCGGCGCTTCTCGCCCAAATCCAGCGGCTGGTATCGCGACGTTACCTCTATGACAGTCCCTTTCCTGACCGACAGGGAAAAATTGGCGGCCTATCTGCCCTCACCCTTCGAGGTGGCCGATGAGGCGTTGGTGACAGTGACGTACGCCTGTAACAAGGGTGTGGACTGGTTGGCCGGGCACGGCTACAACCTGCTGGCGGTCAGCGCCGCGGCGGTGTTCCGGGGCGAGGAGGAAACCCTTGCGGGCAATTACAGCCTGGTGATGTGGGAGAACCTCGCCGACCCCATCCTGACCGGCCGGGAGCTGCAGGGAATTCCGAAGATCTATGCCGATATCCAGGACCACAGCGTCATCGACGGCCAGTGGCATACCAATGCCGGCCACTTTGGCCACAAGATCATGGACATGGTCGTCGATGACTTGCGCAAACCGACAGACGACGAGGTTGCAGCCTATACCCGGGCTGGTGAGGGCAAGGACAACCCCATGGGCTGGCGCTATTTCCCCGGCATCAGCGGGTTTGGCCAGAGTGTCTCCGAGCCCACTACCTTTCCGTCGGAGACAAAGCTGTCGGAAACATGGGTGGGCAAGGGTCGGGTCGACTGGCAGCAGCTCAGCTGGGAGCAGAACCCCACCCAGTTCCATATCGTCAATGCCCTTGCCGATCTGCCGGTGCTTGCCTGGCTGCCGGCGATTGTGGCCAAAGGCAGTACCAACCTGATATTGCCGGAGCGACTGCCCCGGCTCATCCGCTGATCGTCTTGGGGCCCGCCGCCGGAACGAGGGTATAACCCGTATGACCATTGAAGAAGTAAAGACGGTTTGCTACGTGGGAGCCGGCACCATGGGCTGCTACAACTCCCTTGCGGCGGCCATTTCCGGCTACAAGGTGGTGCTGTGCGATGTGGACGAGGCGACCCTGCAGCGGGTACCCGCACGGCATGCGGAATTGGCAGCCATGCTGATCGGCGGCGGCTATTGCACGCAGGACGCGCTGCCGGCGGCACTACAGCGTGTATCGCTGGAGCCAGATCTGCATCGGGCCACGGCCAATGCCGACCTGGTCAGCGAATCGGTGTTCGAGCGACTGGCTGTCAAGCGCGAAACCCATCGCATGCTGGATGACGTCTGTCCAGCACACACGCTGCTGACCACCAACTCATCGTCCCTGCTGGTGTCGGAGATTGAAACGGCGGTCCGGCGGGGTGATCGCTTCGCGGCGCTGCACTCGCACCTGGGGGCGCCGCTGGTGGATATCGTGGGGGGGCCGCGCACCTCGGCGTCAACCATCGACGTCCTGCAGCGCTACGTGCTGAGCACCGGGGGAGTACCGCTGGTGCTGAAGAAGGAGTATCCGGGCTACGTCCTCAACGCGATGCTCGGCCCCCTGCTGACCAGCGCCATGTTGCTGCTGGCGGATGGTGTGGCGTCGATCGAGGATGTGGATCGAGCCTGGATGACCGCGCGCGGGGCGGCCATGGGTCCCTTCGGCATGATGGACCTTTTCGGTGTCAATGTTATTCACGACAGCTGGCAGTATCGCAGGGAAGATGCTTTCACGGCGCGCCAGCGCCCGAAAATCCTTGCATTGCTCCAGCCGATGATCGATGCCGGTGCGCTGGGCATGAAATCGGGGAGGGGCTTCTATAGCTACCCGGGGCCGGGCTACCAGCATCCCGATTTTCCGGCGGGCGGGCCGGGCCCCGTATTGGTCTACAATGCGCTGCAGGCTGCATTGATTGGCAATGCGGTCCTGATTGCGGCTGCCGATGTGGCGGAGCCGGCGGATATCGACCGGGCCTGGAAGACCGGAACCTTCCTGGACACCGGCCCGTTCGACCTGCTGGCGCAGCTTGGTGTCGCAGAATTCGTGCAGATGCTGGAGGGCGAGGTCGCGGCAGGTCGCTTTATCAGTGACAGGGCCGGCAGTGCGACCCGGTACCTGCGCGGACACCTGAATCAACTTGAGAGGACATAACTTCCATGACAGCTAACAGCCTTGATATCCAGCGCCTTTTCACCCTCGAGGGCAAGGTCGCCCTGGTCACCGGTGGTTCCAGGGGAATCGGTTACATGATCAGCCAGGGCCTGCTGCAGGCGGGCGCCCGGGTCTATATCACGGCGCGCAAGGCAGACGCCTGCAAGGCGGCCGCCGCGGACCTCAGCCAGTATGGCGAATGCATCGCGTTACCTGCAGACGTCGCCAGCCAGCAGGGCAGGCAGGCGCTGTGCGACGCGCTGGCGGCTGCAGAGCCACGCCTGCATATCCTGGTCAACAATGCGGGCGCGGCCTGGGGAGAAACCTACGAGGCTTACCCCGAGTCCGCCTTTGATAAATTGATGAGCATAAACGTGACAGCGGTGTTCAGCCTTACCAGGGCGCTGACACCGATGCTGGAGGCGGCGGCGGTGCCGCAGGATGACCCGGCCCGGGTCATCAACATTGGCTCCATGGATGGGCTGCATATTCCCACGGTGACCGGTGTCGGTACCTACGCCTACACGGCGAGCAAGGCGGCTGTGCACCACCTCACCCGGCACCTGGCCGTGGAACTCGGCCCGCGGCAGATCACGGTCAATGCGGTGGCGCCGGGCTTCTACCCCAGCAAAATGACCGATCACCTGTTCGACGTCCGGCGCAAGGAGATCGAGCAGAACGCCCTGCTGGGACGGGTGGGCAAGGACGAGGAGATGGCGGGTATCGCTATCTACCTTTGCTCACGGGCCGGGGCCTATACCCATGGCGCAGTCATCCCTGTGGATGGTGGTACATCCATCAACCCGCGGCACGTCGTGGTAAGCAATGCCTGATCTGGCATTCCCTACAGGACGCCGCAGACGATCCTCGTGAAACTGCTCACCAGATTATGCTATGGCGTTGGTCAGCTGTCCGATGGGGTGAAGCAGGCATCCTTCAGTACCTTCCTGTTCTTCTACTACAACCAGGTGCTGGGCCTTTCCGGCAGCCTGGCGGGGCTCGCCGCCCTGCTGGCGCTGCTTGTGGATGCCGTCACCGACCCCATGGTGGGTCAGTGGTCTGACCGGTTTCACTCGCGCTGGGGCCGGCGCCATCCCTTTATGCTGGCGGGGGCGGTACCTTTCGGGGTGGCCATCGTAGCCCTGTTCAGTCCGCCTGCCGGGCTGGGTGAGACCGGCTTGTTCTGCTGGATGCTGGGGGGTGCGATCAGCGTGCGCCTGATGCTCACCCTGTTCTTCGTGCCGCACCTGTCACTGGGCGCGGAACTGGTCACCGATTACCACGGCCGCACATCGCTGATCGGTTATCGCGTCTTCTTCACCTATGCCGGCATCCTGCTGACCAGCGTTGCGGGCTTCGCCCTGTTCTTCCCGTCTTCAGAAGCGGGCGGTAACGGCATGCTGGTGCGGGCGAGTTACCCGAACTTCGGCTTGTTCTGTGGTGTTCTGGGTACCCTGGCAATGCTGATATCCGTATTGGGCACCTGGAGCTCGATCCCGGGGCTGCGCAAACCCGGCGACGGGCCGCGTGGCAACGTGTTACTGGCGTTCGTGGAAGTGTTCAGGACCCTGAAGCAGAACTCTTTTCGTATCCTGTTCATATCGGTGCTGGTGTTCAATACGCTGGCCGGCGTCATAGCGACCCTGCTGGTCTATGTCGCGACTTATGTGTTCGACTTCCGGCCGGAGCACCTGGCGGGGCTGGCCAGCTCAGTGCTTGTGGGAATCATGTTTGCATCTCCCGTCGCCCAGGGCCTGGCGCGTCGCTTTGACAAGAAAAATGCGCTGGCGCTGTGTGTGATCACCGGCGGGCTGTTCGCTTTCTCCCCCCAGTTGCTGTATTTCACAGGCCTGCTCGGGCAGATGTCGACCAGCAGCAAATTTGCCTTTGTTTTCGCAGTAAATGGCATTTCCCAGGTGTTCTTCATCGCCTACATCATCCTGCTGGATTCCATGTTGTCGGATGTGATCGATGAGCGCGAGCTTCTCTCCGGGCAGCGCGAGGAGGGCCTGTTTTTTGCGGCGCGCTCTTTTGCCACCAAGGCGAGTTACGGCCTGGGCAGTTTTTTTGCCGGGGTGGGGCTCGATCTGATCCAGTTCCCCCGGGCGGCGACGCCTGACAATGTGCCGCCGGAAGCGGTACTGAACCTGGCGATCCTGTCGGGGCCGGTGCTGTTTGTGCTCTTTGTCGCCACCGTGGTGATTTCGAGCCGATTTCCCCTTACAGCTGCGAAGCACGGGCAGATCATGCGGGAAATCGGCTTGCGGACTTCTTCAGCAAGCTGACCAGCATATAATCGGGGACAGACCACAATTAACCTTAACCGGGGACAGACCACGATTAATATAATTGGGGACAAACCACGATTAAAATAGTCAGGTCACATCAAAGATAAACAACCGTAAATTGTGGTCTGTCCCCTATTATGTGTCCCCTATTATGAGGATAAACAACCGTATACCGTGGTCTGTCCCCTATTAGCTGTCACCTTTTCCCCAGTCAGTGGCACCAAAGCCGGTGTTCAAGTGGCTCGATCGCTTTACAATCGGGGGTCATTTTTTCGTCTTACCGGAAAACGCCATGCCCCTGGATTTCGACAGCGCCCGTTTGCCCAACCCCAATTTGCGACCCGAGCATGAGGAGTGGCGCACGCAGCTGCGCCGTTTTATCGATACCCAGATCATGCCCCACGCCGAGGACTGGGACGAGGCGGGCCATATCCCCATCGAGCTGTGGCCCAAGGCGGCGGGAGTGGGCCTGCTGGGTCTCGGTTACCCGGAGGAGTTCGGCGGCACCCGTGAGGGCATCGATGTCTGGCACAGCTGGATCGCCAACGAGGAACTGGCCCGCATCGGGGTGGGCGGCATACCCGCCAGCCTGATGGTGCACGGCATCGGCCTGCCGCCGGTCATCAACTGGGGCAGCCAGGCGATGAAGGAAATGGTGGCCCCGCCGGTACTGGCGGGGGAGAAGCACATCTCACTCGGTATTACCGAGCCCGGCGGCGGCTCCGACGTGGCCCAGCTGGCCACCACCGCCGTGCGCGATGGTGATTATTTCGTGGTCAATGGTTCCAAGACCTTTATTACCGGTGGTATGCGGGCCAACTGGGTGTCCACCGCGGTACGCACCGGCGGTGCCGGCGCGGGCGGGGTCTCGATGTTGTTGATTCCAACCGATGCACAGGGCTTCAGCCGCACCCAGCTGGACAAGAAGCAGGGCTGGTGGGCTTCCGACACCGCCACGCTCTATTTCGATAATGTGCGGGTGCCGGTGAGCAACCTGATCGGCGAGGAAAACAAGGGCTTCCTGGTGATCATGACCAATTTCAACGCGGAGCGCATGGCCATGGCGGCGGGCATGGAGGCTCTCGGCCGGGTGTGCCTGGAGGAGGCCGTGGCCTGGGCCCGCGAGCGCAGGACCTTCGGCAAGCGGCTGGCGGACCACCAGGTGATCCGCCACAAGATCGCCCAGATGAAGCAGAAACTGAACGCCACCCAGGCCTACATCCGCATCTGTTATGAATCCATCGAGGCGGGCAACGCC
>JAZBNW010000099.1:0-2599 GCA_036350855.1 Halieaceae bacterium
AAGGACCGTCACCCCGGGTATCTCGCGAAGTTCGCGCTGCACCGCATCCAGGTCGTCGCGGTGGTGAAACGTCGCCCCGGCGGGAAACAGGCTCTTGTCCGTGTATTTTTCCGGCTCGTCACTCATCACCGCGATGCGTTTTACCCCCTCGGACCGCACCTGGTTGGCGATGGCCGGCACGGTGATGACCCCGTCCACGGGCTGGCCACCGGTCATCGCCACGGCGTCGTTGAACAGGATCTTGTAGGTGATATTGGTGCCCGCGGCCTGGGCCTGCCGAATGGCCATGTACCCCGAGTGAAAGTAAGTGCCCTCCCCCAGGTTCTGGAAAATGTGCCGGTTGCCGATAAACCGGGATTTGCCCACCCAGTTGACCCCTTCACCGCCCATCTGGATCAATGACTCGGTGTTACGATCCATCCAGGAAGCCATGAAATGGCAGCCGATACCCGCCAGGGCCTTGCTGCCATCCGGCACTTTGGTGGAGGTATTGTGGGGACAGCCCGCGCAGAAATAAGGCGTGCGCTTCACATCGGTGGGCACGTCCAGTTGCACCCGGGTTGACGCCAGCTCAGCCAGCTCCCGGTCAAAATTGACGTGGGGAAACTCGTGGGTAATGCGGGCGGCCACGATCGGCGCCAGCAGGCCAGGACTCAGTTCCCCCACCCAGGGAATCAGCGGCCTGCCCTCCTCGTCGTATTTGCCCACCATGCGGCTGGGCTTGTCGCTCTGGTAATCGTACAGGGCTTCCTTCAACTCGCTTTCGATGATGCCGCGCTTTTCCTCGACAACCAGCACCTCGTCCTTGCCGCGCAGGAAGGCCCGGGCCCCGGCAGTTTCCAGTGGCCAGACCAGGCCCACTTTATAGATATCGATACCCAGTTCCCGGCAGCGCGCTTCATCCACGCCAAGCAAGCGCAGGGCCTGCATCAGGTCCAGGTGTCCTTTCCCCGTGGTGATGATGCCAAAGCGGGCGTCGGCAATGTTATAGATGGCCCTGTCAATGGGGTTGGCCCTGGCGAAGGCGCGCACGGCATCCAGCTTGGCCACCATCCGCCCCTCCACCTGGGGTCCAGGCAGGTCGGGCCAGCGATAGTGCAGGCCATAGTCCGGCGCCTGGTAATCGGTCGGGACCGTAAAATTCCGGTACGGCCGCAACTCCACCGAGGCGGCGCTCTCCACGGTCTCCGAGATGGCCTTGAAGCCCACCCAGCAACCGGAAAAGCGCGACAGCTCAAACCCGTAAAGGCCGTACTCGATATATTCGGCCACGCTGGCAGGGTTCAGGGTGGGCATGAAGAACGCCATAAACGCGACGTCGGACTGGTGCGACATACTTGAGGAGACACAGCCGTGATCGTCACCCGCCACCACCAACACACCACCGTGGGGGGAACTGCCATAGGCGTTACCGTGTTTCAACGCGTCCCCCGCCCGGTCGACGCCGGGACCCTTGCCATACCAGATCGAGAATACGCCATCGACTTCACGCTGGGCTTCGCTCTCCACCTGCTGGGTACCCAGGATCGCCGTGGCGGCGAGGTCTTCATTGATCGCCGGCAGGAACTGGATATTGTGCTCATCGAGGAACTTGCGCGCCCGCCACAGTTCCTGGTCGTAGGCGCCCAGGGGTGAGCCCCGGTAGCCGGAAATAAACCCGGCGGTGTTCAGGCCGCGGCGCCGGTCCAGTTCCCGCTGCAGCATGGGCAGACGCACCAGTGCCTGGGTACCGGTCAGGAAAACCCGGCCCTGCTCCCGGTTATAGCGATCCTGGAGGTCGTAGTCATCAAGGGGGAGGTCGTGGTTAGCATCATTCACAGGAAGCACTCGGCTAGGCGCAAAGGATGTTCACTGTAGCTGTGCTTTCGCGGAATGTGCTTTCTATTTAACAGGTTCTTGTGGTCAAATTAGGAAGATACATCGAAATATATTCATATATTCGAATTTTCTTTCTTTTAAAGGAAGCTAGGTGAAATGGACCGTACAGATATCAAGATCCTGTCGACCCTGCAGCAGGACGGGCGCCTCAGCAACCAGGGGCTGGCGGACCAGGTCGGGATTTCGGCAGCCGCCTGCTGGCGACGGGTTCGCGCCCTGGAAGAGGACGGGGTGATCACTGGTTATGCGGCCCTGCTCGATCGCAAACGGGTCAATCTCAATCTGTGTGCTTTCGTCCATGTGACACTCTCCCGGCACGTACAGGAAAGCACCATTTCTTTCGAGGAAGCGATACTGGGGCGATCGGAAGTGCTGGAATGTTTCGCCACCACCGGGGACGCGGATTTCATATTGCGGGTGGTCACCGAGAGCATTGAGAGCCTGGACCGGTTCCTGGAGCACTTTCTGTTTGCACTCCCGCAGATTTCCCAGGTGCGTTCCAACATCGCCCTGCGGGAGTTAAAATTCGAGACCGCACTACCATTGTAAGTGGTATTGACAAATTAACTCCTGCGGATCGCATAAATCTAGCCGTGCCTGGCGAATTGTTATTTCATCAATGATATCAGCAGGTTAGCTATTGCCGCTTTCGCGGTCAGATATTACCCTCAGCAAGCATGAAAGACGTCATTTACCTGCTTTTCGACCTACTCACCACCCT
>JAZBNW010000100.1:0-3016 GCA_036350855.1 Halieaceae bacterium
CCTACTATATCCTCGAGGCTGCCAGCAACGTCGCCATCATCCCCGGTTACGGCATGGCGGTTGCCCAGGCCCAGCACGTGGTCAAGGAACTGGCCGAGCTGCTGGAGCAAAACGGCGCAGAGGTCAGTTTTGGTATTCACCCGGTGGCGGGGCGGATGCCCGGGCACATGAACGTGCTGCTGGCCGAGGCCGATGTGCCCTACGACCAGCTGCTCGAGATGGACGATATCAACCCCCGCATGGAGAATGTGGATGTGGCTATCGTCATCGGCGCCAACGACGTGGTCAACCCGGCGGCCAGGGAGATCGAATCCTCTCCCATCTACGGCATGCCGGTGATCAATGTCGACAAGGCCCGCACGGTGTTTGTGCTCAAGCGCTCCATGGCCTCCGGCTTTGCCGGCATCGAGAACCCGCTGTTTTACAAGGACAATACCCGTATGCTGTTCGGCGACGCCAAGGAGTCCATTGGCAATCTGATCCGCGAATTCACCTGACCGGAACCCTGTTCCGAACAACGCCGGCCCTGTGCCGGCGTTTTTGTTCCTGCCGGGGCCGTTTGTACAACAATGCAGACCCTGCGCGGGATCAATGTTTTAGCGGCTGGGACAGGCTAGGCTGAAAGTCTATGCTTGGTAGATAGTTGCCGGAGACGAGACCATGGCCGCAGACACACGTAAATCCGCAAAGCGCAAAGCGCCTGTCAGCAAGAAACCGGCCGGCAAAAAGAAACCGGCGACAGCGGCCAGAAAGACCGCCGCCGGAAAGAAACCCGCCGCCGCACCGAAGGCGGTCAGCGGCAGGGGGGGTGCCCCCCGCGGCGGGCAGTCCGCGACAGCCACGAGCACTGCGCAGGCCGTAAAGGCCAGGACACAGCCATCGCTGATGAGGGCGCTGTACGCGGAGCATCGCCATATCGCCAATGTCATGCGGCTGTTCAGCGAGCAGCTGGATGCGATCGAGGCGGGAGAGCTGGTGGACACCCATGTGGTCTACGAGATCATGGACTACATGGTAACCTGGCCGGACCGTTTCCATCACCCCAGGGAGGATCTCATCTACGGCCGGGTGGCGGAGCTGGATGCGGCTGCTGCTGACAACGTGGACAGCCTGCAGCGCGATCATGACTATATGGCGAAAGCGGGCGAGGAGGTGCTGCGAAATATCCAGCTGTGGCGCGACGGCGAGCTCACCGGTGGCTTGCTGGTGAAGGGCGGGCGCGCCTATATCGAGCACATGTACGAGCACATGAACAGCGAGGAGAAAGTGGTCTTTCCCCAGATCGAGGGAGTGCTCAGCGCGGGTGACTGGGCGGAGCTCGAGCGGGACGACCGGCTGCGCCCGGTAGTGGACCCGGTCTTCGGCCATCGGGTGCAGCGCGAGTTCCGCAACATGGCGCGCAAGCTGCGCAGCAGTGTGCGGCGGGGAGTTGAACACGGCACCCTGGTCGAGTGGCTCAGCGTCGAGGCCCTGATGGAGTCACTGGAGGTGCTCTCGATGGCCTATGAGTCGGCCCGCGGCAGTGCCGGTGACCACGTGAAAATTGCCTGGGATGAGGGGCTTGAGATGTTCCGGGAATCAGCGGTCACGGCTCCCCTGCGCTGTGCGGCCAACAACGCCCGCCTGGGCCTGCGCCTGATCCAGGAGGTCGCGGAAATTTCCCGCGACGCCGTGGGTGACCTGGCGCGGGTCAACCAGGAGCGCAAGGACCGGATGCGGCTGCTGGACAGCCAGCCGGACTAGCCTGGGCCTCCTCTTCCTGCGGCAGGTCTGTCGCCGGGGTGTCGCGAAATTGCAGACTGGCCAGGCGTTGGTACAGTGGGCAGCTTTGTATCAGTTCGGCGTGGGTGCCGTGGGCCACCAGGCGGCCGCGGTCGAGTACCGCGATGGTGTCGGCGTGCAATATGGTCGACAGGCGGTGGGCGATAATGACGGTGGTCCTGTTTTTCATCAGTTCGTGCAGCGCCTGCTGTACCTGGTGCTCACTCTCGGTGTCCAGTGCGCTGGTGGCCTCGTCCAGCAGCAAAATCTCCGGGTCGTTGAGGATGGCCCGGGCCAGGGCGATGCGCTGGCGCTGGCCGCCTGAGAGGCGCACCCCCTGTTCCCCCAGGTGACTGGCGTAGCCATCCGGCAGGCGCTCTATGAATTCATCCGCGTGGGCCGCCCTTGCGGCAGCGGCGACATCCGCTGCGCTGGCACCGGGCCTGCCGTAGGCGATGTTGTAGCGCACATCACCCGTAAACAGCGCGGGTTGCTGTGGCACCAGGGCTATGTGGCTGCGCAGCTGCTGCAGGCCGAGCTCGCGGATATCCTCCCCGTTCAGTAACACCCTGCCCTGCTGGGGGTCGTAAAAACGCTGCAGCAACTCGAATACTGTGGACTTCCCGGCCCCGGAGGGACCCACCAGGGCCAGGCTTTTGCCCGCCTCGATCGGCAGGCTGAAGTCCTGCAGGGCCGCCTGTCCCGGTCTGGTGGGGTAGCAAAAGGTAATATCTTCCAGGCGCAGCTCGGGGCGTTGTCGCTGGCTGGGCAGGTCCTGTGGGCCCGGGTCGTCAATCAGGCTGCGGGTATTGAGCAGCTCTATCAGGCGCTCGGCGGCCCCGGCCGCCCGTTGCAGTTCACCCCATACCTCGGACACGGTGGCCACACCGCTTCCCACCATGATGGCGTAAAACACGAAAGCCCCCAGCTCGCCACCGGTCATCTGGCCGCTGATGACGTCCTGGCCGCCTTCCCACAGCATGCCCGCCATGCCGACGAATACCAGCAGGATGGCCCCGCCGATCAGCAGTGACCGCTGCCAGATCCGGCGCCGGGCGATTTGGAATGCCCTTTCGACCTCGCGGGAAAATGCCGCGGACTCGAACTGCTCCTGGGTATAGCTCTGTACCACGCGGATGTGCTGGATCACCTCGCCGGCATAACTGCCCACGCTGGCGATACTGTCCTGGCTCTGGTTGGACAGGCGCCGGACCCGGCGACCGAAAAACAGGATGGGCAGCAGCACCAGTGGTAC
>JAZBNW010000101.1:0-37523 GCA_036350855.1 Halieaceae bacterium
ACCAGGACAAGCAGACCCAGGCGCTGCCCCAGGATGAACTGGCCCGGCTCGCCATGGCGACGGTCATGGGCTGCAGCAGCTGGGAGAGTTACCTGGCGGCCCTGGACGGGCACCGCCGGGTGGTGGCGGCACATTTCAATGACCTGATTGCCGGGCCCGGGGAGAGCGAGGCAGGGCCCGGGCAGGACGACCTGCAGCTCTGGGGTGAGGAGCTGACCGCCGGGGTCCTTGCGGGCCTGGGTTACCGCCAGCCGCAGCAGTCACTGCAGGCCCTGCAGGAGCTGCAGCAAAGTGGCCGGGTACTCACCCTGCAGGCTGAGGGCCGCGAGCGCCTGGACCAGTTCATGCCGCAGTTGCTGCGGGCCTGCGCCGAGGCGGATGATCCGGATCTCGCGCTGGCCAGGGTCTTGCCGCTGGTGGTGGCGGTGGTTCGACGCAGTGCCTACCTGGTGCTGCTGCTGGAGAACCCGCCCGCCATGGATGAGCTGGTAGCGCTGTGCGGCGCCAGCCCCTGGATCGCCGAGCAACTGGCGCGGCACCCGGTGTTGCTGGACGAGCTGCTGGACAGGGCGAGCCTGTATACCGCGCCGGACAAGGGACGCCTGGAAAACGAACTGCGCCAGCAGGTGGCAAGGCTGGCCGCGGATGACCTGGAAGCACAGATGGAGGCGCTGCGCTATTTCAAGGCGTCCCACGTGCTGCGGGTGGCGGCCAGTGAGCTGGCGGGCCGGCTGCCCCTGATGCAGGTGAGCGATAAACTGACCTGGATTGCAGAGGTCATCCTGGAGCAGGTGCTGGCGGTGGCCTGGGCCGACCTGAGCAACAAGTACGGCGAGCCCGAGCGGGACGGCACCGGTTACGGTTTCGCCATCTTTGGCTACGGCAAGCTGGGCGGCATCGAGCTGGGCTACGGGTCAGACCTGGACCTGGTGTTTGTCTCCAACGGCGCGGACCAGGGTGTGACCGACGGCGAACGCAGTATCGATAACACCGTTTTTTACACCCGCCTGGGCCAGCGCATCATCCATATACTCGAAACCCGCACCAACCTCGGCCAGCTCTACGAAATCGACATGCGCCTGCGCCCCTCGGGAAACTCCGGGATGCTGGTATCTACCCTGCAGGGTTTCAGCCAGTACCAGCGGGAGTCGGCCTGGACCTGGGAGCACCAGGCCCTGGTGCGGGCGCGCTTCGTGGCGGGGGATCCGGACGTCGCGCAGCAGGTGGAGGCCGTGCGGGCCGAGATCCTGTGCCGGCCCCGGGACCTGGCAACGCTGGCGGCAGAGGTGCAACAGATGCGCGACCGCATGCGTGAGCATCTGGTGCCTGCAGGTCCCTCCTATCAGGGGCAATTTGACCTAAAACAGGGTGAGGGTGGTATCGTCGATATAGAATTTATGGTGCAATACGCGGTCTTGGCGTGGTCTAACCGCCTGCCGGGGCTGGCGCGCTGGTCCGATAATGTGCGCATTCTCGAGACCCTGGGTCGGGAAGGACTATTCGAGCAGCAGAAGTGCGAAGCGCTTACCGGGGCCTACATCGCCTATCGGTCCGCTGCCCACCAACTTTCCTTGCAACAGCAGCCGGGCATAGTGCCGGCGGAGCGCTTTGTTGACTTGCGGGCCGCGGTCACCGATGCGTGGACGGCTCTGTTTGCCACCGCGTAACTGAAATACCAATGAATTGACAGGAGTAGTGTGATGAGTCTGGCCGATCGCGATGGTCTTATCTGGATCGATGGAGAGATGGTTCCCTGGCGCGAGGCCAAGGTGCATGTACTGACTCACACGCTGCACTACGGCCTGGGGGTATTCGAAGGTGTGCGCGCCTATAACACGCCGCGCGGTACCTGCATCTTCCGCCTGAAGGAACACACCGACCGGCTGTTCAACTCGGCACACATCCTGGGTATGCCGATGCCCTTCGACAAGCCGACCCTGAACCAGGCGCAAAAGGACGTGGTGCGGGAAAACGGCCTGGAAGAGGGCTACCTGCGACCCATGTGCTTCTATGGCTCCGAGGGCATGGGGCTGCGCGCCGACAACCTGAAGACCCACGTGATGGTCGCTGCCTGGCCCTGGCCGTCCTATATGGATCCCGAGGCGCGGGATCGCGGTATCACGGTGCGCACCTCGTCCTTCACCCGCCACCATATCAACATAGCGATGTGCAAGGCCAAGGCCAACGGCAATTACATCAATTCCATGCTGGCCCTGCGCGAGGCCCTGGACTGCGGCGCCGAGGAGGCGCTGATGCTGGACAATGAAGGCTGTGTCGCAGAGGGCAGCGGGGAGAACGTGTTTATCGTCCGCGACAACCAGATTTCCACCCCGGACCTCACCTCCTGTCTCGACGGCATCACCCGGGCGACCATCTTTACCCTGGCAGGGGAACTGGGATACACCATCCGCGAAAAACGGATCACCCGGGACGAGGTTTACATCTGCGACGAGGCCTTCTTTACCGGCACGGCGGCGGAGGTGGTGCCCATTCGCTCGCTGGATGGCCGGACCATCGGCAAGGGCAGTCGCGGGCCGCTGACCGAAAAGTTGCAGAGCATGTATTTTGACACCGTGCGCGGCAAGCGGAGCGAGAACAGCCAATGGCTGGAGCCGGTGGCCTGACAGGGCAGCGCCATCCCGGGCCGGCGCCAGGTCGGTTCGGGTGACCGCCAGTTCCGGCAATATACTCGTCATCGGCCCGTCCTGGGTCGGTGACATGGTGATGTCCCAGGTTCTCTATATTTACCTGCAGCAATCCCGCCCCGGTGTAGCCATCGATGTGCTGGCGCCGGCCTGGAGCGAGCCCCTGCTGCAGCGCATGCCCGAGGTTCGCTCCGCCATTACCATGCCCCTGGGGCATGGCGAGCTGGGGCTGGGCCGGCGCTGGCGCATCGGGCGCAGGCTCAGGGCGCGCCATTATGACCAGGCCCTGCTGCTGCCCAACTCCTTCAAGTCCGCCCTGGTACCGCTGTTCGCCGGCATCCCGCACCGTACCGGTTGGCGCGGCGAGCAGCGCTACGGCCTGGTAAACGACCTGCGTGTGCTGGACGAGCAGGCCCTGCCGCTGATGGTGCAGCGCTTTGTCGCCCTGGGGCAGGCCCCGGGTGAGGCGATCCCGGGGCGGCTGCCGGTGCCCCGGCTGGCCATAGACCGGGGCCAGGCACTGCGTTGCGGCCAGCAGATGGGGGTAGTGCCGGACCGCCCCCTGCTGGCGCTGTGCCCCGGCGCCGAGTTCGGCGGCGCCAAGCGCTGGCCGCAGGATTATTATGCCGAGCTGGCAGACCGCTACCTGGCAGAGGGTTGGCAGGTCGCGCTGTTCGGCTCCGCCAATGACCGGCCCGTCACCGCCGCTATCAGCGAACTGTGTGGCGGTCACCCGCGCTGTCTTGACCTGGCGGGGCGCACCACTCTGGCGGAGGCAGTGGACCTGCTGTCACTGGCCACCGCAGTGGTCAGCAATGACTCCGGCCTGATGCATATCGCCGCCGCGCTGGCGCGGCCGCTGGTGGTGGTCTACGGCGCCACCTCGCCGGGCTTTACCCCGCCTCTCAATGACAACGCCGCCATTGTCGCCAGCGACATCGACTGCGCCCCCTGTTTCCAGCGCGAGTGCCCGCTGGGCCATCACGGTTGTATGCGCTATACCCCCATGGAGCGGGTGGCGCTGGAACTGGACACCCTGCTGGCCCGGGGGGCGACCCGGTGAGGGTGCTGGTGGTGAAGCTGTCCTCCCTGGGGGATGTGATACACACCCTGCCGGCACTGGGAGACGCGGCCGCGGCCCTGCCCGGGCTGGTCTTCGACTGGGTTGTGGAAGAGGCCTTTGCCGAGATTCCCGCCTGGCACAGCGCGGTTGACCGGGTGATACCCGTGGCCATTCGGCGCTGGCGCAAGCGCCCTCTCCGGGAGTTCACCGGCCCCGAGTGGCGCGCGGCACGCAGGTCCCTGCAGGAACAGGATTACGACGCGGTGATCGATGCCCAGGGCCTGCTCAAGAGCGCAGTGGTCGCCCGTCTCGTGCCGGCGTCGCGCTACGGCATGGACAGGGCCAGCGCGCGTGAGCCGCTGGCGGCCCTCGCCTATGACCACCCCATCCACGTACCCAGGGACATGCACGCGGTAGAGCGCAGCCGCCTGTTGTTTGCCCGCGCCCTCGACTACCCGCTGCCCGGGGTCCTCGGCGAGTATGGCCTGGACGCGGCGGTGCCCGCCACCGCCGGCGACCTGCCCCGGGGCCTGCTGTTTTTCCACGGCACGGCGCGCGCCGAAAAGCAGTGGCCCGAGACGCACTGGATAGCGCTGGCGATGCTGGCCCGGGAAGCGGGTTACCGGGTGTGGCTGCCCTGGGGTAATGACGAGGAATTGCAGCGGGCGCAGCGCATCGCCAACAGTGGCAGCAATATCGAGGTGCTGCCGCGAATGGACCTGCAGCAGCTCGGCGGGTTGTTGCAACGGGTCGAGGGCGCGGTGGCGATCGACACCGGGCTGGGCCACCTGGCTGCGGCCCTGGCCGTGCCCACTGTTTCGCTGTACGGCCCCACTCGCACCAGTCTGGTGGGCGCCTACGGTCGCAACCAGGTGCACTTGCAGTCCCCACTGGTCGATGGCGATATAACCGATCCGGCCACACTGATGCAGGCGATCACTGCCGGGGCCGTCTGGCAGGCACTGGTGGCGGCGATGGGGGAGGCCGCCTGAACATGCGCCTGGCCTTGTTGATCTACAAGTACTTTCCCTACGGCGGCCTGCAGCGGGACTTCGCCCGATTTGTGCTGGAACTGCAACATCGCGGGCACGCCTGCCGTGTCTATTGCACCGCCTGGCAGGGCGATGCGCTCCCCGGGCTTGAGCTGCGTATCGCGCCCGCTGCCGCCGGCAGTAACGTGCGCCGCAACGAGCGCTTCCTGCACTGGGTGCAGGCTGATCTCGCGGCGCGACCGGTGGATGGCGTCATCGGGTTCAACAAAATGCCGGGGCTGGATGTCTACTATGCCGGCGACCCCTGCTTCATCGATACCGCACTGCGCTCCCGGGGCCCGCTGTACCGTCTCGGCTGGCGCTTCAGGCATTTCGCCGCCTGGGAAAGAGCGGTGTTTGACCCGGCGGGCAGCGCGCAAATACTGCTCCTGTCGCCTGGCGAACAACGCAAGTTCGTACGTCACTATCACACGCAGCCGGAGCGGCTGCACCTGCTGCCGCCGGGAGTCGCGCCGGACCGTCGGCGGCCGCCCGATGCGGTGGCCCGGCGCGCCGCCGCTCGCCACGGACTGGGGCTGGCCCACGATGTCCACACCCTGCTGTTTGTTGGTTCGGGCTTTGTCACCAAGGGACTGGATCGCGCCATTCGCGCCCTTGCCACACTGCGGGCGGCCGGGCCCGGGCGCAAGTTGCGCCTGCTGGTAGCGGGCCAGGACAGGGCAGGGCGCTTTGCTTTGCAGGCCCGGCGCGATCAGGTGTTCGAGCAGGTGGTGTTCCTGGGCGGAAGAGATGATATCCCCGACCTGATGCTGGCCGCGGATGTGCTGGTTCACCCGGCCCGCAGCGAGGCGGCGGGCATCGTATTGCTCGAGGCCCTGGTGGCGGGCCTGCCGGTGGTGGCGACCGCGGCCTGCGGTTACGCGCACCATATCGAGGCTGCGCAGGGTGGGCTGGTGCTGCCGGAGCCTTTCAACCAGTCAGCCCTGGACAGTGCCCTTCGCCGCACGACCGACACGGCATTCCTGCAACGGTGCCGGGAGAATGGCCTGGCCTATGCCGCCAGTGAAGACCTGTATTCGCTGCACAGCGCGGGTGCAGACCTGATCGAGTGGACTATCGGCCGCAAACGGGACGAGGCCGATGCCTGATTTCTACCTGGCAAACGGTTTTGCACTGGGGGAGCTGGCCAGGGCGCGCAGCGCCGATCCCCTGCTTCGCTGGGCGCATGAGCTGGCCGCCGCGGCGCAGCCGGAGGATGTCTACCGCAACAAGGAGGGCCGCAAGACACTGCGCTTCGAGTATCGCGGCAAACCCTTCTTCCTCAAGTTGCATACCGGTGTCGGCTGGGTCGAGGTGATCAAGAACCTGCTGCAACTGCGCCTGCCGGTGGTGTCGGCGCGCAACGAATTCCGCGCCGTCCTGGCCCTGCAGCGGGCGGGGGTGTACACCCTGACGATCGGGGCTTACGCCCGCAAGGGCTGGAACCCGGCTGCCATCCGCTCGATGATTGTCACCTCCGGGTTGACCGGAACCGTCAGCCTGGAGGATTTCTGTGCCGACTGGGCCAGCGCGCCACCGGCACCCGCCGTTCGCATGGGCCTTATCCGCACACTCGCGGACAGCGCGCAGCGCATGCACCGGGCGGGTATCAACCACCGGGATTTTTACCTCTGCCACTTTCACCTTGACGAGTCGAGCCTGCTCGAGCCACTGCCGCGCTGCTATCTCATCGATCTGCACCGGGCACAGATACGCGGTCGCACGCCGCGGCGCTGGCAGGTGAAAGACCTGGCCGCCCTGTACTTTTCCGCGATGGATTGCGGCCTGCAGCGACGGGACCTGTTGCGATTCATGCGCCACTACAGCCAGGGCGGCCTGCGCAGCGCGCTCGGGGCGGAGCGGCGCCTCTGGCGGCAGGTGGAACGGCGGGCGCTGGAACTCTACAGCCGGTCGGGTGCCAGCCAGCCCAGCGGCACTGTTCAGCGGGGCCGGCAACATGGCCAGTGTTAGCCGATCGCTGCGCGGGGATCAATGGGCGGACCACCTCAGCGGGGCGCTGGCGGGGTCCTCCGCGGATACCCCGAGCTGGGTGGCGCGGCATGTCCGGCCGCTCAAAACCGACAGGTTCAGCCGGGCGGGCCTGCTGGAACTGCAGGGCCAATCCTGCTTTCTCAAGCTCTACCTGGCAAAGTCTTCCCTGCAGCGCCTGGGTTTTCGCCTGGGCCACGGCCGCGCTGTTCACAGCTTCGATGCGGCGCACAGGCTTGCCAGCGCCGGCCTGCCGGTGCCGTCCCCCCTGGCCTGCCTGCTGGTGGAGGAAGGGATGATCCTGCTCACCGAGGGCATCGCGCACGGTCGCGACCTCAGGGCGCTGTGGCTGGAGCAAGCCGGGACGGCGGTGGCGGAACAGCTCATGCGTGCCGCCGGTGGCACGCTGGCCGCCCTGCACCGGGCAGGGTTCGCCCACGGCGACTGCAAATGGAGCAACCTGCTGTGGGATGAGACGCAACTGTACCTGGTGGACCTCGAGTCGGTGCGCGCTGTCAAATCGCCGCGCGACCGGCCATTGCCGTTACACGCCCGCCAGCTGGCGGACCTCGCCCGTTACACCGTCGATGCCGAGGAGCTCGGCGCCACCCCGGCCCGGTACGCAGCGTTCATGGACGACTACTGCTCGATCCTGGGCTGTCGCCGGGAGCTGGTGAGCGCCGGCATGCTGCCGGCCCTGGAGGCGATTCGAAAGCGCCACCGGGAGACCTATGGCAGCGATTACCCGCCCCTTGTGCGCTAACGGCGCCGGCGGGCGAGATACTGTTACCGCCCTCGGATGAGAGCCAGTCTGTCCTGGAACCAGGCGTCCAGACTGTCCAGTCCGGTGCTGCGCGCCGAGGCGAATTCGCCCGCCTCACTGACGTAAAGCAGTTGCTTGTCCGCCCCGACAATGGCGATGGATGGGATGCCTTTTGCCACCGGCTCGCCGAACTGCACGGTAAACCCCATATTCTTGTCCCAGTTGCCGATGTCGACATGGGCGACGATAAAATTGTCCCCGACGGTTTCGCTCAGGGGGGCCTGCCCCATTTTTTCATTGAGGCTGCGGCAATCGGGACACCATTCGGAACCGAACACCAGTAAAACCAGCTTGCCCTGCTGGCTGGCCCGCTCGATAGCCTGCTGGTAGGTCGCCGTCGGGTCCGCGGCGGGGTCATACGCATAGTCTTCCGCGGTAGTGGTCATGACGTTGAACAGCAATAGCCCTGCGCACAGGTACTTCGGCAAGCTGAATCCCCGCGGACTGTCATTCGCGCCACATTGCATGAATCTCTCCCGGAGTGACGTGACGGCATGGCAGCCACCCTGCCGCAATGCCCTGATTTTCATTTGCTTGCCCGGACGGCCGGTCTAGGCCGGGGTCTGTGCATTCAGCAGGCCGGCGAGGGTCTGGACATGTGCCAGCGCCTCGACCCCGGCATCGGTCAGGTAGCCGCCGTCGCTTTGACTGACCAGGCCTTCTTCAAACAGTCGCTGGCAGGCGTCGATGACTTCCTGGCGGGCGTTGGAGTGCACCTTGATGCCGCGGTCCAGTGTCGTGGTGTCGAACTGCAGCAGCAGGTTCAGCTCTTCGATGTGACTGGCATTGAATGACAAATCGATATCCTCATCAGTAGGGTCGGGCCACAGAACGGATACCGACAGCGATGAACTTAGCAGAACTGCCCTGCGCGCGCCAATTGGGCCGCGCAGCCGACACACCCGCGGCGGGCTTACAGCTTCCCCGCTTCGTACATTTGTCGCATGGCCTCATGGTATGCCTCGGCAGCCAGAAGCTTGGCCTCGATCGGCGAGAGTTCCCGCAGTTGCCGGCGCCAGCCCGTAAAAAAGCGCATTCGGTCAGTCCTGCTGAGCACTTGCGGCGGCAGCTGGTTCAGCTGTGCCAGGTTCTTCAGTAGCCTCGTCCCCGGAGGGGGCAGTAGTTTGACTGTGTTCTCATTGTTGATGAGCGTGAACAGAAAGCGGTCTTCGCGCAGCTCCGCCAGAATGTCCGATGCCTGCAGTTCCGCCGGCACGAAACCGGTGGCGTGCAGCCTGCCTGTGAACACTCCCAGGTCCTGCAGCAGTTTGCGCCGCAGCGCCAGTGGCTCACCACGCCTTTCCGCCAGGGTGTCCTGCAGCCAGCTGGCGACATCCCGGCCGGCGGCGGCCCGGGTGAACAGATATTCGCCACCCTTGGCAAGCCTGCCCCAGGCGAGGCTCTCGGGTGCTTCGATTCCGGCGTACAGCAGCGCGTCGCTGTGTTTGCGCAGGCGTGTGGCGCGGCTGCCGCGCAGCAGCGCCGCAAGCCTGCCCAGGGGGCTGGGCGGGGGAAACTCCTTGTAGTAGATCTGCAGCGCGGTGTTGACGGCTACCCGGGCGCTGCCCCCTCCCTTCACAATATCCCAGCCGGGCGGCAGCTCCCCCGCGGCCAGTTGCAGCGCGCAGCGGTGGAGGTCTTCGGTCAACTGGAATGTGTCGCTCAAGCTTTTGCCTCTGCAGTGGCGCAACGCCCAAATAGGCATCGGCACCGGGTCAGTATAAGATAGCGCGCGAGTCGGGTGTGAGTGCGACACATGGGCAAGGCAGGAGAGGGTTTGGCGCAGAGGGCGATAGTGCTGGGAGCCGGCGGGCAACTGGGCAGGGAACTGCTGCGCTGCGCCGGTCCCGGGATGGAGTGTGTCGGGCTGGTCCGGCGGGAACTGGACATCGCCGACCCGGTGGCACTGGGCGCTCGCCTCGATCAGCTGGCACCCGCCCTGGTGCTGAATGCCGCGGCATACACCGCGGTGGACGCGGCCGAATCCGATGCCGCGGCGGCCCGGCGCGCCAATGCACTGGCCCCGGCCCAACTGGCCGCCGCCTGCCGTGACAGGGGGATACGCCTGATACACGTGTCCACTGACTTCGTGTTCGACGGGGGTGCCGCCGTGCCCTATCGGACGGACGCGCCCACCGCGCCCCTGGGGGAGTACGGGCGCAGCAAGCTCGCCGGTGAACAGGCGGTGCAACGGGAATTGCCGGGGGCCCTGATCATGCGCACCGGTTGGGTGTATTCGCGATTCGGCGGTAACTTCGTCAAAACCATGCTGAGGCTCATGGCCGAGCGCGATGAGCTCGCCGTGGTCGCCGACCAACTCGGCACGCCGACCTGGGCGAGGGGACTGGCACAGGCGCTGTGGGCCGCCGCGGCGCGCCCGCAATTGCACGGCATTTATCACTGGAGCGACGCCGGCCAGTGCAGCTGGTACGAGTTTGCCGTGGCGATCTGCGAGGAGGCCTGTGCGCTTGGCTTGCTGGCGCGACCGGTGAAGATCCGGCCGATTGCCACCAGCGATTACCCCACGGCGGCCCGGCGCCCCGCCTACAGCGTACTGGACAAGACCCGCAGCTGGCGCGACCTGGGTCTTCCGGGCATCCCCTGGCGAGAGCAACTGCGTGCGATGCTGCTGGATTTGAAGGAGTATGAGGATGAGTAGATCCCTGTTGGTAACCGGCGCGGCCGGATTCATTGGCGCCAATTTCGCCCATTACTGGGCCCGCCACCACCCGGCCGACCGGCTGGTCGCATACGATGCCCTGACCTATGCCGGCAACCTCGCCAATCTCGACGCGCTGCAGGGCAAGGCCAATTTCACTTTCGTGCATGCCGACATCTGCGACTACCAGCGCGTGCTGCAAACCATGCGCGAACACGAGGTGGACACGGTTGTGCACTTTGCCGCCGAAAGTCATGTGGACCGTTCCATCACCGGACCGGATGCGTTCATCGAAACCAACGTGGTGGGCACCCACTGCCTGCTGAAGGCCGCCCGCGAAATCTGGCTGGGAGGCGGCACGGGAATGCCCCACCCTTTTCATCACGTGTCCACGGACGAGGTTTACGGCTCACTCGCCGCCGCCGCGCCGGCCTTTACCGAGGAGCACAAGTACGAGCCCAACTCGCCCTACTCGGCCAGCAAGGCCGCGTCCGACCACCTGGTGCGGGCCTACCACCACACCTACGGCCTGCAGGTGACCACCAGCAATTGCTCCAACAACTACGGCCCCTTCCACTTCCCGGAAAAGCTGATACCCCTGTGTATTACCAATATCCTGCGGGGCCTGCCCCTGCCGGTGTACGGCGATGGCAGCAATATCCGGGACTGGCTTTACGTGGAAGACCACTGCCATG
Organism: Halieaceae bacterium; assembly: GCA_036350855.1. Taxonomy (GTDB): domain Bacteria; phylum Pseudomonadota; class Gammaproteobacteria; order Pseudomonadales; family Halieaceae; genus JARRPM01. Next base: position 10,906 of record JAZBNW010000101.1, read on the forward strand.
GCATCGAGCTGGTGCTGGAGCGCGGGGAAATCGGGGAGACCTACAACATCGGCGGCAACAACGAGTGGGGCAACCTGGCCATCGTGGAACGCCTGTGTGATTCCCTCGACGCCCGCTTTGCCCGGGACCCGCTGCTCGCGCAACGGTTTCCCTCCGCGCCCGGCGCCTCCGGCGGCAGTGCCCGCCAGCTGATCACCTTCGTGGAGGACCGCGCCGGCCACGACTGGCGCTACGCCATCGACGCGCGCCGGATCACGGGTGAACTGGGCTACGAGCCCCGGGAGAGTTTCGAAACCGGACTGGAGCGCACCCTGGACTGGTTCCTCTCCAATGAGGAGTGGTGGCGACCGCTTCTGGCTGGGTGAGCTGTAGAGAGCCCCGTCGATCTAGTCAAACAGCGGCACATCATCCCAGGCCAGGCCCGCGGCGTCCTTGGCGGACAGCTGCGGCGACTCACCGTCGGGGATGGGCCACTCGATACCCACGCTGGGGTCGTCCCAGGCCAGGCTGACCTCGCTGGCGGGGTGGTAAATGTCGGTGCACTTGTACTGGAAGTCGGCGTAGTCGGAGGTGACGTAGAAGCCGTGGGCGAAACCCGGCGGAATCCACAGCATGCGATGATTGCCGGCGCTCAGGTACTCGCCGTACCAGCGGCCCAGGGTCGGGGATGAGCGGCGCAGGTCGACGACCACATCGAACACCTCCCCCGAGGTGACCCGCACCAGTTTGCCCTGGGTGTGCTCGGTCTGGTAGTGCATGCCGCGCAGGATACCGCGGGCGGAGCGGCTGTGGTTGTCCTGCACGAAGGGCAGGTCGAAGCCGGCGGCGCGGAAGGTCTCCGCGTTCCAGCTTTCCAGGAAAAAACCGCGCGGGTCGCCGAATACGTGGGGCTTCACCAGGTAGACGTCCTGCAGCGGGGTGGCTTCAAACTTCATCGAATACCACGCCGTCATCGCTCAGCAGATTCTGCAGGTAGAGGCCGTAGCCGCTTTTCTCCAGCGGCGCCGCCAGCGCCATCAACTGTCCGGCGTCGATATAGCCCATACGAAAGGCCACCTCCTCGGGACAGGCGATCTTGAGGCCCTGGCGCTCCTCCACCACGCGAATGAAATTGGCGGCGTCCAGCAGGGAATTGTGGGTGCCCGTATCGAGCCAGGCGGTGCCGCGGCTCATCACCTCCACCCGCAGGTCACCCCTTGCCAGGTAGGCCTTGTTGACGTCGGTGATCTCCAGTTCACCCCGGGGCGAGGGGCGGATGTCCCGGGCGATATCCACCACGTCGTTGTCGTAAAAGTACAGGCCGGTGACGGCGTAATGGGAGCGCGGCCTGGCGGGCTTTTCCTCGATGTCCTGGGCCACGCCGTCGGCATCGAAGCTCACCACCCCGTAGCGTTCCGGGTCCTGCACGTAGTAGGCGAACACCGAGGCGCCGCGATCACTGCTGGCCGCATTCCGCAGTTTTTTGGTAAAACCGCCGCCGTAGAAGATGTTGTCCCCCAGTACCAGGCTGGCCGGTGAGTTGCCGATGAAATCGGCACCCAGGATGAAGGCCTGGGCCAGGCCGTCCGGGCTGGGCTGTACGGTGTAGGCGATATTGACACCCCACTGGCTGCCATCGCCCAGCAGGTCGCTGAATGCAAGCTGGTCCCGCGGTGTCGTGATAACCAGGATATCCCTGATGCCGGCCAGCATGAGCGTGGCCAGCGGGTAGTAGATCATGGGCTTGTCGTAGACCGGCATCAGCTGCTTGCTGACGGTGCTGGTCAGTGGGTGCAGCCGGGTACCGGAACCGCCGGCCAGAATGATGCCTTTGTAGGGTGTAGCTGGCATGGGCAAAACGTCCTGGGAATCAGCGGCGGATTATAGCGACAAAGCGCCGCCTGTGGCGACTTTCGCGGTCCCGGCCGGCCCGGTGCGCGGTGGTAAAGGTGCTGGATTTTTGCGAGGGCCCTGATTAAAATGTGAGCTCTTTCGGCATGCGAACTGCCATTTGTGCATCGCGCCACGTCATCGCCTGCCTGCCAGTTCCAAGTCCGTGTATCCATTTTCGGCGAACAAACCTGAGGGGAAGCCGTTATCAGGCACCTGGATTTATTGCAGCTCGATACCCGGACGACAACCGCCCGGGGCGACCCCGGTGTGGAGCCGCTTGCGCCTGCAGCGCTGCGCATTGCCCTGCTGGGCTATCGCAGCCAGCCCTTTGCCGGCGGCCAGGGGGTGTACCTGAACTACCTCAGCAAGGCCCTGGTGGAAGCCGGCCATCGCGTGGACGTCATCTCCGGCCCTCCCTACCCGCAGCTGGACCCGCGGGTGCGGCTGATCCGCCTGCCCAGCATGGACCTGTTTGAGAACGGCCTGCGGTCCTTGCGCCCGCGCAACCTGGCGTCCCTGACCGATATGATCGAGTGGTGCAGCAAGCTGACCGGCGGTTTTGCCGAGCCCTATACGTTCGGCCGCCGGGCGGTTCGCTACCTGCGTGAGCACGGCCACAACTACGACCTGATCCACGACAACCAGAGCCTGAGCTACGGCATGCTGGAGATACAGGCCATGGGCCTGCCGCTGGTGACAACCGTACACCACCCTATCACCAGTGACCTGCGTATTGCCCTGAAGGCGGCGCATGGCTGGTACGAGCGCCTGCTGATTCGCCGCTGGCACTCCTTCCTCAATATGCAGAAAAAGGTGATCAAACAACTGCGCCACGTGGTCACCGTGTCGGACTGTTCACGCCAGGACATCGCCCGGGATTTCGGCCTCCAGCCGGCGGGTATCGGCCTGGTTCACAACGGCATCGACACCGGGGTTTTCCGACCCCTGGCGGGGGTCGAGCGCAACCCGCTGCGGCTGATGGCCACCTGCTCCGCCGACGCGCCCCTCAAGGGGCTGCGCTACCTGTTGCGCGCCTACGCCCGGCTGTTGCCCCGCTACCCCGACCTGGAACTGCTGGTGGTGAGCAAGCCGCGCCCCGGCGGCAAGACAGAAAAACTCGTACACAAGCTGGGCATTGCGGACAGGGTCCGCTTCGTCAGCGGGATCACCACGGAACAAATGGTGCAGTACTACGCCGAGGCGGCCATTGCCGTTGTCCCCTCGGTATACGAGGGCTTCGGCCTGCCGGCCGGTGAGGCCATGGCCTGTGGTGTCCCCGTGATTTCCTCGGACGGCGGTGCCCTGCCTGAGGTGGTGGGGGACGCCGGCCTGATCGTGCCGGCCAGGGATGTCACCGCGCTGGAGGAGGCGATCGAATCGCTGCTGCGCGAACCACAGCGCGGGGCAGAGCTGGGGGCCAGGGGCCGGGAGCGCATCCTCGCGCAGTTCAGCTGGGATGTCTGCGCCGGCCAGATGGTCGATTACTACCGGCAGGTGCTGCATGCAGACCGTTGAATTCGCCCACTTTCCCCTGGCCAGCGGCGATTGGGTGCTGGACCTTGGCTGTGGCGAGGGGCGGCACGTGATCTCCGCCTACCTGGCCGCAGACGTCCACTCGGTGGGCGTGGACCTGTCCCTCGACGACCTGGTCACCACCCGGCAGAAATTCAGCGATTTTGACGAGCCCGGCAATGCGGCGAAATCCTTCGGCCTGTCAGCGGCCAGCGCCCTGGCCCTGCCCTTCGCCGACGACACTTTCGACAAGATCATCTGCAGCGAGGTGCTGGAGCACATACCGGACTACCGCGCGGCGCTGCGCGAAATCGAGCGGGTGCTCAAGCCCGGCGGCCTGTTTTGCGCCAGTGTGCCCCGGCGCTGGCCGGAAAAAATCTGCTGGGCGCTCAGTGACGGTTACTACAATACTCCCGGTGGGCATTTGCGCATCTTCCGCTCCGGCGAGCTGCGCAGCGAGATCGAGGGGCTGGGCTTCAATCACTACCACCGCCACTGGGCGCACGCGCTGCACGTGCCCTTCTGGTGGCTGAAATGCCTGTTCTGGAAAAACAGGGACAGCAACTGGCTTGTGCGGCAATATCACCGTCTGCTGGTGTGGGACATCATGGAGCGCCCCGCCCTCACCCGCACAGCGGAGAAACTTATGAACCCCGTCATGGGCAAGAGTGTGGTTATGTATTTTCGCAAGGAGGCGTCCCTGTGAGCGGCCTTTACCTGAGCCGGGGTCTTTTCCCCCACGAATTCCTGCGTCCCACGGTGCAGTTCATCCTGGATACACAGCACGACAGCGGCGAGATCCCCTGGTTCGACGGCGGCTACACAGACCCCTGGGACCATGTGGAAGCCGCCATGGGGCTCACTGTGGGCGGCGAGTATGCGGCAGCCCGTCGGGCCTACGCCTGGCTGGCAGGTATGCAGCTCGAGGACGGCAGCTGGTGGGCCTCCTACCGGGGCGAGGAAATCGACAACTGCGAGCGGCGCGAGAGCAACTTCGTCGCCTATATCGCCACCGGCCTCTGGCATTTCCACCTGGTCACGGGCGACCGGGACTTTCTCGGCCAGATGTGGCCGACGATCGACAGGGCGATCGGTTTTGTCCTGTCACTGCAGACCGAGCACGGCGAGATCCACTGGGCGGTCGAAAGCGATGGCACGCCCAAGGGCGATGCGCTGGTTACCGGCTGCAGCTCCATTTACAAGAGTCTCGAGTGCGCGATCAATATCGCGCGCACCCTGGGGGAGGCGCGACCGCACTGGCCGCTCGCCCGGGATGCCCTGGGGGAGGCCCTGCGGCACAAACCCGAGCGTTTCGATCGCACCTGGGCGAGCAAGTCGCGCTACTCCATGGACTGGTTTTACCCTGTCCTTGCAGGCGTCTACAGCGGTCGCGAGGCCCAGGCCCGGCTGGCGTCCCGCTGGGACGAGTTCGTCGAGGACAAGCTGGGCTGCCGCTGTGAAAAGCAGCAACCATGGGTCACGATAGCCGAATCCTGCGAGTTGGTGATGGCACTGCTGGCCGCCGGGGATCACGCCCGCGCGGTGGAGGTCTACAGCTGGCTGCACCAGTGGCGCACCAGTGACGGCTCCTACTGGACCGGTTACCAGCTGGTCGAGGACCTGTTGTGGCCGGATGAAAAACCCACCTGGACCGCCGGCGCGATTCTGCTGGCGGCCGATGCGCTCACCGGCCACACCCCCGCCGCAAACCTCTTTACCCGGGTCGAGCTGGTGGGTGAAGCGCTTGCAGCAGAGCTGGCCGAAAGGCCCCGCAAGCGTCGCCTCAAGGCCGACTGAGCCGGCGGCGGGCGGCCGCCTTCAGAGACGCCGCAGCAGCCCCAGGCTGTTGACCTGCCCCAGCGGCTCAAACAGCCCGGAAGCCAGCGCCAGGCGGTAGACCGCATAGGGCGCCTGGCCGCCCTCGTGGGCGTCGGCAAACAGGTCGTGTATCGCCAGGACCCCACCGCGTACCACGTGCACCGCCCAGCAGCGATAGTCCGCCAGGGCGGCCTCGAGGCTGTGGCCGCCATCGATGAACACCATCCCCAGGGGCGTATTCCAGTGCCTGGCCGCCGCTTCCGAGCCCGCCACGATTGGCACCACCACCTCCTCCAGGCCGGCCGCCCTGACATTGCTGCGAAACTCCCTGAAACTGTCCATCACCGCGGCGCCGCTGTCATACAGCTCGGGGTCGTGGAACATTTCGCCAGGCTGGTGCTCTTCCGAACCCCGGTGGTGGTCCAGCGCGAACAGGGTGCTGCCACTGCGCTGGCAGGCCAGGCCCAGGCATACCGTGGATTTGCCGCAGTAGCTGCCGATCTCCAGCACCGGGCCGGCGGTGCTGGCTTGCAGTGCGTGCTCGTACAGGGCGATTGCCTCATCGGGCGCCAGGAAACCCTTGATGAGGTCGATGTCGATCGGCAGGTCGGGAATCATGCTGGGGGCTCTCGGCGTGGCGGCGGGGGAGGGCAAATTAGCTGGTTTGCGCGGTGCTGGCAAGCGCAGGGGCAGGCGGTACCGCGAGGCCGCCATGGTATGCTATTTGCCCGACGGCGTGTCCACCAGGGCAGTCCGGGCCGAGGAAAACAGTAACAATGAAAGATGACATGCCCCGCTTCAATACCGCTCGCGTGCTCGTGCTGGGAGATATCATGCTGGACCGCTACTGGACCGGTCCCGCCTCGCGCATCTCCCCGGAGGCGCCGGTGCCGGTGGTCAGGGTCGAGCACATCAGCGATCGCCCCGGCGGCGCGGGGAACGTCGCGCTCAACGTGGCTGCCCTGGGCAGCGCTGTGCGGCTGGCGGGCTATACCGGCGATGATGAAATGGCCGGTTCACTCCAGGACATGCTCACCGGCGCCGGCGTGGACTGCGTCTTCACCCGCCTGCCCGGGAGCGCCACCACAACCAAGCTGCGGGTGATCAGCCGCCACCAGCAGTTGATACGGCTGGATTTCGAGCAGCCGCCCGTCGCCGCTTCCGCTGCCATGGCGGGCGATATGGATGCGCTGCTGGCGGGCTGCCAGGTACTGGTGCTGTCTGATTACGCCAAGGGCGCCCTGGCGGACCCCGGGCCGCTGATCGCGATTGCCCGGGAACGGGCCATTCCCGTGCTGGTCGATCCCAAGGGCAGCGATTTCGGTCGCTACCGCGGGGCGACATTGCTGACCCCCAACCTGCAGGAGCTGGAGACCGTGGTCGGCCCCTGCCCCACGGAGGCAGAGCTCGTCGCCCGGGGTGAGCGGCTGATGGCAGACCTGGAACTCGAGGCGCTGCTGGTAACACGCGGTGAGCACGGCATGACCCTGTTGCGCCCGGGGCAGGAGGAGCTGCACCTGCCGGCCCGGGCGCGGGAAGTATTTGATGTGACCGGTGCCGGGGATACGGTTATCGCCGTCCTCGCCGCGGTGCTTGCGGCCGGGGCGGGCCTGGCCAGGGCGGCTGCCCTGGCCAACATCGCCGCCGGTATCGTGGTGGGCAAACTGGGTACCGCGGTGGTCAGCGCGCCGGAGTTGCGCCGGGCCATGCAGCAGGACCTGGGTTCCGGGCGCGGCGTGCTGAGCCTCGAGCAGTTGCAGGTGGCGGTGGCGGATGCCCGCAGCCAGGGAGAGCGGGTGGTGTTCACCAACGGCTGTTTTGACATTATCCACGCGGGCCACGTTGCCTACCTGGAGCAGGCGAAGCGACTGGGCGAGCGGCTGGTAGTGGCGGTCAACAGCGACGATTCCGTCCGGCGCCTGAAGGGCAAGGGCCGGCCCATCAACCCGGCGGACCGCCGTATGGCGGTGCTGGCAGGACTGGAGGCGGTGGACTGGGTGGTGTGCTTCGAGGAGGATACCCCGCGGCAGTTGCTGCAGGTGCTGCAACCCGATGTCCTGGTCAAGGGTGGGGACTACCGGGACAAGGAGGGCGTTGTCGGCTGGGAGATCGTAGAGGCCTATGGCGGCCAGGTGCAGGTGCTGGACTTTGTCGAAGAGCTGTCCACCAGCGCGATTGTCAGCAGGATTCGAGGGGCGCCGGGCTCAGCCGAGTAGCGCCTTCGCGATTGCCTGCCGGGCCGCCTCGACGTTGGCGCGCAGGTGCAGGGGATTGATGGTGCCGACGACAGCCGCGCTGGTACCGGGATGCGCCAACGCCAGCGCCAGGCTGGCCTGCCGCGGGGTGAGACCGGTATCGGGAGTCCCGGCAGTCCCCGCCAGATTGCCGCTGTCCAGCACCTTTTTCACCAGGACGCCCCGCCCCAGGCGGGCGCATTCATCGAGCACGGGCCGCTCCGCCTGCTGCGCCGCGCTGTAGGTCACCATCACGACATCACAGACCGCGGCGGCCGCGAGTCCGCCTGCCACTGTCTTGGTGGACATGCCAAAGGCGCGCAGCAGGCCCTCGCGCTTGAGCTGTGCCAGCACCTCGAGTGTGCCCATCTGCTCGATGATCTGCAGGTCCCTGCCATCCGAGTGGACCAGCACGATATCGAGCACATCGGTCCCCAGGCGGCGCAGGCTGCGCAGTACGGACTCGCGGGTGTGCTCCGGGGAAAAGTCGAACCGCGACCGCCCCTGCTCGAACTCCTCGCCCACCTTGCTGCACAGGATCCAGTCGGGCCGCTTGCCGGCGAGCAGGCGCCCCAGCCGCTCCTCACTGCTGCCATAGGCTGGTGCCGTGTCCAGCAGATTGATGCCGAGTTCCCGGGCGAGGACCAGCAACTCGCGGGCGCTGCGCTCGTCCGGCAGCGCAAACCGCGCGGGGTATTTCACCCCCTGGTTGCGCCCCAGCTTCACCGTGCCCAGCCCCAGTGCGCTGACCTGTAACCCGGTAGCCCCCAGCTCCCGCAGCCAGCTCATCGGAACAGGGTATCCCAGTAGGGCCTGGCGATAGCGGGCCGTGCCAGGCTCGCCAGCGCTGACAGATCCTGCGGGTAGCGCGGCAGTATATGCTCCACCGCCAGCTGGCGCTCGAATTCGTCCGCCAGGTCCGGGCACAGGGTCAACTTGGTGGGCCAGGCGGCGCGGGCATTGTCGACACCGTCGAGTTTGCCGACGAAGGCGCTGTCGGGCCGCTGCGAGGCCACCTGGCGCGGCTCGGCCCGGTCCAGCCGCAAGGTGGCCCACTCGGTATCGCCCAGGTCCAGCCAGGGCAGCAGTTCCGCCAGTTCGTTGCGAGCCCGCTCGATCAGGGATTCGGGGGCTTCCTCCGCCGCGTCGGCGGCAAGGTCTCCCCCCAGGTACCACACCGGCCGCCCCCACTGATCCCGGTGGCTGGATACCGTCAGGCGCGGCGACGGGTTGCCACCCATGCAGTGGCCGTAGAAGGGCTCCGGGTACTGGTGCCTCACCAGTACCTGCTGCAGGGGCCGGCACTGCATGGCCGGCTGAGCGCTCTGCAGTTGTGCCAACAGCGCCGCATTACCCGCGCCGGCGGTGAGTAGCCACTGCTGCGGCAGCACCGTGCAGTCGGCCAGTGCCAATGCCGCCCGGCGGCCATCGCACTGCAGGGCGCAGTGGCGCCAGTCGATGGCGAAAATCGCATCCTGCTGGCGCCGGGCCAGGGTGTCGACCAGTGAGGGCACGTCCAGCACCAGGTCGGCCAGGCGGTAGACCTGGCCGTGAAAGTCGGGGGATCGAAGCGGGGCGGGGTAATCGGCGGCTGCCACCTTGCGAACGTGCCCGCGCAACAGCTTGCTGGCAAAATAGGAGCCCAGGCGGGATGGCAGGTCAGCGCCTGACCAGAGAAAGAAATCCTCACTCAGCACCTTGCAGCCGCGCAGGTCCACCTTGCCCTTGCCCGCCAGGCACGCGCGCCAGGTGGCGGGCATCGCCGAGACCGTTTCGGCGGCACCGCCCCAGATCCCCGCGAGGGCGTATTTGACCCCGCCGTGGATCATTCCCTGGGAACCGATGGTCTGGTAGCTGCCCAGGGCTTCGCGTTCAAACAGCACGGCGCTGTAGCCGCGGTTGCGCAACTGGTTCAGGGTCCAGAGCCCGGCGATGCCGCCACCGATAATCGCGATGTCTACGTGCAGCGTCTGCCCGCTCATGGCCGCTCACCTGAAACTGAAAGCGCCCAGTGTACCGCAACCGGCACCGCTGCAGGCGAAGGCGCAGGTGTCCGGCGCTCGGCCGGTGGCGCCGACCCGGTGCATTGGCTGGCGGGACAGGTGGGCTGACGTTATGCTGCCGGCTGATATCGCGCGGCCCCGGAGTTTCCATGCGCCTGTTCTACAGCGCCCTGTACTACTGCCTGCTGCCCTTGCTGGTGTTGCGCCTGTTGTGGCGTTCGCGCCGGGCGCCGGCCTATCGGCGACGCCTGGCGGAACGCTTTGGGTGTTTTCCCGGGCGCGGACCCGACGCGGCCCCGGCCATCTGGGTACACGCGGTGTCCGTGGGCGAATCCCTTGCGGCGGCGCCACTGGTGGAATCCCTGCTGCTGCGGTTCCCGGATTACCCCGTCGTGTTTACCACCACGACGCCCACCGGGTCGGAACGGGTGCGCGCCCTGTTCGGCGGTCGGGTCTTTCACGTCTACGCCCCCTGGGACCTGCCGGGTTCCCTGGGGCGGTTCCTGCGACGCACCCGGCCGCGGCTTCTGGTGATCATGGAAACCGAGCTGTGGCCCAATATGCTGCACCGGGCGAGAGCCGCGGGTTGCGATATCCTGCTGGCCAATGCCCGCCTGTCGGAGCGCTCCGCCAGCGGCTATGCACGGCTGCCGGGCCTTACCCGGCAGATGCTGGGCAAGGTGAGTACCTTTGCCTGCCAGAGTCAGGCTGATAGTGAGCGCTTCCTCGCATTGGGGGCCTCGCCGTCGGCCCTGCAGGTGACCGGCAATACCAAATTTGACCTGGTGCTGGATGACAGGCTGCGCGCCGCGGCCGCGCAGCTGCGCCAGCGCTTCAGCGCTGGCGATCGCCCGGTGCTGGTAGCGGCCAGCACCCACCCGGGTGAAGAGCAGTTGATACTGGCGGCCTACCGCAGGATCAGGGACGCGCTCGGGGATTGCCTGCTGGTGCTGGTGCCCCGCCATCCCGAGCGATTCGCCGAGGTGTACGCTCTCTGCACCGGGCAGGGCTGGCAGGTGCTGCGCCGCTCTGGCGGCGGCAGCCCCGGGGCTGCGGATGACATTCTGCTGGGGGATACCATGGGGGAGTTGCTGTTGCTGCTGGGTACCGCCACGGTCGCTGTTTTCGGCGGTTCGCTGCTGGGGCACGGGGGCCACAACGTGCTGGAGGCGGCGGCCTGGGGAGTGCCGGCGGTCACGGGGCCCCACATGGAGAATTTCGCGGGGGTAAGCGATTTGTTGTGCGACGAGGGTGCGCTGGTGCGGCTGGACTCGGCGGCCGGGTTGGATGCCTGCCTGCTTGAATTGCTGGCGGACCCTGCGCGCCGCCAGCGCATGGGCCTGGCGGGAATCCGGGTAGTCGCGGCAAATCGCGGCGCCAGTGCCCGCCTGCTGGAGCTGGTAAGCCGGCAGCTGGCGGGGGATTGACCCGCCTACTTGGTGGCGGCGGTGGCCGGTGGCGCGGCAACCAGGAAGGAGTCGAGGTTGTAGACATCCTGGGGGCTCAGCAGCCCGGCCTGCTCTTTCAGTCGCAGCATGTTCAGGATGTAGTCGTAACGGCTGTTGGAGTAGTCCCGCTGGGCGACAAACAGGGTGTTCTGGGCGTTCAGCACATCCACCACGTTGCGGGTTCCCACCTCATAGCCGGCCTGGGTGGCGTCCAGGGCGCTCTGGGATGACACGATGCTCTTCTTGCGCGCCTCTACCCGCGAGACGTCGCTGATCACCGTCATATGCAGGGAGCGGGTGCTGGTCACGGTGTTGCGGGTCAGGTTGATCAGGTTTTCCCGGGCCGCATTGTACTCCTGGGAGGACTGGCGTCGTCTGGCGCTGATGGCGCCGCCGCTGTACAGCGGCAGGTCTACCCGAAGCTGCCAGAGATTCTGTTCCAGGTCGAAGTCCGGGGAGGTTTCGAAGCCGGTACTGGGCTTGACGTCGAGATCACCGTTGGTGCTGTAGTCCGAGTATTCGTAGCCGCCGCTGACCTTGGGCGCGTGTTCGAGCCTGTTGGCTTTGGCGTTCTGCCTGGCAGCCTCTTCCTGGTGCCTGGCGGCCTGCAGGTTGAAATTATTCTCAAGGGAAAAATCCACCCAGGCCGCGCGGTCGATGGGGTCGGGCAACTTGAGTTCGAGATCCTCCCTGAGCACATTCAGGGTGCCGGGATACTGGCCGGTCAGCACTGACAGGCGCTCCATGGCCACTGACACATTGTTTTCATCCACGATACGGTTGACCCTGGACAGGTCGAAGGCCGCCTGGGCTTCGTACACGTCGGTAATGGCGATCAGGCCGACCTCGAAGCGCTGCTGGCTCTGCTCCAGCTGGCGCTCGAATGCCCGCTCCTGCGCGCGGGAAGCCGCCAGGTTGTCCTGGGCCCGCAGCACCAGCAGGTAGGCTTCGACGACCCGCACGATAAGATTCTGCTGGTTGCCGGCGAAGGTGGCTTCCGCCTCCTTGCTGATCTCCTTGCCGGACTGGAAGCTGAACCAGGCCGGCAGGTCGAACAGTGCCTGGTTGAGTGACACGCTGTAGCCATCGCTGGTGATGTCAGTGTTGGACTTTGTGTCCAGGATCGGCAGGCCCGGCGAGGTGAAATCGCGGCTCTGTGCATTTCGGTCAGAGTCCGAGTCGGTATAGGTATAGGACGTGCTCACCTGCGGCAGCAGGGCGGCGCGTGACAGGTTCTCCGTCTCTTTCCTCGCCAGGTACTGGGCCTGCTCGGCCTTCAACTGGGCATCGTTTTCCAGTGCCAGTTCATAGATGTCGCGGAGGGATTCCGCCTGCACCAGCCCCGATCCGAGTAAAATGCCCGACGCCAGCAACGCGGCCAAGGTTCGTTTCATGCGATAGTCCCTAGAATTATCTGGTTGGTAAAAGCGAGCACGATAGTAGCAGTTTGCGACGTGGCTTGCATTTATTGAAGCTGGAACGAAAAGGTGCATTTTGCTCGTCGACTGTGTCAACCTAGGTGTTACACTTTGGCAGCGTCGGCGTATCGACAGCGTGTTCGCAAGTGAATCCTTTTACCATGCTTATTTAGGCGGATGTTGGTCTGGAAATGATGTTGCAGCGGGCGAAAAAAAAGCCCTTCAAGCTGGATCTGGCAGAAATGCACGCGGTGTGCGAGGCCAACTATGCGCGTCTGCTGCGGCTTTTCCCCGATTACGAGAACAGCAACAGCCGTGACTTTTCCGTCGGCGACGCCCGGGTCGTGCTGAAAGTGATCGAGCGCTGCCGCTATACGACGATTTTCCAGTTGCACCAGCACCACGCGCATGACAAATGGCTGGGGCGCCTGCGGGTAGAGGTCAGGGCCTACCACGACGCCGGCATGCTCGAGGTGGGCATGTTCCAGTCACACCGCAAGATAGCAGCCCGCTACCAGTATCCCAATGAGCGGATGCACCAGCAGGACGAAAAGTCGCAGCAGAACCGGTTCATGGCGGACTGGCTGGAACACTGCCTGCAGAATGGTCGCGCGAGTGCCGGCCCGGGACTCGAAGGCGGTCTTTTCTGACCAGGCCCATGTCCCAGTCCCCAGCCAGTAGTGAGGTTATCGATTACCCCGGTGGCACCGTCCGGGTGGTGCAGTTGACCGACACTCACCTGTGCAAGTCCCAGGGTGGCACCCTGCTTGGCATGGATACCGATCACTCCTTGCAGGCGGTCATCGACCTGGTCAAGAGCGAGCGTCCGGCGATCGATCTCTTGCTGGGTACCGGCGACCTGTCGGACCAGGGCTCCCTGGAGGCCTACCGGCGACTGCAGCAGTACTTCACCCAACTGACCGATACCCACTGCTGGTTGCCCGGCAACCACGACAACCGCGACAACATGGCCAGCGTCGCCGACCGGCCCCTGCGCCTGTGTCGCGAGCTCAGGCTGGGTCGCTGGCAGGTTGTCATGCTGGATTCACAGGTGCCCGGTGAGGTCGGCGGTGAACTGGGTGCGACGGAGCTGGCCAGGCTGGAGCAGGCCTTGCGGGCCGCGGCCGCGGAGGGTCTCTACTCACTGGTCTGCCTGCATCACCAGCCCGTGAAGGTCGGCTGCGAGTGGCTGGATCAGCAAATGGTGGCCGACGCGGCGGAGTTTTTTGCACTGCTCGAGCGCTTCCCGGGCGTAAGGGGTGTGCTGTGGGGGCATGTACACCAGCAGATCGACCGCCGCCATGGGGAGATTCTGTTGATGGCGTCACCATCCACCTGCGTGCAGTTCGCGCCGAACAGCGTCAATTTCAGGGCTGACCCCGCGCCGCCGGGCTATCGCTGGCTGGAGCTGAACGAGGACGGCAGCCTGCACACGGGGGTGTCGCGGGTTCGCGGCGTGACATTCAACGTAGACCTCGAGTCCGGCGGCTACAAGTAATTCTTCCGCGCTGCGGCAGCCAGTTCCATCGCGTAGTTCATCCCGCCCCGGTACAATAGGGCGCGTTTTCAATTTCACCAGCCACTGCAAGCAGACAAGCCATTACCATGAGCAACTACACCGCTGAAGATATCGAGGTCCTGACCGGGCTCGAGCCCGTGCGCAAGCGCCCGGGCATGTACACCGACACCTCCCGCCCGAACCACCTGGCCCAGGAGGTCATCGACAACAGCGTCGATGAGGCCCTGGCCGGGCACGCCAGCCAGATCGATGTAATACTGCACCGCAATGGCTCGGTGACGGTTGCCGACGATGGCCGCGGCATGCCGGTGGACATGCACCCGGAACAGGGCAAGCCCGGTGTCGAGGTTATCCTGTGTACCCTGCATGCCGGGGGCAAGTTTTCCAGCAAGAACTATCAGTACAGCGGGGGCCTGCACGGTGTCGGGGTTTCCGTGGTCAACGCCCTGTCCAGCGCACTGGAAGTGGTGATCCGCCGCAACGGCCAGGTCTACCGCATGACCTTTGCCGGAGGTGAGAAGAAAACCGAGCTGGAGGTTATCGACAGCTGCGGCAAGCGCAACACGGGTACCGCGTTGACGTTCCAGCCCGATCCCCGCTATTTCGACTCGGTGACTTTTTCCGTGTCCCGCCTGCGCCACGTGCTGCGTGCCAAGGCGGTGCTGTGCCCCGGCTTGCGGGTGAAGTTCACCGAGGAGAAATCCGGCGAGACCGACGAGTGGTATTACGAGGACGGCCTCACCGATTATCTGGCGGATGCCACCATCGATTTTCCGGTGATTCCCGAGGTACCGTTTGTCGGCAGTTTCAGCGGCAGCAACGAGGGCGTCGACTGGGCGGTGCAGTGGCTGCCCGAGGGCGGCGAGGTTGTTGCCGAGTCCTACGTCAACCTGATTCCCACCGCCCAGGGGGGCACCCACGTCAACGGCCTGCGCACTGGCCTGCTGGAGGCCATGCGGGACTTCTGTGAGTTGCGCAGCCTGCTGCCCCGGGGCGTGAAACTGGCGCCGGACGATGTCTGGGATCGCTGCTGCTACATCCTGTCCTCCAAGCTGGAAGATCCGCAGTTTTCCGGCCAGACCAAGGAGCGGCTGTCGTCCCGGGAGGCGGCGGCATTTGTTTCCGGTGTCGCCAGGGACGCCTTCAGCCTTTGGCTGAACCAGCATACGGAAGAGGCGGAGAAGCTGGCGGAGCTGTGTATCAGCAACGCCCAGAGCCGGCTGCGCTCCGCCAAAAAAGTAGTGCGCAAGCGGGTAACCTCGGGTCCCGCACTGCCGGGCAAGCTGGCGGACTGCTCCGGGGATGATCCCTCCCGGGGCGAGTTGTTCCTGGTGGAGGGTGACTCGGCAGGCGGCTCGGCCAAGCAGGCCCGGGACCGGGAGTTCCAGGCAATCCTTCCCCTGCGCGGCAAGATTCTCAATACCTGGGAGGTGGACTCCCAGGAGATACTCGCTTCCCAGGAAGTAAACAACATCTCGGTGGCGATGGGCGTGGATCCGGCCAGCGACGACCTGGCCGGCCTGCGCTATCATAAAATCTGTATCCTGGCGGATGCGGATTCCGACGGCCTGCATATCGCCACGCTTATCTGCGCGCTGTTTGTCCGGCATTTCCGGCCCCTGGTCGCTGCGGGTCACGTGTTCGTCGCCATGCCGCCGCTGTATCGCATCGATGTGGGCAAGGACGTCTACTATGCGCTGGACGAGGGCGAAAAACAGGGTGTGCTGGACCGGATCGAGGCGGAGAAGAAAAAGGGCAAGGTCAACGTCCAGCGCTTCAAGGGTCTGGGCGAAATGAATCCGCTACAATTACGTGAGACCACCATGGCCCCGGACACACGACGCCTGGTGCGGCTCGTGCTCGACGCTGGGGACGGCACCAACCAGATGCTGGATATGTTGCTGGCCAAGAAGCGGGCCGGAGACCGCAAGTCCTGGCTGGAGGAAAAAGGTGATCTGGCGGAGATCGTGGCCTGAGGTCGCAGCCGGTGGAGCAAATGGCAAATTGAGGAGAGCAAAGCGAATGACAACTGCAATCAACGGCCTGGCCCGGGTGATTACCCTTGCCGCATTACTCACAGGCGCCACCGCTGCCCAGGCGCAGTGGGAACTCGATGGCGCCGGTTCCGCGGTCAATTTTGTCTCGATAAAAAACGACAGTGTCGCCGAGCTCCACCGCTTTGCGTCAGTGCAGGGAAGCCTGGGCAAGGATGGCAAGGCCCGGCTGACCATCAGCCTGGACAGCGTGGAGACCCTGATTCCGATTCGCAACGAGCGTATGCGGGAGATGCTGTTTGAAACAGCCACCTTCCCGACAGCCACGGCCAGTGCCACGGTGGCCCCGGAACTGGTCGCCAGCCTGGCCGGAGCCGGAACGATGGTCACTGACCTGACATTTACCCTGGCCCTGCACGGCGTCGAGAAGGCCTTTACGGTGCCGGTGGTCATCACCGGGGCAGCAAACGGCGGTTTCCAGCTGTTCACTCCGGCCCCGGTCATTGTCAACGCGGCCGATTTCGGCCTGGAGGCCGGTGTGGCCGCCCTGCAGTCAGTCGCCGGCCTGAAGGCCATCAGCGCCGCGGTCCCGGTCACTGTCCACCTGGTGTTCAAGCCCCTGTAGGTTCAACGACGGGGAATCCGCGGGCCCCGGCACGTTGATGCCCCCTACTTCAGGGTTTTCAGCAGCTCCTGGTAGGCCGTGTTCCCGGGGGAGATTTCCGTCAGGGTCCGGGCATAGCCCCGCGCCTTGTCCTTGTCACCCAGCTCTGCCGTGTAGTTCGCCAGCGCCAGCAGCACGTCCTCGCTGCGCGGTAGCTGGCGCAACAGCGCCTGCAACTGCCGGACCGCCTCCTGCGGCTGGCCCAGATCGTGCAGGGCTATGGCGTACACGAAGCGGTGACGGCTGCCATCCGTCTCCAGTGCCGCGGCCCTGCCCAGGTATTCCAGCGCCTTTTCCGGGGTGCCACTGCGGGCTTCGAGCAGGCCCAGCGAGTGCAGGGTGGGCCCGTTGTCCGGTGCAAACTGCAGCACTTCCAGCATCAGTTCCCGGGCCTCGTCATCGCGGTTCAGGCTGCGCAGCAGGTCGGCGAGGTTGAGGTAGGCCGGCACCAGCTGCCTGTTCAACAGCAGGGCCTCCCGGTATGCCGCCTCGGCGGAGGGCAGGTCGCCCCGCTCGGCGTAAAAGACACCTTTCTGCAACTGTGTCTCGGGCATATCGGCATGCAGTGCCTGGATTCCCAGGTACCAGCGGAACAGCCGTTCAAGTGCCCGGGCCTGCTCCGGGCTCACCTGGTCCAGGGGCACACCTGCCAGTGACTGGGCGACCTCCATGCGCACTGTATCGACCTCGTCTTCCAGCAGTGGCTGCAACAGCTGGTAGCGCTGGTGCAGTGGCATGAAGCCGAGCGAGCGCACGGCGCTGGCGCGCAGTATGGGGTCGTCGTCGTACAGCACGGATGTCACGCTCTGGATCGCGTCCCGGCCGCCCGCCTGGCCCAGCGCCTCCAGGGCGGTGGCCCGCCAGATCGGCGCCGCGGCGGGGTCATTGGCCAGCGCCGCGATCACCGGAACCACGCTGCGATCACCCAGGTCGAAGCGCTCGAAGGCGCGGGCCGGATGTTTGCCGGTGTCCCGGTACTGCGCGCCCCAGCTCCGCGTCGTGTCCAGCGCCCACTGGGCGCTCTTGTCCTGATGGCAGCCGTTACAGGCGTTGGGGATGTCCATCATCACGCTCAGGTCGGGGCGCGGTACCCGCATACTGTGGTCGCGGCGCGCGTCCACGCCCATGTAGGTGGTTTCCGGCATGTGGCAATTGGCGCACAGGGCACCGCTGGACTCCGCCGGGTGATGGTGATGCCCGGGGGTATCGTATTGCTGCGGCACGTGGCACTGGGCGCACACGCTATTGCCGGGCGCCCGCAGGGCGAGGCTGTGGGGCTCGTGGCAATTGCTGCACACCACGCCGGCCAGGTGCATCTTGCTCTGGAGGAAGGAGCCGTAGACGTAATTCTCGTCCCGTACCTGCCCGTCGTGGTAGTAGAGCGGCGGTTGCGGCAGGGCGACCCGGTGCGTGGCCAGCAGGTCGGTGCCGTAGCGGTAGTCGCCCAGCGTGCCCCGGCGCGAGTGACAGCGCCCGCAACTGTCCACCTGGGCGCGGGAATCCAGTGGCTCGGTGCGCCGGGCAATATGCGCGCCCTCGGCCAGCGCCCAGCTGCCGCGTTGGGCCAGTGCGGTGGGGAAGCCGCCGTTGGGTGCATCTTTCAGCTTGCCGCCGGCGGCCAGTTCCAGGTGTTTTTCCCCGGGGCCGTGGCAGGCCTCGCAGCCGACGTCGATCTCCGCAAACGTGGTGTCGAAGGAGCGCTCCGCGGCGTTGTAGTTCTTGACCAGGTCGGTGCTGTGGCACTCGGCGCAGCGCGTGTTCCAGTTCTGGTAGGGGCCGGTCCAGTGGAGGGGGTCGCGGTAGTCGATTTTCTCGTCTTCGGAGTAGAGATGGTACCAGCGTTGTCCACCCTCTGCGGCGGGTCGGGAGTCCCAGGCAATGCTCAGGGCCTGCAGCCGGCCTCGTGACAGGGGCAGCAGGTACTGCTGCAAATGGTAGACGCCGAACACGTACTCGACCGTGAAGTCGGCGAGTTTGCCGTCCTCGTCATCGGTCCGTATCTTGAATTTATCGCCGTCGCGATAAAAGCGAGTACTCACTCCGTTGTAGCTGAACACGGTGTCGTCAAAGTCCCCGAGGACGGTCTCCGGGGTTGGCAACTGCATCGCCAGGTCGTGGTGAGAGCCCTGCCACTGGGCATACTCGCCGGCGTGACAGGCCTTGCAGGCCTCGCTGCCGGTAAAGGCGTGGCTCACTCCGCTGCAGACCAGCAGGGCGGATATCAGGAGTTGGCGGAACATGGCGGGCGCGGAACCTGGTAAAAAAAAGAGGTCACACATTACCCTATCTGTCGCCGCTGCCCAAGGTGTGGGCCCGGGTCAGGCGGCTGCGACCGCCTCCGGCGACGCCGGGACAGGCAATGGCGTGCGATCCCCGGGGGGGCGGTGAGCGCGGGAACTGCCCGTCTGCCGCCAGAGGGTTTGCGCAAGCTGCCGTGGGGAAGCCGTCGCGCCGTCCGCCAGCCAGAGCGCCAGTGCCCGGGCGACATCGGCGAAGGGCCTGGCCGCGGGTACCGGTGGGCGTGCCAGCCAGTCGGCGAGCTCCGCCGCGCTGAGCTGGCGACTCACGGTGGCGTAGCCCAGTTGCTGCAGTGCCAGGGCGTTGGACAACTGCTCCATCTGGCGGTGCAGGGGCCTGGTAAATACCGGCTTGCCCCAGTGCAGGCACTCGCTGACCAGCTCGAAACCGCTGTTGCAGATAACGCCCCGGCTGCCTGCGAGGTGCCGCTTGAAGCCGGCGATCGATGCCGGGCAGTGCGTCACGTTGTCCAGGCATTGCGAGCGCAGGCCCGGTGCATACTGCACGAAACGGTAGCCGGGAAGCTGTCGTAACAGGCCGGTCACCGCTGCCTGGTCCTCGAAGGGAAGATACACCAGGAAATGCTCCCCCTGCGGGCCGGGCCTGGCAGGGAGGTCGAGGATGGGCGGCAGGATATTGCTGGCGTAGGGGTGCCAGTGCAGGCCCAGGGGCGTTGCCACCGGCGCAAAGTTGTCCATGATCCACTGCGCCCACCAGCTGTGGCCGGACCTGGGCGTCTCCGGGCCGAAGGCGTACTGGTGGCCGATGCCGATGGTGCGGGCACCGGCGAGCCGCCCGGCCCAGGCGGTTACCGGCTCGAAATCGGTCACCACCGCGTCGTAGCGCGACACGTCCAGGGCCCGGGCATCGCGGAGGAACCGCCAGGGTTTGCTGGCGGCGACTGTCGCGCGGTAACGGATACGACCGGACTGCGTGACGAAACTCAGTCCGTCCCGGTGCAGGTAGTCGCCGAACGGTTCCATGTCGAACAGGCGGTCCCGCGGCCTGCCGGAAAACAGCCAGGTGACCTCCACGCCCGTGTCCTGCAGGGCTTTCGCCATTGCCCGGGCACGGCTGATATGGCCCTGTCCCGTGGCCTGCACACCGTAGAGAATTCTCATGTCACTGCACTCCCAGCAGTGTGGCGCTGGCCAGGGCGAGGGCGGTGCCCATCAACCCGCCCGCGAGGATATCGCCCGGGAAATGGACACCCAGCAGGACCCTGGACAGCGCCACGCTCCCCGCCCAGAGATACATGGCAAACACCGGGCCGCCAAAGGTGATCACCAGTGCGGTGGCCAGCAGGAAGGCGCCGGAACTGTGCCCCGAGGGAAAACTGAACTGGTCAGATGCAGTGATGAGGCTGCGCAGTCCGGGTATGGCGTTTTGTGGCCGCGGCCTGCGCAGTGCGTTTTTCAGCGACCAGTACAGGCCGCGCTCGAGGGCGAGGGCCAGGGTCAGCAGGGCAAGGAAGTCGGGGAAGTCCGCCAGTTGCAGTTGCCACAACACCAGGGGAATCAGCAGGTGCAGATAACCGTCACCCGACCGGGAGAGCGCCTTCGCCATGGGGATAACCATGCGCCGCTCACCCTGCCTGAAAACCTTCGCAAACAGGTGTCGGTCATAGCTATGCAATCGGCTCAGCACGTCCATGTGCGCAGAGTGCCTCCTCGATGTGGCACGCTTATTACCGTTTGATGGCGTTTTGATGACAATGCCCGGGGTATTTTCGGGGCCAGGCGCGCCGCGGATGCAGCCCTTTAGTGTTATGGACAGCCCTGGCGAGCGTGCCTATGATGATTTTTTTCAGCGTTCGGCCGTCGCGCCGACAGGTATCACTTCCGGGGTAACGGGAACACGATGAAACTGGGTATTTTGAAAACTGACGCAGTGAGGCCCGAATGGGTGCCCGACTTCGGGGAATACCCGGATATGTTTATCCGCCTGCTGGGGCAGGTCGACCCGGAGCTCGAGTTCCGGGTTTACGATGTGGAACAGGGCGAGTACCCGGCGGATATCGATGAGGTCGACGCCTACCTGATCACCGGCAGCAAGTCCAGCGTCTACGATGACAAGCCCTGGATCGCGGTCCTGATGGATTTCGTGCGGGAGCTCGACCGCCGCCGCAAAAAGCTGGTAGGTATCTGTTTCGGCCACCAGCTGGTGGCCCAGGCCCTCGGCGGGAAAACCGAAAAATCGCCCAAGGGCTGGGGGGTCGGCCTGCACACCCACCGATTCAACGCGACCCCCCGGTGGCACGACGGCGAGGCCCCGGATTTCGATATCCTGGTCAGCCACCAGGACCAGGTGGTGAGCAACGCCGCCGGCGCACGGGTACTGGCGAGCAGTGAGTTCTGTGAAAACGCAGTCTGCCAGATCGGCGACCATATCCTGACATTCCAGGGCCACCCGGAGTTTGTGCCGGAGTATTCCCGCGAAATCATGGAGTTTCGGCGCGAGATGATCGGTGACAAGACCTATGCCGACGGGGTGGCCTCACTGGCAGTCAGTTCCCAGCGGGAGCGCGTGGCGCGATGGATCCTGAATTTCCTGCGGGATCCGGGCGCCGCGGACTAGCTCTCTTCCCCGCGGCTGCGCCGTTGCATGGCATCGAGGTAGTCGTCGAGTTCCTGCTCATTGGCGAAAACCGCCATGTCCGGTAGCGCCTTGAGTATTTCAAACACCTTGTCGATATGGGGTTTGCGATTGGCGGCGGCGATCCGCCGACCGGACGCTTTGGCCTGCTTGGCCGCCTTGAAGATTACCCGCAGGCCGGCGGAGCTGATGTAGTCGAGGTCTTTCATGTCCAGCACGGTCAGCTGGTGGCCGCCCTCGAGGACCTCGAACAGTCGCTTTTCAAAGCCCGGTGCGGTGTCCGTGTTCAGCGCGCCGACCAGCGCCACCCTGGCGACGGAGTTTTGCTTGTCGACGTCCAAGGTGGTGGACAATTGCATGTCAGGCGCTCCCCTGCGTCAGAATCAGAGCCTTCATGGGCTTATTCCCGCGGCTGTTCCAGCAGTTTCGTGACCCGCAGTATATTGCAGCCATTCTCGCGACGATAGTTTTGCCTGTCGGTGAGTGCGGTGATCAGGTGCAGCCCGAGACCGCCAATGACGGCGTTCTTCGTAGCCGCGCCCAGCTCGGTCAGCCCGGACTGGTCGAGGGGGTTGAACGCCAGTCCACAGTCGCGCACCTCGATGCCAACCTCGCCCCGTTCCGCGATCGCCATAACGGTTATGGTGGCGTCGGCGGCAAGTCCCGCGTACTTGTCCACGTTGGAGACGATCTCCTCGGCCACCAGTATCAACTCGCCCAGGGTCTGCTCCGGCACCGGGTGCTGGCCCAGCTCCTGTCGCAGCCACGCCTCCACCCGCCCGGTCAGCTGTGGCCCACGGGTGAATTCCCGGGCGCTCTGTGACGCGCCCGAATCCCGGTCCCCTATGTCGAGCAGCAACAGGGTGATGTCATCGGACTGTGGCGAGTTCCCGACGTGGGCGGCCAGCCGGGTAAACAGATCACTCCCGGCGGCGGCGACAGGCAGGCCGCGCCCCGCCAGCAGGGCTGCGTTGAAGCGGTCCACCCCGAACATCTCCTCCCGCTCGTTGAACGCCTCGTCGAAGCCGTCGGTGTAGACCGCCAGCCTGTCACCGGGCTGCAATTGAATGACATTCACCGGAAAGCTCAGGTCCGGGCTCAGCCCCAGTGCGGGCCCGGTTTCCTGTTCCAGCGACATGACTTCTGCTCCGCGGACCAGGCTGGGCGCGGTGTGCCCGGCACTGGCAAAACGCAACTCCAGGCGGTCGAGATCCAGTATGCCCAGGAACACGGTCAGGAACATGCAGTTGTCGTTGTTGCTGGTCAGGGGATCGTTGAGCGCGGCCATGGCCTCCCCCGGGTCCGTGGCGGTCGCCGCCAGTTGCTGGATCAGGCTTATCGCCCTGGCCATGAACAGTGCCGCGGGTATCCCCTTGTCCGACACATCCCCTACCGCGAAAAACAGCTGCCGCCCGCGCAGGAAGTAGCTGTAGAGGTCGCCGCCCACAGAGCGCGCCGGCAGTACCCTGGCCCAGAGACTGAAGGCCTCGTCCCGCTCGCTGGCCTCGCCGCCCTGTGGCAGCATCCCCATCTGGATGTCTCTTGCCGCCCCCAGCTCACCCTCGAGGCGGCTGCGCCTGGCGGTGGCGACTTCCAGGTCCTCGATATAGGCCTTGAGATCCTGTTTCATGCCGGCGAAGGAATGTACCAGCCTGGCGACTTCGTCATTGCCGCTGGCGGCCGGCAGCGGGGCATCGAGGTCACCCTGCGCTATGCGGTCGCTGGCCAGTGCCAGCTCGGTCAGGGGCCGGGTGAGCCTGCGGGTCACGATGGCGACGGCAATAGCCATCAGCAGCAGGGTGAGCGTGCCCGCCAGTGCGGTTTTCAGTGCAAACTCCCGCAATGGCGCAAGCATCTCGTCTTCCGAGTACACCACGCCCACGGGCCAGCCCGTGGATTCCAGCGCGCCGAGGCGGATGACACAGCGGCCCGGCACACCGGTACAGGTCAGCTGCCGGGCGACCACCTGGCCCTGCAGCGCCGCCTCGAACATCTCCTGCCAACTCTGCTGGTCCTGTTCCTGGATCAGGGTGTCCTGGAAATTGCGCATGATATTGGCGGAATTCCTGTCACTGAGGACCGTGCCGCTGCGACTGAGCAGAATCCCGAAACCCGAGTCGCCGAGGCGCAGGCGCTGCAGATAGTCGTGCAATTCCGCCAGGGGTACATCCGCGGTCACCACGGCGTAGAGAAACCGTTCGCCGCCCGCATCCCGGCGAAAAACAGGCACGGCGTAGGTCGTCATCAGGACCCTGCCGCCGCCATCGTCGAAATAGGGTTCCACCCAGAGGGGTTCGCCCGCCGACACGGCATCCAGAAACCAGGCCTGGCGCTGGTAGTTGTAGCGTGGGTCTGCCAGGTCGGCGTAGTCCAGTGCACCGTCGTCGCGAAAGAAATAGGGCGCAAACCCGCGCTCCACCCCCGGCTGCGACGGCACCACGGCGATGGTGGCGCCGTAGATGTCGGCGTTGACCTCGATCGCGTCCCGCAGCATCTGCACCAGGCCTTCCTCGGAGTAGTGCCGCTGTTCCAGTACGCGAGCCAGCAACAGGGTGGAACTCTCCACCCCGTCCAGCCAGTTTTCGATGTCGATAACGACCGCGCGCACGGTTTCCCGGGACTCCTGCTGCAAGCGTTCGAGGATGTCATCCCGGGACAGCCGGTAATCCACCAACACTCCCAGGCCGATGATCACTGCGGCGCATAAAGTGAGAATGACGATCAGCCGGGTGGTCAGGCTGCCGCCGCCGGATGCGGCCTGTGAGTTGGCGGCTATGATTACCAGTTCCCGGTGTTCGCCATGGACTGCCATGGCTCCCGGGGCGGCAGGGCGTCCCCGGCCTGCAACAACTCTATCGAGATGCCGTCGGGTGAGCGGACAAATGCCATGTGCCCGTCCCGGGGCGGCCGGTTGATGGTCACCCCCTTGTCCATGAGCCGCTGGCAAACGTCGTAGATGTCGTCGACCCGGTAGGCCAGGTGACCAAAGTTGCGTCCCCCCTGGTACTCTTCCGGGTCCCAGTTCCAGGTGATTTCCAGCAGCGGGCTGCTGCCCTCTCGCGCCCGTTCCACATCGTCGGGCGCCGCCAGGAATACCAGTGAAAAACGGCCCGCCTCGCTGTCGTGGCGCTTGACCTGTACCAGGCCGAGCTTGTCGCAATAAAAGTCCAGGGTTTCATCGAGGTCGCGGGCGCGAACCATGGTGTGCAGGTATTTCATAGGTGAGAGTCCATGCTGGTCGGTGAATGCTGGACGGCCCGAAAAGTCATCTATTGTGGTGACTGTCCCGACCGCTGGCCCAATGGTAGGTGGGCGAAAGCGGGGGCACAAGAGTGGCGGCAAGCGAGCACCCGGGTGGCTGTACTGTCAGTGAACCGGTGCCTCGGCGGCCTGCCGCCCGGCGAGTCGGCCGGAGAAACTGGCGTCGCCCACCGACATGCCACTGCTGTAACCCTCGGCGCGACGCACCACGCCGCAGGCTGTACGCCCTGCCGCGAACAGCCCCGGAACGACTTCACCCTGGGTATTGAGCACCTCGCCGGTGGGTTTCGTGTCCAGGCCCCCGAGGGTGAAGAAGGGTATGAAGGCGCCCCGGCCCGGGGTGATATCCAGAGCGACCAGGGGCGGCTCCAAGGGCGTAAGCCACTCCGGGGCCTTGTGGTAGAGGCTGTCCTGCCCGCGCTCGCAGTCCTCGTTATAGAGCGCCAGGGTGTACTGCAGAACACCCTCGTGCAGGCCCAGCTCGGCTTCCAGTTCCGCCACCGTCTCGCCGGTCGCAGCGACCGGTGCACCGAGGTAGCTGACTTTCTCGTAATCGCCGTATTGCTCGACCGTAACGATAAAGTAGATGCGCTCCGCCGGCTGGCGCAGCACGAAGGCCCCCAGCCGGCCGTGGTACACGTCCTCGTTGATGAAACGCTGGCCCTTGTCGTTGATCACGATGCCGCGGGTCATGTTGGCGGGGGGATAGTAGGGCAGGCTGACGAAGCCCTCGTGCATATTGATGGCCGCACCGCCCACCGCCATGCCCATCAGGATGCCGCTGCCGGTATCGCCCGGGTTGCCGATGGGAAGCCCCCCCGGCACAGTCAGCATAGGTGCATACTTGCGCAGCATCTCCTCGTTCATGGCGAAACCGCCAGCGCAGAGAATGACTCCCCGCCGGGCGCGCACATTCAGCTCCTGCATATCCTGGCGCACCACCAGGCCCGCCACGACCCCGTCCTCGTCGACAATCAGGGTGAGCGCCCGGGTCTCGTATTCCACGGTGATGGCATCGCGTTTGTCGACGTTTTCCTGCACGATTTTCATGAACAGGGGGCCGCCGTTATCGCCCTCGACCTGCAGGTTATGGCCCCTGGGGCAGGGTTTTGCCTGCTGGGCAAAGGGATATGCCTTCTCGCTGCCGGTGTACAACAGGCAGTCGTCCGTCAGGCACATGATGGCCCGCTCCTCGTGAAAGCTGTCCTTGAACGGCACACCGATATCCACCAGCCACTGGAAATGCTCACTGCTGCGCTCACAGTAATTGCGAATCTTGGCCTCGTCCGCCTGGGGACCGGCGCACATCATCATATAGGTGAACATGTCCTCGGTGCTGTCATTGAAACCGCAGGCCCGCTGCACCCGCGTGCCGCCACTGCCCCCCATATAGATCTCGGCACTGGACAGGGCGGTCGAGCCACCCCCGGCACTGGCCAGCTCGAACACGATCACTTCCGCCCCGGCATCGGCGGCCTCGATAGCGGCGCAGCCGCCGGCCCCGCCCAGACCCACGATGACAACATCCGTCTCCCGGTCCCAGTGGGTCACGTCCCGCAGCTTGCGCGGATGGGCGGGATTCGTTCTGGCGCTGTCTGACATGGATAAAACCTCTCTCGGCGAAGCTGTCTTGCCTCGCCCTGCTTATCTTAAAAGGCTGAAATTAAAGCCTTTTCAGCCGCCCGAAACAACGCCGCCCGCCGCGACCCGGCTCAACAAGTTGTACGTACCGCGGTTTTCAACAAGCTCGCCGACCCGTTTCGCACTGCAGAACTATGACCTCGCAGGGATAGAGCGGTGTCAGGGCGCAGAAGTGGACTGGACTTTGTGGGACCGTAGAGCACATGGATGTGCGATACGAGCCTACATGGACGTATTTACGGCGAGTCCAGAAAAACAGAGCCAGGTTCGCCACCCGCTTTTCAAGAGCGCAACTATGGACTCCTCAGAAGGACGTTGTGAATCGGCAACTGGTAATGCCC
>JAZBNW010000102.1:0-5093 GCA_036350855.1 Halieaceae bacterium
AGTCTATATCCTTTACGGGACCTCCGCCTGCCACTTGTGTGAGCTGGCGGAGGAGTTGCTGTTGCTATACAGCAGGGACGAGGCCGTGATGGTGTTCGAGAAAGTGGATATCAGCGGCTCGGATGTACTGTTCGAGCGCTATGGCGTGCGCATTCCGGTCCTGCGTGACGACGCCAACGACAGGGAGCTGGACTGGCCCTTCAACGCCAGTCAGCTGCGCGAGTTTACCGGCCAGTAAGCGCTGCTCAGTCCTCCACGCCGACCCGGACCGCCAGCACATCCCGCTTGGCGCCGTGCAGTACCCCGTTGGCGGTAGAGCCCATAAGCAGCGCAAGCCCGTGCCGACCGTGACTGCCGACGACGATCAGGTCGGCCTCCAGCTCCCGCGCCAGGTTGTGAATCTCCACTTCCGGGCGGCCCATGACAATATGCCTGTGAGCCTCGTCGACGCCACTGCTCTCGGCAAAGCGCTCCAGCTGCTGCGTCGCCTGTTGGTAGATTTCGTCCTGGATACCGGAAAAGTCCATGGGGATATCCCCGCCATAGGCAAAACTCAGCGGTTCGATAACATGAATGATATGAATGTCGGCGGTGGTACCACTGGCAACCGCGCGAGCCCGCTGGAAAATCAGGTTGGAATCCTCGCTCAGATCAATCGCGACCAGGATCTTTGTATAGTTGGACATTTCAGTACCCCGTTTATTGCTCGCCATCACAGTGGCAGTTATAGCATAGAATGTCAGGCGGGCGATGCATATGCCCGGGCATCCGGGGAAACCCGCCTCTATTGACGTGTTCACTGTCTCACGCGCGGGCTGTGCAGACGTTGACCTGAATCAGGAATCGCCAACTTGATCTACCTGCTGATATTTTTCGTTATCGTCGTCGCCCTGGTGCCCCTGACGCACTTTATGCCCAGCAAGCGGCAACGGGAAATTGCCCGTATGCGTGAGTACGCCGCGACTCACGGTCTTTTTGTCGAGTTCAGGAGCGTACCCGGGCGAGACAGCGGCCGCATGAAAACGCGCGATAGTGCGGGCCATGAAACCATTTACTATGGCAAACGGCTGCCACCGGCGAGACAAAGGAAGCCGGATCAGGCCCGCGCCTGGCTGTCAGGTGAAGAGGGCTGGGTTGGCCTGGAACGCAGGCTCGGTGTACCCGAAGCGCTGTCACAATTGCCTGCCCTGGTGCTGGCGGCGGGCGTGGACGAAGGCAGTTGTGGCATCTACTGGCGAGAGTCAGGCGGAGTCGACGCTGTAGAGCAGATCAGGCAGGTTCTGGAGGCCTGGGCGGGGCAGTTGCGTGCCTGAGATTACCGGATTTAGCTTGACCACAGCTGTCAGCCGACATATATATGCCACCTTTTCACTGGACGGACACACAGGTCCACACCCTGGTCAGGGTAGCCATCACGGGAAATTATGGGTAAATCACTAGTCATCGTTGAGTCGCCGGCCAAGGCGAAAACCATCAACAAATACCTCGGCCCGGATTTTGTCGTGAAGTCCAGCGTGGGGCATATTCGCGACCTGCCGACGGCTGGCAGCAGCAGTGGCGCCGTGGACCCGAAGGAACGCGCGGCACAGGCGGCCAAGACCCGCAAGATGGCCCCTGAAAAGAAGGCGGAGTACAGAAAGGTCAAGGCGCAGGAGCAGTTGATAAGGCGCATGGGTATCGACCCGGAGCATGGCTGGAAGGCGAACTACCAGATATTGCCCGGCAAGGAAAAGGTGGTCAGCGAGTTGCAAAAGCTCGCCGCAAACGCCGATGCCATCTACCTCGCGACCGACCTCGACCGCGAGGGGGAGGCCATCGCATGGCACCTGCGCGAGGCGATCGGCGGCGACGAGTCCCGCTACCAGCGAGTGGTTTTCAATGAAATCACCAAGAAGGCGATCACCGAGGCGTTTGAAAAGCCGTCCCACCTGGACCAGAACCGTGTCAACGCGCAGCAGGCCCGGCGCTTTCTCGACCGTGTCGTGGGTTACATGGTGTCGCCGCTGTTGTGGGCCAAGGTGGCGCGCGGTCTCTCCGCCGGCAGGGTACAGTCTGTGGCGGTGCGACTGGTGGTCGAGCGGGAGCGGGAGATTCATGCTTTTATTCCCGAGGAGTACTGGGAAGTGCATGCTGACCTGGTCGGCAAACAGGGCGACAAGGTGCGCTTCCAGGTGCGCAGGCACCGCGGTGATCCGTTCAGCCCGACCAGCGAAAAGGCCGCCATGGCGGCCACCGGTGAGCTGGAGTCTCTGCCTTACTCGGTCAGCCAGCGCGAAGACAAGCCCACCAAATCAAAGCCCTCCGCGCCGTTTATCACCTCCACGTTACAGCAGGCGGCCAGCACCCGGCTCGGCTTCGGCGTCAAAAAGACCATGATGATGGCCCAGCGTCTCTACGAGGCCGGCTACATCACCTACATGCGCACCGACTCGACAAATCTCAGCGCCGAGGCCGTCAGCGCCTGTCGCGAGTACATCGGCAAGAACTTCCCGAAGGCCTACCTGCCCGAGCAGCCGCGCCTGTACTCCTCGAAAGAGGGTGCCCAGGAGGCGCACGAGGCCATCCGTCCGTCCGACGTCAATGTGCTGCAGGCCGGCCTGAAAGACATGGAGCGCGATGCCGAGCGCCTCTACGAACTTATCTGGCGGCAGTTCGTCGCCTGCCAGATGCCCGACGCCCAGTACACGTCGACCGTCGTGACCGTTACGGCCGGGGACTACCAGTTGAACGCCAAGGGCAGGATCGTCAAGTTTGACGGTTACACCCGGGTGCAGGTGCCCGCCGGTCGCAAGGGAGAGGATATCGTCCTGCCGGACATGAAAGAGGGGGAGACACTGGCGCTCGACAAGCTCGATCCAGCCCAGCATTTCACCAAGCCGGCACCCCGCTATGGCGAGGCCAGCCTGGTGAAGGAGCTGGAGAAGCGGGGCATTGGCCGTCCATCCACCTATGCCTCGATCATCTCCACTATCCAGGATCGCGGTTACGTCCGGCTCGAGAACAAACGGTTCTACGCCGAAAAAATGGGGGAGATCGTCACCCAGCGCCTGCAGAAAAGCTTTACCGAACTGCTGGATTACGGCTTCACCGCCTCCATGGAGGCTCACCTCGACGAGGTAGCCCAGGGCAAGCTGGACTGGCGGGAACTGCTCGACCAGTTCTACGGTGAATTCACCGGGCTGCTGGAAAAAGCCGGGGAGCCCGAGCCGGCGGGCATGCAGCCCAATGAACCGACGATGACAGACATCCCCTGCGGCAAGTGCGGCCGTCCCATGCAGATCCGCACCGCCAGCACCGGGGTTTTCCTGGGCTGTTCAGGCTATGCGCTGCCGCCCAAGGAGCGCTGCAAACACACCATCAACCTGACCCCCGGCGACGAGGCGATTCGAGAGGATGCCGATGACGAGGCCGAGTCGCGCCTGCTGCGTACCAAGCACAGGTGCAAAATCTGCAACACCGCCATGGACAGCTACCTGATCGATGAAGGCCGCAAACTGCATGTCTGCGGCAATGGGCCCGACTGCCCTGGTTATGAAGTCGAGGAGGGCAAATTCAAGATAAAGGGTTACGACGGCCCGATCATCGAATGCGACAAGTGCGGCGCCGATATGCAGCTCAAAACCGGTCGCTTCGGCAAGTATTTTGGCTGCACCGCCGAGGGCTGCAAGAACACCCGCAAACTGTTGCGCAACGGTGAGGCGGCACCACCAAAAATGGACCCGGTACCCATGCCGGAGCTGGCCTGCCTCAAGGTCGAGGACCACTATATCCTGCGCGACGGCGCCGCCGGGCTGTTCCTCGCCGCCAGCCAGTTTCCCCGCAACCGGGAAACACGCGCGCCCTTTGTCGACGAGCTGCTGCCGCACAAGGACGAGATCGATCCCAAGTACGCTTTCCTGTTCAGCGCACCGGTAATGGACCCGGACAAAAACCGGGCACAGGTGCGCTTCAGCCGCAAGACCAGGGAGCAGTACGTGATGACGGAAGTCGACGGCAAGGCCACGGGCTGGAAGGCGTTTTATCGCAACGGCAAGTGGCAGGTCGAGACATCCGGCGCCGCCGCCAGCGGGGGGCGCAAGCGCTCTTGAGCAGCAGCAACGGCAACAGTCGGGCCCGCGCCAATCACGCACTCTACCTGGCGAAGATCGTCCTGTCGGCATGGCGTAGGGAACTGCAGCGCCAGGATATACCCGCCACCGTGCTGACCCAGGCGTTCCACGGCGCGGCCAGGGAACATCTCACAGCCGCCTACGGCTGGTTCCTGTTGGCACTGAGCCAGGGTGACAGCCCGGCCCGGGGCCTGCCCCGCTGCTGTGACGACCTGCCACCCATGCCGGAGGGCCGGGTATTCCCCGGGGAAATAAACGAATTTCGCCAGCTGGAGACCGCCGGCTGGCTGGCGGACATGCTGCGCGAACAGGATCTTGCCGTTCCCGCGCCCCGTCAGCCGGGCAATCTTGCCATGGCTGGCGGTGACCTGCCCGGCACGGAGCAGGTGGCGAACTGGATAGACCAGCTGCAAGCGTTGTTCGAGCGCATGGGCGATTCACTGGACGAGTACTGACTTGGCCGCCCGCGGTGACTGCTGTTAGAATGCAAGTGCACATTCAGCAACCAGAGGTCATTTGAATGTCTGCATCTCTACTGGAGATTGTTGATCTGGGAGATGGGGAAGTCGTCCTGCAACGTGCCGACGATGACTCCGAGCCGCTAGTAAGCATACGTTTCTCTGACGAATCGCGTATCTACCTGATGGATAACGGGCTTGAGGTCGCCAAGGCGATGATTCAGGCCGGTATCCAGGCCGCCGCGGCGATTGCCGAGCAGGTCGAGCAGGAAACCACCGCGGCGGAACCGGCTTCACGCATGCTCCACTAGCGCGAGTCGCCAGGCCACACATCCCCGGGGCGCCTGAATGCACTGGCAGTCCCGCAAGCAGAGCGCTCTCAAGCGCCCTGACGAAGCCCTGATCCGCTTCTGAAAAACCCCTGCGCGCCGATGTCTCTCACGGCAAGCGCCTAGACGCCTCGCCTGAGCACCCCGACACTGATGCCCTCGATCGAGAACGCCTGTTCCCGCAGGTCAACCCTGAT
>JAZBNW010000103.1:0-3947 GCA_036350855.1 Halieaceae bacterium
ACCCACGCGGCGCAAAGACCTGCCGATACCGCGCCGATCACATCGAAAGGATTGCTTGAAACCAGCCAGGTCTTGTCGGCCGACGAATTCGTCTCCTGGAGAAAGTATCTGTAGACATCCGGGTTTGGCTTGAACGTCCGGAGGTCATCACAACTGACCATCCCGCGCAGGAAACTGCTGATTCCCGCTGTCTTCAACACGCTGTCGACGGCGGCCCTGGTGCCGTTGGAAAACGCATACAGCTCATAACCGGCGTCCTGAAGCCGGCCCAATCCCTCAGCGACATCGCCAAAAGCCGGAAGGCTGCCATAGCTGGCAAGCAGGTCGGCTTTCTGGCCCTCCGTGAGTGCGACCCTTTGATACAGGCAGGTGTAGTCGAGAGCCTGGCTGGTGCAGACCCCGAAGTCCTCATAGCTTTGCATCAGCCCGCGGCGGAAGGAATACTCGAGCTGCTTGTCTCGCCAGGCCTGTGAGAAGCTTGCCGCCCTGTCGCCGATCAGCCGTTCAAGCCCGGCTACCACACCCTGTGTATCGATCAGCGTGCCGTAGACATCAAAGGCCAGTGTTATCGACATCACACACCCCCACATCGGTTGATGACAAGCCGGCTTGCACTTGCCGAAAACAAGCCGGTATCGCATCGCCCGGCCCCGCTTCAACTACCTCAGAATCCAGAGTCTACACCGGTGCCTCACTCACGGGTCAAGGGCGAAATGGATTACCATCAAGCCATGAATGATATCGAATGGTATGCGCTGGACGCGCCAGACCTCCAGCAAACCCTGCAATGCGATTTTGACCAGGGCCTGGACTGCGCTGACGCCAAACGCCGTCTGCTGCGTTATGGAGAAAACAAGTTAAGGGAACACGGTCGTCGGCCACTGTGGCAGATGTTCCTGCATCAGTTTTCTGATTTGATGATCCTGATTCTTCTGGTCGCGGCGCTCGTCTCGGGCGTTATGGGTGACTCCATCGACGCGATCGTTATCGTGGTGATTGTAACGCTCAATGCGTTGATTGGCGCCGTGCAGGAGTTCCGCGCCCAGCGCGCTGTGGAGGCTCTGCGGGCCATGGCCGCCCCTACCGCCCGCACTCGACGCCAGGGGCGCTTGCTGGATTTGCCCACTGCTGAGCTGGTGCCTGGCGACCTTGTCTTGCTCGATGCGGGTGGGGTGGTCGCCGCGGACTTGCGCCTGTTGGAAGGTGCCGAACTCGAACTGAATGAATCCATGCTGACCGGGGAGTCCGGCGGGATTCCCAAACAGTTTGAACCCCTGACAGGCACTGGCCTGGCGGTCAGCGAGCGCAGCAACATGGCCTTCAAGGGCTCCCGGGTAAACCGGGGTAGAGCGACCGGTGTAGTGGTCGCAACCGGCATGGAGACGGAACTGGGGCGGATTGCGCAATTGCTCCACAAGGTTCCCCAGCTTGAGACGCCGCTGCAACAACGCCTGGCCCTGTTCGGCAAAAAGCTGGGGGTGGCTGTACTGGGAATTTGTGCGGTCATTTTTTTGCTGGGCTGGCTGCGTGGTGAACCGGTGTTGATCATGTTCCTGACAGCGGTGAGCCTGGCCGTGGCAGCGATTCCCGAGGCACTGCCGGCGGTAGTCAGCGTGGCACTGGCACTGGGCGCGCGTCGAATGAGTCAACAGAGGGCACTGGTGCGCAACCTGCCCGCAGTCGAAACACTGGGCTCAGTGACCTATATTTGCGCCGATAAGACCGGCACCCTGACCGAAAACCGAATGCAGGCGGAGTGTTTCCTCGTCGATGGACGAGTACTTGACAGCATCCCCGCAAGCGCGGTTGACCTGGGGCAGGCCCTCGCGTTGAGCAACGATATCGAAACCAGCGCCGACCAGGCACAGGGTGAGCCGACGGAACTGGCGCTGTACCAGGTGGCCAAAGAGCAGGGCTATGACAAACGGGCACTGCTGCAAACGTTTCCGCGAGTAGGGGAGCTGCCTTTTGATGCACAGCGCAAGCGCATGTCCACGTTGCACCGCTGCGACGGAGAGTTCCGGCTGTACTGCAAGGGTGCCCCCGAACAACTGTTACCCCTGTGCCGTGATATCGATCAATTGGCTGTGTCGAGGCAGGCTGAAGAGCTCGCGGCACAGGGCTATCGGGTTCTGGCGCTGGGCGCACGCTCGCTTGCGACAATGCCGGAACATGCTGCAGTGTCGTCCGCGCTGGAATCCGACCTGTCATTTCTCGGCCTCGTCGCCCTGATCGATCCGCCACGTGAAGCGGTGCCGCAGGCCGTGCGTGACTGTGTAAGCGCGGGTATAAAGCCGGTGATGATCACCGGCGATCATCCGGCCACCGCTATGGCAATCGCCAGGCAGCTGGGTATTGCTACAAGCGACGGGGAGCTGATGGTGGGCACACAGCTTGACGAATTGGACTCAGAAGCGCTGAAGCGACGGGTAGCCGGGCTGCGGGTGTACGCACGGGTCACGCCGCAGCAAAAAATCCGCATTGTCGAGGCACTGCAGTCCAACGGAGAATTCTGTGCCATGACCGGCGATGGCGTAAATGACGCCCCGGCCTTGAAACAGGCCGACATAGGTATCGCGATGGGCAAGGGCGGAACGGACGTCGCCCGGGAAGCCTCTGACATGGTACTCGTCGATGATAACTTCGCCACCATCGTCGCCGCGGCCCGTGAGGGGAGGCACATATTTGATAACATTCGCAAGTTTATCAAATACACCATGACCAGTAATTCGGGGGAGATCTGGGTATTGTTGCTGGCACCGTTTTTTGGCTTGCCGTTACCATTGCTGCCGATTCATATTCTCTGGATCAACCTGGTTACCGACGGCTTGCCGGGGCTGGCACTGACCGCTGAACCGGCGGAGGAGGGCATCATGCAACGGCCTCCGCGACCGCCAAATCAGAGTATATTCGCCCAGGGCATGTGGCAACATATGCTATGGTTTGGACTGCTGATCGGCCTGGTATCACTGGCAGCGCAAGCCTGGTCGTACGGGAGTGGCTCCAGCCACTGGCAGACAGTGGTTTTTACCGTGCTGACATTTTCCCAGCTGGCCCACGTACTGGCTATCCGCTCGGAGAGTCAGTCGTTCTGGCGCCGGCCTTTTGCCGGCAACCCGCCCCTGATGGGGGCCGTGCTACTGACGGTGATTCTCCAGTTATCAGTGATTTATCTGCCGCTATTGAACCCGATATTCAATACCCAGCCACTGTCGTTATATGAACTGGTGATTTGTATCCTGCTGTCCTTCATCGTGCTGTTTGCGGTGGAAATCGAAAAATGGTGGCGAAGGCGCGCAATTGCGAGCCAGCCGCCCGCCAGCGAGTAGCTGAATGTGCTTACAAAACAGATGTGATCAACTCGCCGCCGTCAATTGACCATTAGAACCGGGACAGGTATTTCCGCTAGCACCTTGCCGGTAACATCGCCACAGATCAACCGTCGGAAATGATCGCGGGTATAGGCACCCATGACCAACATGTCCGCGCCTGACTTTTCGACTTGCTGCAGGACAATTGCGCCGGATGACGCGGCGTTGCCGTCCAATGTGACGGTTTGCGGATAAACCCCGTGCCAGCCAAGGTATTCCGCCAGGCTGTCACCACTGGGCTCGATCGATCCGGCCTCGTTCACCGATATCACCACAACTTCTTTCGCGGCTCTGAGAAAATCCATGGAAAGGCCTACCGCACGTGCTGCCTCGACGGTTCCATTCCAGGCAATCGCTATCTTGTTGCCGAATGTCTCTACAGTCTTTTGTGGAGAGAGCAGCAGGGGTCTGCCAGTTCCCCGTAACGCGACTTCCAGCAGAGGAGGAACGCCCCCGTTGAGGTGCTTATGACCCAATGGGAAAGATGCAGTGACAATCAGATCGGCCAGGCGGCCGCGGACAGATAATGACCCGCCTACCGTACCTTCCTGCTCGAGAAAGTTAACTGAGAAAGCG
>JAZBNW010000104.1:0-30129 GCA_036350855.1 Halieaceae bacterium
AGGGACTACCTGTTGTGGCTGGAAGGGCAGAACGTCGAGGATATCGAGCCCCATCACGCCGCCCAGTACACGCCGCTGTACGAACTCCCCGGCGTTACCCACTATCGGCTGGAGGACTTCAGCGAGACGCTGGATGCCATCGAAAACACCTTTTCCATGGCTGACTCCAGCGCAGTGCGCGAGCAATTTTCCTCGCCGCACCACCTGCAAAAGTCGGCGCTTGACCGGCGCGCCCTGATGCAACTGCTGGAACGGGGCATCTCCCTGAGCAGGTCTCCCAATTACTCGATACCGGACGTCGACCGTGCGTCGCTGATCGGAACCCCCTACGGGGAGCTGATCGAGCGAATATTCCACAAGGACATCGCGCTGTACCAGGGTATCGGGCCCTGAGGGGCGGGAGGGACTGGTGCAGCCTGTTTCGGCACCGCTTGCGGTGTATTGCTCCCCCCGTCAGGGCAGAAAACAGCCTGGAAGAAAGTGCTCATGGCAACCGGAATCGCTTATTTCGCGTATCATTGTCCATGGTAAACAACGCTGGAGAACGTCAATGGATCCGCTGACACAGGGGGTAGTGGGTGCGGCCCTGCCCCAGGCTACCGCAGCGCGCGGCAGGTTTGCCGCCAGCGCGGGCCTGCTGGGGTTCCTGGCGGGGATGGCGGCGGACCTGGATGTGTTGATTCGCTCCAGTGACGACCCGCTGTTGTTCCTCGAGTACCATCGCCAGTTCACCCATTCCCTCATCTTTATCCCTGTGGGAGGGCTTATCTGCGCCCTGGTGCTGCACAACCTTCTGGGGCGCCGCAGGGGGCTGCGTTTTCGCCAGAGCTGGCTGTACTGCACACTCGGTTATGCCACGCACGCCCTGCTGGATGCCTGCACCACCTATGGCACCATGCTGTTCTGGCCTTTCAGCGACATGCGCATCGCCTGGAATACCATTTCGATTATCGACCCGCTGTTTAC
The DNA here is from genome assembly GCA_036350855.1 of Halieaceae bacterium. Lineage (GTDB taxonomy): Bacteria > Pseudomonadota > Gammaproteobacteria > Pseudomonadales > Halieaceae > JARRPM01. The sequence goes on from JAZBNW010000104.1 coordinate 967, forward strand.
GCTGCCCCTGTTGCTCGGTGTGGTGCTGGCGGCGAGGCGCAGCCGGCCGCTGTTTGCGCGCCTGGCGCTCCTGTGGGCCTGTGGCTACATGGCCCTGGGCCTGTGGCAAAGAAATGAGGCGGTGGAGATGGGCCAGGCCCTGGCGGCCTCCCGGGGCCACGAGCCGTTGCGGCTGGAGGCCAAGCCCAGCTTTGCCAATATCCTGGTGTGGAAAGTCGTCTACGAGACAGAGCAGCGTTATTACGTGGACGCGGTGCGGGCCGGGCTGGCGCCCCGGGTGTTCAATGGGGAATCCGTGGCGAAGCTGGATGTTTCCCGGGACATGCCCTGGTTGGACCAGGCATCCCAGCAGGCGCGGGACATAGAGCGCTTTCGCTGGTTCAGCAACGGCTATATCGCCCGGGACCCGCTGTTTCCCAACCGGGTGATCGATATCCGCTACTCGATGATCCCCAATGAGTTGGCCCCCCTGTGGAGCATTGAACTGCGCCCGGAGGCCCGCCGTGACGAGCATGTGAGATACCTGGTGCATCGCGATGCCGGGGAGAACCGGCCCGCCCTGCTGTGGCGGATGCTCTCGGGCAGCTGAGCGCGGGCGGCAGGCGCCGCCCCGTCGTGATCAGCCCTCGAATACTGCCCGGGCCGCCGGGATGGCCCTGCCGGAGGCAATATTGGCTCCCTGGCCCGACAGCACCGCTTCCAGTGCGCTGAGACAGTACAGGACATTGCGCTCGTTGCTGGCGAAGCCCATCAGGCCAATGCGCCAGGTTTTCCCAGCCAGTGCGCCCAGGCCGGCACCGATCTCAAGGTCGAACTGCTGCAGCAGGGCATTGCGCACCGCGGGGTCATCAACCCCGGCGGGTATTGCCACCAGGTTCAGCTGGGGCAGGCGATGTTCCGGTGCCACGACCATGGCCAGGCCCATGGCTTCCAGCCCTGCCACCAGGGCCTCGTGGTTGCGGCGGTGGCGCCGGTGGGCCGCTTCCAGGCCCTCCTCCCGCAGCATCAGCAGTGCCTCATGCAGGGCGTACAGGTCGTTGACCGGGGCCGTGTGGTGATAGGCGCGCTTGCTGTCGCCACCCCAGTAGCCCATGATCAGCTGCATGTCGAGGAACCAGCTCTGGACCTTGTGCTTGCGGTTTCTGATCCGGTCCACAGCCCGTGGGCTGAAGGTGACGGGGGAAATACCGGGAATGCAGGACAGGCATTTCTGCGAGCCGGAGTAGACCGCATCCGCGCCCCAGGCGTCGACCAGCAATTCGATGCCACCCAGGGACGTGACCGTGTCGACGATTGACAGGGCCCCGTTGGCGGAAGCCAGTGCGCACAGCGCGGCGGCGTCGCTGCGCACCCCCGTGGAGGTTTCGGCGTGGACAAAGGCCAGCAGGCTCGCCTCGGGGTGCTGCGCCAGTGCAGTGGCCACCTTGTCTATACTCACCGGTTCACCCCAGCTGTCCTCGACCATGATGGCCGTGGCGCCACAGCGCTCCACGTTCTCTTTCATGCGGCCGCCGAAGACACCGTTCTGGCATACGATAACGGTATCGCCGGGGGAAACCAGGTTGACGAAGCAGGCTTCCATGCCGGCTGAGCCGGGGGCGGAAACCGGCAGGGTGAGTTCATTGCTGGTCTGGAAAGCGTACTGGAGCAGTTCCTTGATCTGGTCCATCAGGTCGACGAACAGCGGGTCCAGGTGGCCGATGGTCGGGCGCGCAAGGGCGCTCAGTACCCGGGGCGATACGTCGGAGGGGCCCGGCCCCATCAGGGTGCGATGCGGGGGGTAAAAGCTGCTGGTCATGTCGGCGTCCCTTCACTGCTGGAAAAAGTGGCGCGAACGTTAGCAGATTTTCGGCTGAAGCTTAAGGGTGCAGGGTCAATACTTCCCATTTGCCTGCAGAATGCCCGTCATCCTGCGGCTCAGCGGGTATTGGCAAATATGACGAGCAGGGTCATATCCTCCTCGATCTCGAAAAAGGAATGCTCGGTGGTAGCGCTGACATACAGCAGGGAGCCCGGGCCGACGGCTCGCTCGGCATCGTCAAGGCGCATGCGCGCCTTGCCGCTCAGGACCAGGTATACCTCGTCGTCGTCGTGGGGAGATTGCATGTCAGTGCTGCCGGCGGCCAGGAAGTAGATACCACAGTTGAGCGCGGGAACGTTGAGAAACTCCAGGTATTCGGCGGGTTTGCCCTTGAGCTTCTGCCTGATCTCGGCCAGGTCGAATACCTGCCAGGTTTTGTCTGTCATGTCATGGTTTCCTTCGGGCTTTGGGATGAGCCGGATTATTCTACGGTGAAATACATCATGTTAGTATCCTTCACGTGCTGACGCCGAAGCCTGCCGGTCCTGATGGCCTGCCCCCCGGTGGAGGTCCGGCGCGATGTATAAAAACCATAACTCTACAGAGGAAAGCGATATGAACAGACCCGCCATAGATTCCAGCCTGGCAGCCCTGATGTTACGCCGGGCGCAGCTGAATCCCGAGCGCAGGGCGCTGGTGTTCGAGGACCGGGAGACGTCCTACGCTGAGTTTGCCGACCGGGTCCGCCGCCAGGCTACCCTGTTTCGGCAGTGCGGTGTCTGTGTGGGTGACCGGGTGGGCTACCTCGGGGTAAACCACCCGGCCCTGCTGGAGGCGATGTTCGCGGCACAGGCGCTGGGAGCCATCTTCGTGCCACTCAACTTTCGCCTGACTGCCGAGGAGCTCACCTTCATCATCAATGATGCGGGCATCCATACACTGGTGGTGGATGATGGCCTGCGGCCAGTGCTCGAGCCGGCGCGGGAGCGCCTTTGCAGCCGCGAATATTTCGTTTCCGAGACCGAGGCCGCAGGCTGGCGCCATCTCGCGACGGAGCGCGCCGGCGTCGAACCGCTGGCCAACCCGGTTCCCATGGACCAGCACGATGTTGCCATCATCATGTATACCTCCGGCACCACGGGCCTGCCCAAGGGCGCGATGCTCACCCATGGCAATATTGTCTGGAATAATATCAACGCGATGATGGCCTTTGGCGGCTCCCGGGACGATGTCATCCTGACGGCCGCGCCGCTGTTCCACATCGGCGGCCTCAACGTGCTGACTATTGCGTCGTTTCACACCGGTTCCACACTGGTTCTGCTGCGTGGGTTCGACGCGGGCCTGGTGCTGCGCAATATCGAGGAGTACCGGGTTACCCATATGTTCGGCGCCCCCGCCATGTACCTGTTCATGTCACAGCAGCCCCAGTTTGCGGACACCGACCTGAGCTCGATCAAGACAATCATCTGCGGCGCTGCGCCGGTGCCGGAGTCGCTGATCGAGTTGTACGGCGCCCGTGGCGTGCCGTTCTGCCAGGGCTATGGCCTGACCGAGACAGCCCCGTTTTCCGCGTTCCTGACCCCCGAGTTCGGGGTCAGCAAACTGGGTTCCGCGGGCCAGCCGCCGCTGTTCAGCGATACCCGCATCGTCGATAACGACAACCGGGAGTTGCCTGCCGGCGAGCGGGGCGAAATCTGCCTGCGGGGTCCCAATATCATGAAGGGTTACTGGAATCGCCCGGACGCCACTGCCGCGGCGATCGACGCCGAGGGCTGGTTTCATTCAGGCGACGTCGGCTATGTCGACGAGGACGGCTTCCTGTTCATCTGTGACCGCCTCAAGGACATGGTGATATCCGGGGGCGAAAACGTGTATCCCGCGGAAGTGGAAAGCGTACTGTACCGGCACGACGATATAGCCGAGGTGGCAGTGCTCGGCCTGCCGGACGAAAAATGGGGTGAGGCGGTGACCGCGGTGGTCGCCCTGCACGAGGGCAGGGCGCTGAGCCTGGAAGAACTGCGGGCCTTTGCCGAACCCTTCCTGGCCCGTTACAAACTGCCGCTGCGCCTGCACGTGGTGGAGGCCCTGCCGCGCAACCCGGCAGGCAAGGTACTCAAGTTCGTGCTGAAAGAGGAACTGCCGGGTCAGTAATCTCAGTCCGGCAGCTCTTCTCCCACATTCGCCTGGGCGGCTGCGATCCGGGCGATGGGTACGCGGTAGGGACTGCAGGATACGTAGTCCAGCCCCAGTTCGTGACAGAAGCGTATGGAACGCGGATCGCCGCCGTGCTCGCCGCAGATCCCGTACTTGATGCCGGGCTTGCGGGCGCGGCTTTCTTTTACCGCGATTTCCATCAGGCGGCCCACCGCGCGCTGGTCCAGTGAGACGAAGGGGTCGCTCTCGATCAGTTTCTTGGCCAGGTAGGCGGGCAGGAACTTGCCCACGTCGTCCCGGGAAAAGCCATAGGTCATCTGGGTCAGGTCGTTGGTGCCGAAACTCATGAATTCCACGGCATCGGCCAGCCTGTCTGCCCCCAGCGCTGCCCGCGGGGTCTCTACCATGGTGCCGATCTTGTAGGGAACCGACACGGTCCTGCCCTTGAGCGCGTCGCGGATCGCCGCCTCGATAATGTCGCTGACCAGGCGGATCTCCCGCACGTTCACCACCAGCGGAATCATGATCTCTGGGAAGGGCTTGAAACCCTGTTCGGCCGCGTCCACCGCCGCGGTGATAATCGCCCGCACCTGCATGGCGGTGATTTCAGGGTATACCACGGACAGGCGGCAGCCGCGGAAACCCAGCATCGGGTTGACTTCCTCCAGGCCCTCGGTGATCTCCCTGATCGTTGCGGCCGGTTTGCCGATTTTCTCGGCCAGCGCCGCGATATCTTCCTCGGAACTGGGCAGAAACTCGTGCAGGGGCGGGTCCAGAAGACGGATATTGACCGGCAGGCCATCCATGACCTTGAACAACTCCAGGATGTCCGCGTGCTGGAATTCGAACAGGATATCCAGGTATTTCTGCCGTTCGTCCCGATCCTCGGCGAGGATCATGGCCCGCATGACATCGATACGCTCGGCATCGAAAAACATATGTTCGGTGCGGCACAGGCCGATGCCTTCGGCACCCAGTTCCCGCGCCTTGGCCGCGTCGGTCGGTGTCTCGGCATTCGCCCGCACCTTGAGCCGGCGGTGTTTGTCCGCCCAGGACAGCAGGGTCTGGAAATCATCGCTGGAGCTGGCCTCCGTTTTTGCGATATCGCCCAGCATCACCTCGCCCGACGTACCGTCCAGCGTAATGATATCGCCGCGCTTTATCACCACGCCCTCGTCGGTGGTCACCGTCCCCTCGTTGTAATTGACCGAGATACTGCCGCAGCCGGTAATGGCGCAGACACCCATACCCCGGGCGACAACCGCTGCGTGGGACGTCATGCCGCCGAGCTCGGTGAGAATGCCGGCCGCCACTTTCATGCCGTGTATATCCTCGGGAGTCGTCTCCCGGCGGACCAGGATCACACTGGGCCCGCCGGCACTCACATCCACCGCCTCTTCCGCGGAAAACACGACCTGGCCCGTGGCGCCGCCGGGACTGGCCGGCAGCCCCTTGGCGACGATATCCGTCTTTGCCTCGGGATCCACCATGGGGTGCAGGAATGCCTCCACATGGTCGGGGGAAACCCGCATGAGCGCCTCGCTCTCGGTGATCAGTCCCTCGTTCACCATGTCGACGGCAATTTTTACAGATGCGCGCCCCGTGCGCTTGCCGCTGCGGGTCTGCAGCATGTAGAACCTGCCTTCCTGCACCGTGAATTCGAGGTCCTGCATGTCGCGGTAGTGCTTTTCCAGCATCGCCTGGGTTTCGTAGAGTTGCCGGTAGATCTCCGGCTGCCGCTCTTTCAGCGCGTCCACGGGCAGTGGTGTGCGAATGCCGGCGACCACGTCTTCCCCCGCGGCGTTGAACAGGAATTCGCCGAAGAACAGATGCTCACCGGTGGAGGGGTTGCGGGTGAAGGCGACACCGGAACCGGAGTCCTCGCCGAAGTTGCCGAACACCATCGCCTGCACGTTCACCGCGGTACCCAGGGCCTCCGGGATGTTGTTCATCTCCCGGTAGACGATTGCCCGCGGCGTATGCCAGGACAGGAAAACAGCCTCTACCGCTTTCTTGAGCTGCACGAAAGGATCCTCGGGAAACTCTACCAGCGTCTTGTAGATGCGGACAATTTCCTGCCAGTCCTCGGCGGTCATATCCACGTCCAGTGCCTTGCCCCGCGCCCGCTTGTACTCGTTCAGTTCGTGCTCGAAATTCTCCCCATCCACGCCCATGACCACATTGGCGAACATCTGGATAAAACGCCGGTAGCTATCGTAGGCAAACCGGGGGTTGCCGGTTTTATCCGCCAGCCCGGCTGCTATTTCATCGTTGAGTCCCAGGTTGAGGATAGTATTCATCATCCCCGGCATGGACACAGGCGCGCCGGAGCGCACCGAAAACAGCAGGGGGTTGGTGGGGTCGCCGAAGCGGGTGCCCATTTTTTTCTCCACGATGTCCAGGGCAACCCGGTATTCCTGTTCCAGCAGGCGGGGCAGTTTGTTGCCCGCCTGGAAAAACTCGCGACAGGTCGTGGTGGTGATAATGAACCCGAAGGGTACCGGCAGGCCCAGGTTGGTCATCTCGCAGAGGTTGGCGCCTTTGCCGCCAAGCAACTCTCTGTCGTCCTTGTTGCCCTCGTTGAACAGGTATACGCGTTTGGCCATGAGATCGTCCCGGAGTGATTTCTGTTATTTAGGGTAAGGCCGGGATTATAGCGGCAAGCGCGCCTCTGCGGGAGCTCTTATAGCGCCCCCTTATGTCGCCCCGGGATCCGGGCAGGTGGCGGTGCCGGAGGAGCCCGCCGTTACCGGCTTGCCAGCAGGTCCCCAAGTCGTTCCACCTCGGCCAGTTCGGCGGTGGCCGGCACCAGGAATACCTCCTCACAACCCGCCGCGGCGGCATTGTCCAGGGCCTGCTTCACGGCGTCGGGGCTGCTGCGATGGACCAACTCCGCCATCATGGTGGCGATCTCCGGACCGGCGATATCGAGGTACTCGTACACATAGTCGTAGAGCTTCTGCTGGCCGTTATCGGCGAGGCTGTACCAGAAGCCACCCATGCGAAACGGCTTTTTCGGTCGCTCGGCCTGCTCCCAGGCCGCATCTGCCATGGCGAAAGCGCGGGCCAGTTCCTGCTCCTCCCCGTTGGGAGACCAGGCGTAGAGGCCGTCCGCCCAGCGGGCGCAACGGGCGATGCTTTTGGGACCCATGGCGCCCGCCAGCAGCTGGGGTCCGCCGGCGGTGGTCGGCGCCGGCCCGATGGGCCCGGCACCGGCGACCATCTCCTGACCGCGCCACACCATGCGCATTTCTTCCACCTGGCAGTCCATCCGGCCATAGCGGCCCTTGTAGGTGGCACCCACGGCCTGGTAGTCCTGTTCCCGGCCCCCATAGCCCACCGAGACCTTTTTCACCCTGCCGCCAGACAGAATGTCCAGGCTCGCGATCTCCTTTGCCACCCGGGTGGCGCTGTGCATGGGCAGTACGTATAGCGTCGGTGTGATCTCCACCCGCTCGGTGGCCACGGCGGCCGCGGCCAGCACCATGCGCATGTCCATGGTCGGCCCGTGAACCCGTTCCCCGCAGCAGACACTGTGAAAGGGCCCGGCATCCACCGCGCGGAACCAGGCCAGATAGTCCTCCCGGGTCAGGCCGGCTTTCATGTAGGGTAGGCAGATACCAATATTCACAACGGGATTCCTCAGGCGATAGCGCTGCCCTATGTTAGCTGACCTGGCGGCCAGCGGTGTTCACCTTTCTGAACCAGGGCGGCATAGTTGTCGGCCCCAATGACAGGAAGTTGGTGACCAGGCGGCGCTGGGTTAAGTTGGCTCGTGGCCTTTTCGGGCAGGGCTTCACGAGTGGCAGCGCAGGCAGGAAAACGACAATGAAAATAGACGGACCCTTCTACGCCCAGCTGGCTGACGCCGCCGCAGAGTCCGCGCGCCTGGCGGCCATCGGTTACGACGGCGTGTACACGCTCGAAGGCAGCTGGGATCCGTTCCTGCCCCTGGTGCTGGCCTCCGAGCATGCGCCCGAACTGGACATAGCCACCGGCATCGCTGTCGCCTTCCCGCGCAACCCCATGCACCTGGCCTACCAGGCCTGGGATCTGCAGACCTTCAGCAAGGGCCGCTTCCTGCTGGGTATAGGCTCCCAGATCAAGGCCCACATCGAGAACCGCTTTGGCGTCGAGTTCAGCCCGCCCGCCGCGCGCATGCGCGAATACATCCAGGCCCTGAAGGCAATCTTCGCCTGCTGGCAGAGCGGCGACAGGCTGGCGTTTGAAGGCAACTACTACCGCCACACCCTGATGACCCCCATGTTCAATCCCGGCCCCAACGCCTTCGGCCCGCCCCCCATATTGCTTGGCGCCCTGGGCCCCATGATGACCGAGGTAGCGGGGGAGGTGGCTGACGGCCTGATCGTCCACCCTTTCAGCAACCTGCCGTTTCTCACCGATGCGGCGCTGCCCGCGGTACACAGCGGCCTGGAAAAATCCGGCCGCCGGCGCGAGGACTTCACCTTGCAGATCAACGCCATCGTCATCACTGGCGAGACCGCCCAGGCCCGCGCCGCCGCAACAGAGAGCGTCAAGGGCTTGCTCGGTTTTTACGCATCGACCCCCGCCTACCGCCCACCCATGGACGCCGTGGGTTGCGGCGAGCTGCAGCCCGAGCTGAACCGCCTGTCCAAGGAGGGGCGCTGGCAGGAACTGGGCGAGTATATCGACGACAGCTTCCTCGACGCCTTCACCACCCGCGGCGAGCCGGACCAGATAGCGGGCATGCTGCGGGAGAAATACGGCGCCCACGCGGACCGGCTGGCGATCTATGCGCCTTATGCGGCGCCGGACTCAATGTGGAAAGGGATTGTTGCGCACCTTAAAGATCCCAGGTGAGTTTCCGAACCGGCGCCGGGAAGGTCCGGGTATCTTCGCGTCGAGTTGGTGATGTCAATGAGGCGGCGGACCGAACCCAGGCTGGCGGGACCGTTGAGGCCATGGATGGCCGAAACGAGCCTACATGGACGTATTCACGGCGGGTCCCGCCGGGCGCATTTGGTTTGGCGCCGGCCTGGCAATAACACAACTAAATCGGATCTATCGATATGAGCGAAATCGTCACTCATTTTGGCCCGAGTTCAGGTGTCGGGGACAGACCAAAGCCATTAGACTTTCACTGCAATGGATACCCGAGGATTGAGGGAGCTCAATGAACATCCAGTTCACTGAACAGCAGCTGGCGCTGCGCGACGAACTGCGCGCCTACTTCAGGCAACTGATGACACCGGAGCTGGTTGCAGAGTGCGAACGCGACATGGGGGAGGGCGGCGGGCCCCTGTGGCGCGAGGCCCTGCGCAAGATGGGCCGCGACGGCTGGATCGGCGTGGGCTGGAGCGAAGACTGGGGCGGCCGCGGCATGACGCCGCTGGAACAGTTCATCTTCGTGGAAGAAGTCATGCGGGCGGGCTACCCGTTCCCCTTCCTGACCACCGAGTCAGTGGGGCCCGTACTGGCGGAGCAGGGCAGCGACTGGATAAAACGCGAGCTGGTGCCGAAAATACTCAAGGGCGAACTGCTGATTTCCATTGGTTACTCGGAGCCCGGCGCGGGCACGGACCTGGCCAGCCTCACCACCAGCGCCGTGCGCGATGGCGACGAATGGGTCATCAACGGGCAGAAAATGTGGACTTCCATGGCCCACTTTTGCGATTACACCTGGCTCGCGGTACGCACCGACCCGGGCGCCCCGAAGAAGCACAAGGGCATCTCGATGTTCCTCGTGCCCAACTCGGACCCGGGCTGGAGTTGCAGCCCGGTCCATACACTCGGCGGGGTGCGCACCAATGCCACCTTTTACGACAATATCCGGGTCAGCAACGACCACCTGGTGGGCGAGTTGAACGGTGGCTGGAAACTGATCACCGGGCAGCTCAATCGTGAGCGGCTGAGCCTGATTAATTTCGGTCCGGTATCCCAGTTGTTCAACCAGGTCGTTAAATGGGCGAGCGCCGCGCAGTTGCCAGCCGGCGGGCGGATGATCGACCAGGCCTGGGTACAGCAGAACCTGGCCCGTTGCCGCGCGCTGATCGAGTGCATGAAACTCATTGTCTACAAGCAGTCCTGGGCCATGACCGAGGGGGTGCTCGACATGGCCGACGCCTCCGCGGCGAAGGTATATGGCTCCGAGGGTTTTATCGAGATCTACCGCATGCTGGGGGAAATCTACGGCCAGGCGGGGCTGGTGCGTGGGGGCAGCGCACAGGCGACAGCGGAGGCGCGCAAGCTGGAGCGTCTGTATCGCACGGCATCAATCATTACCTTCGGCGGCGGCGCCAATGAAATCCAGCGTGACATTATTTCGGCGGCGGGCCTGTGGATGCCGCGCGCCAGTCGCTGAGGGAGGCGGTATGGAATTTGGTTTCAGCCAGGAACAGCAGGAAGTCAGGCAACTGGCGCGGAAGATCCTGTCGGAGCAGGTCAGTGTCGATACCCTGGCGGCTTTCGACGAGTATGCGGCACCCCGGTTCGACCGGGCGCTGTGGCAGCAGTTGCTCAGCGCGGGCCTGCCCGCGGTGGCGGTGGAGCAGCGCTATGGTGGCATGGGCTTCGGCTTTATGGAGCTGGCGCTGTTTATCGAGGAAATTGGTCGCAGTATCGCGCCGGTGCCTGCCATCGCCCATTGTGTCGCGGCCACGCTGCCTGTCCAGCGCTTCGGCAGTGAGGCCATGAAAGAGGCCATCCTGCCTGCCGCTGCGTCGGGTGAGCTGCTGCTCACCGCGGCACTGGCGGAGTACCTGAACGAGGACCCGGCGGAGCCACGCGCGGTGACGGCCGTGGCCGACGGCGAGGACCTGTTGCTTTCGGGCATCAAATGCGGCGTGCCGTTTGCGGCCCAGGCCAGCCATATACTCGTGTCTGCCCGCTCGGCAAAGGGCGTGGCGGTCGTGCTGCTGGATCCGCGTTCCGCGGGCGTGACCCTGCACGATTTACAGGTCACGAGCTTTGAGCCCCAGTGCGATCTGGAACTGGACTCGGTGCGGGTGCCGGCATCCGCCATCCTCAGCACCAGCGACGGCGCCAGGATCATGGGCTGGACCTGCGAGCGCGCGACGGCGGCTATCTGCGCGCACCAGTTGGGAGCGAGCGACTTCGCGATGCGGCTGGCCGCCAGCTATACCTCGGAGCGCAGGCAGTTCGATGTCCCGGTAGCCACATTCCAGGCGGTGGGGCACCGGATGGCCGACTGCTACATCGATATCGAGTGCCTGCGGCTCACCACCTACCAGGCCGCCTCGCTGCTGCACAGTGACGTCTCTGCGGCGACAGAGGTGCGGATAGCCAAGATCTGGGCCGGGGACACCGGCCACCGGGTGAGCTACGCCACACAGCACGTGCACGGCGGCACCGGCATCGACCGCGATTACCCCCTGTGGCGCTACTGCCTGTGGTTGCGCCAGAACGAGATGACCCTGGGCAGCAGCGCCGCTCACCTCGCCCGACTGGGTTCCCAGCTGGCCGCCGGTGAAGCACTTTTCGGCTGATGCCACAAAGTGCTCCCGGCACGCAAATACCTCAAAAAGTTTATGCTCGGGGGACCTGCGGATGCCACGGGTGAGTTACACTAGGCGCCGCCATGATACCCGTCCGTCACTATCACTTCCTTCCAGGCCTGCTCTGCTTGCTGTGCCTGCTCGCGGCCGGCTGCAGCAGCCAGCCCAGCCAGCCCCGGCCAGTGGTCAACCAGACGGATGCGGCGGTGGATTTCACTGGCTTCTGGGAACTCGACTACAGCCAGAGCGATAATATCCAGGTCAACCTGAACGCCCTGGTGCGCGGCCTGCGCCAGCCGCGCACGCAGCCCGGCGGTGTCTACCAGCAGGCCGGCGGCACCATGGTTATTGGCGGCCCGGGCTCTACCAACAGCGGCGCCTCCATCATCGGCCTGGCCCAGATGGCCGATTTGATCACCCAGTCCCAACTGCTGGAAGTCGAGCAGGACCGGCACAAGATAAAGGTCAAGCGGGAGGGGGATTTTGCCCTGACCTGCGAGTTCTACCCGGGTCAGTACCACACGGTCGAGACGCCCCTGGGCAAGGAAATCTGCGGCTGGGACCGGCACCAGCTGATTTTCAGGATACTGTTGCCCGAGGGGCTTACCATCCAGCACGTCATGAGCCTGGGGCCCGATGGACAGCGGTTGAATGTCGCCACCACGGTGATTTCTGACCGGGTCACCTCACCGTTTACCGTCAATCGCGTCTATGTGCGCTACCAGCCGACGGACGACGGCTACAGCTGCAAAATGACAATTTCCCGGGGCAGGGTATGTACCACAGAATCGAAATGAGGCGGCATCCGTTACACCGCGCTGCCTTTGCGCTGCTCGGCTGCCTGTTGGCGCTGGGCGCTGCCTCGTTGCGGGCCCAGGCCCTGGACCCCGGTCTGGCTGCAGTGCCGGTGGGTAGTGTCACACTGGACGTGAAGAGCGGGACCAGCGAACAGGACATGCTCGATGTAGGCCTCGTTATTTTCAGCCCGGGTATTCCCCTGGACGAATCGCTGCACAGTAAGATGGGCATTTTTCCCGAGATTCGCAAGGCCGAGGCACAGTTCATGCCGGTGCTGTTGCGCCAGGTGTTGCTCGAATCCAACGCCTGGGGTGTGGTGCGTGTGCTGCCGGATAAACAGGTGTCATCGGAACTGATGGTGACCGGGAAAATCCGCCAGTCCGACGGCGCCCGGCTGGTGCTGGAGGTCTCCGCCTGGGACGCTACCGGCCGTCTATGGCTGGATAAAACCTACACAGACACGGCGAGCGAGCGGGACTACCCGGCGCCCGAGGGCAGCGACCCCTATATCGACCTCTACCGGCAGATAGCCAATGACCTGCTGGCATTCAGGCTCCGGCTGGACAGGCGCGACTTGCAGGCCATTCGCGAGGTGGCGTTGATGCGGTACGCGGCGAGCCTGTCCGAGGAGGCTTTCGGCGGTTACCTGCAGCAGGATGCGGACGGCATTTACAGCCTGGTGCGGCTGCCCGCGGAGGGCGACCCGATGATGGCCAGAGTGGAGCGCATCCGCAACCAGGAACACCTGTTCGTCGACACAGTGGATGAGCAGTACGTTAACCTCTACGAGGAGATGGCGCCGACCTACAGCCTCTGGCGCCAGTACGGTCGCGAGCAGGCCCTGTATCAGCAGGACTACGAGGCGCGAGCCCAGAGCAAGGAACGGATCGGCCAGCGCGGCACCTTTTCGGCGATGGAACAGACGTATAACACCTACAGGCAGATCAAGATCCAGGAGCAGGACCTGGATGAAATGGCACTGGGCTTCAACAACGAAGTGGCGCCCACGGTGATGGAGGCCAGCGGCAGGGTGTTCCGTCTCAGCGGCACCCTGGAATCACAGTACAACGAATGGCGCTCGATTCTGCGGGAGATCTTCGCCATCGAGACCGGCCTGCCCGCGGGCACCTGAGGCGGCCGGGGGAAGGCTTGCCGATACCTCTTACGTTTTACCTCACTATTGGGCTATGCTTCTGCGATGGCTGGAAAAAATAAAGATCACGATTCTGAATCACTGCTGGACTCGGTCAGGCGCCTCACCGGCCAGGTAGCCGGCGGCACCCTGGGGCTGGCGCGCAATACCGCCGCCATGACCGCGATGTTTGGCGAGAACTGGCTGCGCTCCACGGTCCTGAACCAGCTGGAGCCCGAGCGCCTGGAGGCGATGGCTGAGGCCGGGCATTTCCTGCGGGACGCACGCGAAACGGCGGGCATGTCCATCAAGGATCTGTCGGAGAGCCTGGGGCTCGCCGACAAGACGATGCTGGAGGACATCGAGAGCGGCCAGACCATAATGCCGCTCGAGGTCATGTTGCGCAGCGCATCGCTGCTGGCCCGGCACGACCCGATCCCTTTTCTCATCAAGTTCATGCGCACCTACAATCCGGCGCTGGAGAAAACCCTGGAGCAGTGGGGGGTGCTGGCCCTGCCCAAGCAGTATGAGCGGGAGCGCCGTTTCATCAATCTCTATCGCCAGCACGATGTCCTGCGCAGGTTCAATGACGAGGAGTACGAGCGCTTCATTCACTACATGCAGGGCTCCATCAACCTGGTACTGGATGTCATGCAGTCGGAAAAGGAAGCCCGCCTCGGCAAGGCGACCGCGCCCGCCGCTGCTGCGAAGAAGGAAAAGCCCGAGACCAGGCGCAAGGCCCCCGCTAAAAGCAAAGCCGCGCCGCGCAAGCGTAAACGCGCACCTGCCGCCTCCCGCCGCCCACGCAGCTGAGCGTTTCCCGGTTCGCGCCAACAATAAGTAGTTACGTTAAGTAAGTCCGCTAACTCTATGTTATCAATGAGTTAATCAGTTTATTTCTTTTTTGGATCCCACGCCGGCATGACCCTCAGTGAATTTGCGAAAGACCAGTGGTTCGCCGCCTGCCCGAAAGGTATCGAGGGCCTGCTGGCGGCGGAGCTGGTCACTCTGGGCGCTGCGGCGACCCGGGAGACGGTCGCGGGGGTCTACTTTACCGGCCCGGTGGCGCTGGCCTACCGGGCCTGTCTGTGGTCGCGCCTGGCCAACCGGGTGTTGCTCCCGATCGCCCGGCTGGAGGCAGTGGACAGCGACACACTCTATCGGCAGCTGCGCGGGGTGGACTGGGCGGCGCTGTTCGGCCCCCGGCAGAGTTTCGCCATCGATTTTTCCGGGGAAAACCGCCAGATCCGCAACACCCAGTTCGGTGCCCAGCGCAGCAAGGATGCGATCGTCGACTGGTTCAGCGACACCCTGGGCCAGCGCCCGCCGGTGGCGCGCAAGGATCCGGATATCCGCCTCAATATCCGGCTCAGCGGGGAGCAGGCGGTGCTGTCCCTGGACTTTTCCGGTGGCAGCCTGCACCAGCGCGGCTACCGCCTCGACGGCGGTGCGGCGCCCCTGAAGGAAAACCTGGCCGCGGCCATTTTGCTGCGCGCGGACTGGCCCGGTATGGCGGCGCGTGGCGGGGCGCTGATCGATCCCATGTGCGGCTCGGCTACCCTGCTGCTGGAGGGGGCGATGATGGCCGCGGATATCGCGCCCGGGCTCGGCCGCACCCGCTTCGGGTTCGAGCACTGGCGGGGCCACAACGCACCCCAGTGGCAGGCGATCCTGGCGGATGCCAGGGGTCGGGCGGAGCGCGGCCGTGCCAGCACATTGCCCGAGATCCGCGGCTACGATGCGGACCCGCGAATCATCCGCAGCGCCGAGGAAAATATCGCGCGTATCGGCCTGGAAAAGGTGGTGCGGGTCAGCGCCAGGCCCTTGTCCCGGATGACCCGCCCCAGCCATGTCCCGCTCGCCCTGGGCCTCGTGGTCTGTAACCCGCCCTATGGTGAACGCCTGGGCGAGAAAGACGACCTGCGACAGCTCTACCACCAACTGGGGGAAGTGCTGGTGCGGGAGTTCAGCGGCTGGCAGGCCGCGGTATTCACCTCCGACCTCGAACTGGGCAAGGCCATCGGCCTGCGCAGCCACAAACGCTACGCCCTCTGGAACGGGGCCCTGCCGGCCCACCTGCTGTTGTTCGACCTGGCTGACAACAAACTGCGTCCACTGCCGCAGGAGGGTACGGCAGCGACCGGGAACACGGCAGGGCAGCCGGAGCCGGCAGAGCTGACGGAAGGTGCGCGGATGTTCGCCAACCGGATCAGGAAAAATCGCAAGCGGCTCGCGTCCTGGCTGAAGCGCGAGCAGGTGGAGTGCTACCGCCTGTACGACGCGGATATGCCCGAGTATGCGGTTGCGGTTGATATCTACGGTGAGCGGGTTTGCGTCGCCGAGTACCAGGCGCCGGCGGGTATCGACCCCGAGGCCGCCGCGCGACGCCTGGAAGAGGTGCGGGCGGCCCTGCCGGGCGCCCTCGATGTGGCCGCGGACGCGATCGTGTACAAGCAGCGCCGGCGCCAGCGTGGCGCCCAGCAGTACCAGAAACAGGACAGCCGGGGCGAGTTGTTCAGTGTGAAGGAGGGCCGGGCCCGCCTGCTGGTCAACCTGCAGGACTACCTGGACACGGGCCTGTTCCTGGACCACCGCCCGCTCCGACGGCGCCTGGGCGCGGAGGCCCAGGGGCGGGATTTTCTCAACCTGTTCTGCTACACCGGGTCGGCCACCGTGCACGCGGCCCTGGGTGGGGCGCGCTCCACCACCAGCGTGGACCTGTCCAATACCTACCTAGCCTGGCTGCGCAAGAACCTGGCACACAACGGCCTCGATGAGCGCGACAACACCCTGGTCAGGGCCAACTGTTTGCAGTGGCTGCAGCAGGCCCGGGGCAGCTACGACCTGATATTGCTGGATCCCCCGTCGTTCTCCAATTCCAGTGCGATGGCGGAAAGTTTCGACATCCAGCGGGACCACCCCGAGCTGGTGCACGCGGCCATGGCCGTCTTGCGCCCCGGCGGCCGGCTGTACTTTTCCAATAATCGTCGGGGCTTCAAGCTCGACCCGGCGCTGGCAGAGGAATTCCTGTGCGAGGATATCACCCGCTCGACCCTGGATCCGGATTTCGAGCGCAACCCGAAGATCCACTGCTGCTGGTCCGTCGTGCACCGCGACCGGGACTGAGCCGGTGGCGAAGCGGGCCGGAAAGTGCCCGGCGGTGGCCACCCCGGGACGCTGCCGACCGGAAACCCTCGCAGCCTCGCGCCTTCGCCGGTAAGTGGCTGCCAACCGTGGCCGCGAAATAATATCCACACCGTGGCCAATGACGCTGTAATTACAGTCTCCGCAACGGTTGAATGCGGAAATATGCTATAAAAAATTCCTAAGTCATTGATTCAATATTATTAAAGCTTGTTTCCTGTCCTGGCGGCCCGGTCCCTCAACAGGGATGTCCGGGGTCATGTGTCAAAAATTCTGACACGCTGTCCCCACAGTTATCCACAGGAGTTCCTGTGGATAACTACTCAGGGTCTGCCAGTTTCAGCATTTGTTTGCCCGTGTTGCGGCCGTCGAACAGGCGCTGCAGGGTGGCCGGGATATTCTCGAAGCCCTGCTGGATATCGTCCCGCCAGGCGAGCTCCCCCGCGGCGACCCACCCGGTCAGGGCGGCGATGGCCTCGGGTGCCCGCGGCAGGTAGTCGATGACGATGAAGCCCTGCATCCGCAGCCGCCGGGTAACCAGCGTCATCAGGTTGGCTGGCCCCGGGCGGGGCACTTCGTCGTTGTAGCCGGAGATGCCGCCGCACAGCACGATACGCCCGAAGTCCGCCATGTGGCTGATGCCGGCTTCGAGGGTGTCGCCGCCCACATTGTCGAAGAACAGGTTGACGCCGCCGGGGCACAACTCGCCAATGCGCTGGCCGATGTCCTCGCGCTTGTAGTCGATCGCCGCGTCTACCCTGCAGGCATCCAGCAGCCACTGGCACTTCTCGGCGCCACCGGCTATCCCCACCACCCGGCAACCCTTGAGCCGGGCGATCTGGGCCACCACGGGACCGGTGGCCCCCGCGGCGCCGGAGACCAGTACGGTTTCTCCGGCCCGGGGTTGGCCCACGTCCAGCAGGCCGAAATAAGCCGTCAGGCTGGTGCTGCCGAAAATGCCCAGGGCCAGGCTCGGGGGTACGCCCGGCGGGAGTGCCGTCGGGGCGATGGCTGCCGCGGGGTCGCCGATACTGTATTCCTGCCAGTTGAGCAGACCCTGTACCAGGGTTCCCACGGGCAGGTCGGGATTGCTGGAGCGTATCACCTGGCCGACACCACTGGCGCGCATCGGGGCGCCGATGGCGACCGGCGGCAGGTAACTGGGCTCATCCATTACCCAGCCGCGCATGGCCGGATCGAAACCCAGCATCAGGGTCCTGACCAGGACCTGGCCGGCCTCGAGGTCGGGAACCGGCATGGCGGATTCCACCAGCTCGAAATGTTCGGGTCCAACCATGCCCACCGGGCGTGTCTTTAACAGCCATTGCCTGTTGCTGTCGCTCATCGTGTGTTGCTCCCGTGTGTGGTTTGCCGAGGGCCGCGTATTACAGCAGCAATGGGGCGTCCTGAAAAGTTGTCCGTCATCGAAAGCGGGAATTTGTCTGCGGCGGTGGCGTGAATGCGCGCGATACATGACAGTGCCGGCCCACTGTGTTCCAATCCCGCTGCGCGTATTCTGTTAACGACTGTTCATGACATCACTGCTTATCGCCTATCACAGCCAGAGCGGCGCCAGTGCGCAGCTGGCCCGGGCCGCCTGGCGCGGCGCCGCGGCGGAACCCGGCGTACAGGTAACGGTGCGACGGGTGTGGGATGCGGGGGTCGAGGACCTCGCACAGGCCCAGGGGCTGCTGCTGGTGGCGGCGGAGAATTCCGGCGCGCTCAGCGGTGGCATGAAGGATTTCCTGGATCGCACTTTTTACCCGGCGATCGCGCGCGGCCTGGTACTGCCCTACGCCCTGCTGGTGAGCGCCGGAAACGACGGTCGCGGTGCGGTCCGCCAGGTGGAGCGGATCATGTCGGGCTATCCCTTCCCCGCCGCCGCGGAGCCCCTGGTGCTGCGGGGCGAGATCAGCGATGCGCATTTGCAGGCCAGTCATGAGCTGGGCCAGGCCTTCGCCGCCGGCCTTGCCATGGGCATTTTTTGAACTGGCCGTTGCCAGGCAACAGCCATTGAGCAGGTAAGCCAGTATGAGTGAAACACCAGTGGAACAGGTACCCGAGGGCTTTGTGCGGGTGCCGCAGGGACTGGGCTTCAGTGACACGCTGCAGCCGAGTTATCGCCGGGTGGCGGGAGACTCCGTGAGTTTCGGCCTGGTGGTGGACAAGCAGCACGGCAATCTCATGGGGATATGCCACGGTGGTGTCCTGATGACCCTGGCGGATGTCGCCGCGGCCAACGGCGTACACGCCGCCCGGGGACAGTTGACGGCGGCTCCCACCATCAACCTCGCGGTGGATTTTGTCGCCGCCGCGCGCCTGGGCCAGTGGATACAGGCGGACGTCCAGCTGGTCACGTTGAAGCGCCGCTTTGCCTTTTCCAGCGGCGTGATCGTCAACCGCGACGGTGTTGTGGCCAGGTTCAACGGCACGTTTTACCTGCCCGACCACAAGGGCATGGTCAAGTCAGGCGCCAGCGGCGACGCCGCGCCTTACTTCATGGATGGTTGATCCCGCAACACATCGACAAACGCTTGCGCCGCCCGCGACAGGGTGCGCCCGCGGTGATAGACGATCCCCAGGGTCCGCTCGATCCTGACACCGCTGATTTTCAGTGTGGCCAGTGACGCGTCGGACATGCTGCGCGGCAGCACGGTCCAGCCCAGTCCGACGGAAGCCATCATCCGGATGGTCTCCAGGTAATTGGTCGCCATGGAGACCTGCAGGGCCAGCTGGTGCTCCTCGAACAGTCGCGCCACGATCTGTCCCGTGTAGGTGTTGAGCCCGGGCAGGATCGCGGTATGTTCGCTCAGCGCCTGCAGGTCGAGGCCCCGATGCCGGGCCAGCCGGTGGTTCCTGGCCACCATGAAATCCAGTGGGTCCGGCCACAGGGGCAGGGTGACGAGGCTGGCCTCGCGCACTGGCGCCAGGGTGACCACGGCGATCTCCACCTTGCCCTGCATGATGAGTTCGTAGGCCTGTTCCGAGTCCATGAAGTCGATATCGAGTTGCACCTCGGCGTAATGCTTGCTGAATGCGCTGAGTACCGGCGGCAGGCGGTGCAGGCCGATGTGATGGCTGGTGGCAATGCGCAGGCGCCCCGCTACCGCGCCGGAGAGGTCGCGCACCGATCGTTCCGCCGCGTCCAGTTCCCGCTGCACCGCCCGGGCGTGAGGCAGCAGGGCCTGACCCGCCTCGGTGAGGCCGACATTGCGCCCGATGCGGTCGAACAGGCCGGTGCCCAGCTGGTCCTCCAGCAGGGCGATCCGTTTGCTCACCGCCGGCTGGGTCAGGTGCAGCTTTTCCGCCGCCAGGGAGAAGGAGCCGGTTTCCGCGACCAGCATGAATGCCCTGAGATTGTGCGTATCCATTTAGGATTCCTTATAGGAATACAATATATAAAAATAATAAATTTGAGTTATCTATAGTGCAAGCCCATAATTTGCGGATAGACCCGACTATTTCCCAGCGACGAGGTGAGTCCCATGGCCGGACAGACGTTGTATGACAAATTATGGCAAAGTCACGTGGTGGTGCAGCGCGACGACGGCAGCGCGCTGATCTACATCGACCGCCACCTGATTCACGAGGTGACATCGCCCCAGGCCTTCGAGGGCCTGCGCCTGGCCGGCCGGCCCCTGTGGCGCCGCGATGCCAACCTGGCGGTGCCCGACCACAATGTCCCCACCGAGCGGGAAGAGCGCAGTGGTGGCGTCGCCGCGATTGCCGACCCGATTTCCCGCCTGCAGGTGCAGACCCTGGATGACAACTGCAGGGACTACGACATCGTGGAATTTGAAATCAACGACCGGCGCCAGGGCATTGTGCATGTGGTGGGTCCCGAGCAGGGCGCGACCCTGCCCGGCATGACTGTCGTATGCGGTGATTCCCACACCTCCACGCACGGCGCCCTCGGCGCCCTGGCCCACGGCATAGGTACCTCCGAGGTGGAACATGTGCTCGCCACCCAGTGCCTGATCCAGCAGAAAATGAAGAACATGCTGGTGCGTATCGATGGGTCCCTGCAGCAGGGGGTGACGGCGAAAGATGCGGTACTGGCGGTCATCGGCAAGATCGGCACCGCCGGCGGCAGTGGCTACGCCATGGAATTCGGCGGTGACGTCGTACGCAATATGAGCATGGAAGGTCGTATGACCATGTGCAACATGTCCATCGAGGCCGGGGCCCGCATGGGTATGGTGGCCGTGGACGACATCACGCTGGATTACGTCAGGGGTCGCGCCTACGCCCCGAAAGGCGCGTTGTGGGAACAGGCGGCGGCGGCCTGGCGCGAGTTGCGCAGCGATGACGACGCCCATTTCGACCGGGTGGTCGAGTTGCGCGGTGAGGACATCAAGCCACAGGTCACCTGGGGGACCTCGCCGGAGATGGTGTTGCCGGTGGATGGTTACCTGCCGGATCCTGAGCAGATAGAGAACCACAACCAGCGTGAAGGCGTGAAACGTGCACTGGCTTACATGGGTCTGCAGGCGGGCATGCCGATCACCGCGATCAGGCCCGACCGGGTATTTATCGGTTCCTGTACCAATTCGAGGATCGAGGACCTGCGCTCCGCGGCGCAGGTCGTCAAGGGCAGGCGGGTGGCATCATCCATCAAGCAGGCGCTGGTGGTGCCGGGCTCCGGAGAGGTCAAGCACCAGGCGGAGGCCGAGGGGCTCGACAGGATTTTCATCGACGCCGGGATGGAGTGGCGCGAACCCGGCTGTTCCATGTGCCTGGCGATGAACGCGGACAAACTGGGGGCGGGGGAGCACTGCGCATCGACTTCCAACCGCAATTTCGAGGGTCGCCAGGGCTATGGCGGCCGCACCCACCTGGTCAGCCCCGCGATGGCCGCGGCGGCAGCGATCGCCGGGCATTTCGTCGACGTGCGCGACTGGTAGCAGGAGAGGGCTTATGAAGAGTTTTGTTGCAGAGCGGGGCCTGGTGGCGCCCCTGGACCGGGCCAACGTGGATACCGACCTGATCATTCCAAAGCAGTTCCTGAAATCGATCAGGCGCAGCGGTTTCGGCCCTCACCTGTTCGATGACCTGCGCTACCTGGACGAGGGTTACCCCGGCCAGGACTGCAGCAAGCGGCCGCAGAACAAGGAGTTTTCCCTGAACCAGCCGCGCTACCAGGGAGCATCGATCCTGTTGACCCGGGAGAACTTCGGCTGTGGTTCCAGCCGGGAGCACGCGCCCTGGGCGCTGGAGGATCAGGGCTTTCGCTGCATCATCGCCCCCAGTTTTGCCGATATCTTTTACAACAACTGTTTCAAGAACGGGATACTGCCGATCGTGCTTGGTGCCGACATCGTCGACAGCCTGTTCCGGGAACTGTATGCCACTGAGGGCTATGAGTTGACGGTGGACCTGGAGACACAACAGGTCACGACCCCGACTGGCGACGTGTACAGCTTCGAGGTGGACGAGTTTCGTCGCCACTGCCTGTTGAAGGGCCTCGATGATATCGGCCTCACCCTGGAGAATGCAGCCATGATCCGGGCCTACGAGCAGGCCGCGCGAGAGCGCTCCCCCTGGTTGTTCGACGTCATTAAATAGCGGGAGATACGCGCGACATGGCAAGGAAAATACTGGTACTGCCGGGCGATTACATCGGGCCCGAAATCATGGCCGAGGCGGTCAGGGTGCTGCAGGAAGTCAGCAGCCGCTTCGACCTGGATCTCGAGCTGGAATACGGGCTGCTGGGCGGGGCGGCCATCGATGCCACGGGCGAGCCACTGCCCCCCGAGACCCTGGCCAGCGCGCGCTCGGCAGATGCGATTCTGCTGGGTGCCGTGGGAGGACCGAAGTGGGACAAGGTCGAGCGGCACCTGCGCCCGGAGCGGGGCCTGCTGGGGATACGCTCGGAGCTGAAGTTGTTCGGCAACCTGCGCCCGGCCATCCTCTATCCGCAACTGGCCGACGCGTCCAGCCTGAAGCGCGAGGTGGTGGCGGGGCTGGATATCCTGATCGTGCGCGAGTTGACCGGCGGTATCTATTTTGGCGAGCCCCGGGGTATCCGCACCCTGGACAATGGCGAGCGCGAGGGCTTCAACACCTATGTCTATCGCGAGTCAGAGATACGCAGGATCGCCCACCTGGCTTTTGGCCTTGCCCGCAAGCGCGATCGCCGGGTGTGCTCGGTCGACAAGGCGAACGTGCTGGAAGTGACCATGCTGTGGCGTGAGGTGATGGATGAGGTCGGCGCCCAGTACCCGGACGTGGAGCTCAGTCACATGTACGTGGACAATGCCGCGATGCAACTGCTGCGCGCGCCCAAGCAGTTCGATGTGCTGGTCACCGGGAATATGTTTGGCGACATCCTGTCGGACGCGGCCGCCATGTTGACGGGTTCCATCGGCATGCTGCCCTCGGCGTCCCTGGACGAGCATGGGCGCGGCATGTACGAACCCTGCCACGGCACGGCGCCGGACATCGCGGGGCAGGGCAAGGCCAACCCCCTGGCGACCATCCTGTCGGTGGCCATGATGCTGCGCTACACCCTGGCCAGCCCCGAAGCCGCGGACGCCATCGAGCAGGCGGTGAGCGCCGTGCTTGACCAGGGGCTGCGCACGCCGGACATCCTTACCCCGGGCGATAAACTGGTGAGTACGACCGGCATGGGCGATGCTGTCATCGCGGCCCTGCGCGGCTGATAAATCAAACCTGAAAGTGGGAGTGAAAAGATGAGCAAGCTATACGACGTGGCAGTGGTCGGCGCAACCGGCGCGGTGGGCGAGGCGATGATCTCCATCCTCGAGGAGCGGCAGTTTCCGGTGGGGACCCTGTACCCGCTGGCAAGCAGTCGCTCCGCCGGCAAGACGATCATGTTTCACGGCAAATCCATAAAAGTGACAGACCTGGCCGAGTTCGACTTCAGCCGGGCCCAGATCGGCCTGTTTTCAGCCGGCGGCAGCATTTCCGCCGAGTTTGCCCCGAAAGCCGGCGCCGCCGGCTGCGTGGTGATCGACAATACCTCCCACTTTCGCCAGGACGAGGATATCCCGCTGATCGTGCCCGAGGTCAATATGGAAGCGCTGGCGGGCTACACCCGGCGCAACATCATCGCCAACCCCAATTGCTCCACTATCCAGATGCTGGTGGCGCTCAAGCCCATCTACGACGCGGTTGGCATCGAACGGATCAATGTGGCCACCTACCAGGCGGTGTCCGGCACGGGCAAGGAAGCTATCGAGGAACTGGCGGGGCAGACCGCCCGCCTGTTGAATGGCCAGGAGATCCAGTGTGAGGTGTACCCCCGCCAGATCGCGTTTAACGCCATCCCCCATATCGATACCTTCCAGGACAACGGCTATACCCGGGAGGAGATGAAAATGGTGTGGGAGACCCGCAAGATCTTTGGCAACCCCTCGATCCAGGTGAATCCCACCTGTGTCAGGATACCGGTGTTTTTTGGCCACTCGGAGGCGGTGCACATCGAAACGGTTGACAAGATCACGGCCGCAGAAGCCCGCGCACTGCTGGAAAGGGCGCCCGGCGTCACCGTCATCGACGAGCATGCGGACGGTGGCTACCCCACTGCGGTGTCGGAAGCCGCTGGTCACGACCCGGTTTTCGTCGGCCGGATCCGTGAAGATATTTCCCACCCCAGGGGGCTGGATCTGTGGATTGTGTCGGATAATGTGCGCAAAGGGGCGGCCCTGAATAGTGTACAAATTGCTGAAGCATTAGTAACAACTTACCTTGATTAATGCTTGTACATCACTAATACTTGGCGGTAATTCGGTATATAGAGAGTGCACGGAGGCACCAGCCAGCGCTGTGTTACATAGCCAGCGCAAGCAACTGCAGGGGCAAATTGCAGGTGTTGGGTCATTCATATTCCGAATAAGCTGCCGGACCTTGGGGAGGCCGGTGTAGGATCAAGCAGGTAAAATAATTAGGCGTCGGTATGGCTCGAAAATTTGCTGCTGTAGTTTTTTCTTTGGGGTGTGTGCATACGAGTTCCTTGATGGCCCTGGGCCTGGGTGAGATAAACCTGGACTCCTACCTCAACGAACCGCTCAAGGCACAGGTAGACCTGCTCAATATTGGCGGTTTGCACGAGGATCAGATCAGGATCCGGCTGGCCACCTCGGAAGATTTCAAGAAAATGGGTGTGGACCGCGCCTATTTCCTCACCAGTATCAGCTTCGATGTAGAGATTGACGACAACGGCCGCGCCCGTATCCTGATCAGCTCCGAAGACCCCGTACTGGAACCCTACCTGGATTTCATCCTCGAGGCCCGTTGGCCTTCAGGTCGCCTGCTGCGGGAGTACACCGTGCTGGTTGACCCGCCGGTGTTCGACAACACCTCGCCGGTGGTATCCGCCAGCAGCCGAGTGGCGGAGGTCGACGGGGAACCGGATCCCGCAAAAAAAAACAGCTCACTAGCCAGTAGCAGCGGGACTCGCGTTGACATAAGGGATTCCGGCCTGGCACCGGGGCAGATGCCGTCCCGTGCTTTCAACGCCGCTACCGCGCCGTCACCGGCGTCCGGCACCCGTTATATGATCCATCGCGACGATACCCTGTGGCGCATCGCGTCAAACTCGCGTCCTCCCGGGGCCTCCGTGCACCAGACCATGCTCGATATCCAGCGTCTCAATCCCGACGCCTTTATCGACGGCAATATCAACAAGATCAAGGCGGGGTACATCATTTATCTCCCCACCCAGGGTGAGATCAGCTCCGGCGATCCCTCCCAGGCGCTTGCCGAAGTACGCTCCCAGAACCAGGCCTGGCGCGAGGGCCGCGCCAGCGAGCCGGACTACGGCAGCGGCCCGTCCCTGCGGATTTCAGCCGAGCCCGACGATGCTGCTGCAGCCGGCTCCCCGGTGGCCGCGGAGGTCACCGCCAGCGCCACTGCGATGGAAGACGTGGAAAAGGCCGGACTCGAGCGCGTTGAACTCGAGCAGCGGCTCGCCTCGATGGAGCAGCAGGTCGAAACCCTGCAACGCATTGTGACTCTCAAGGACGACCAGATCGCAGCGCTGCAGAGCGTGCTGGCCGGCAAGGGGTCAGAGTCAGGGGACGGCCTGCCGGACGCGGAAGCGCTGGAGCTCGAGGCCCTGCAAGGAGAAGTCGAGGATTCGGCACAGAGCCCGGGCCTCGATGCGCCTGTTACAGGCAGCGCTGCGGACGATAGGGCTGCGGCAGGACAGGGCGTCGTCGAGGAGGAAGCGCCGGTTGTCGAGGCGGAGGAGGTCGCTGTCGTGGAAGCGCCTCCGGCAGTCAAAGCCACACCCACACCCAGGCCAGCGTCTCCCCCCGGTCAGCCCGATCAGGAGTCCCCCGGATTCTTCAGTAACCTGTGGTTTGTGCTCGGGGCAATCGTGCTGGCACTGCTGGGTATTCTGTTCATGCGCCGGCGCGGCAAAGCCGATGAGGGCATCGAAGAGGGTATCGAAGCGGCGCCGGTACAGACTCGCGACGTGTTTGCCGATGTCAAGCTGGGTGACCAGGACCTCGAGCTTGAAGAGGCCATGGCGGACGTGCAGGAGTCGGCAGAGGAACTCGAGCCCAGGCGGGATGACGAGTTGTTGCGGCGCACCAGCGGTTACGGCGAACGCAAGCACGATGAATACGCATCGGATGAAGCGAGCGACGCCCTCGCCGAGGCCGAAATCTACATCGCCTACGGCCGTTATCCCCAGGCGATCGAGCTTCTCAGGAACGCCCTGAAAAGTGACCCCGACAATGCGGCCTACAGGCTGAAGCTGTTGCAGTTGCATATGGAGACAGGCAATCGGGCCGACGCCATGCAGCAACTGGCCGAGCTTGAATCGATCGGCGACGCGCAGTCTATCGCCGCCGGCCGGGAAGCCCTGGGCGGGGGTAAAAAACCGGCGGCGAGGGAAGACTTTGCCACCGAGGGCAGCCACACCGAAACGGGGCTGCTCGAAGAGAATGACGCTAGCCTCGAGTCAGATTTCAGTGATCTGGAAATCGAGGATGTCGGTCCGGGTGTTTCCCTGGACGATGAACTCGATCTTTCGGCTGACTTCGATGATGGCCAGCTGACTGAAGAGCGGGAAGAGGAAGACCTGCTGATCGCTGCCGAGAGTAACGGCCTGGCGACCAAGCTCGACCTGGCGCGCGCCTATATGGACATGGGCGATGAAGACGGCGCCCGGCAGATACTGGAAGAGGTGGCTGCGGAGGGCAACGAGGAGATCCGGGCCGAGGCTCGCGCCCTGCTGGAGCGAATTGGCTAAAACTGCGCCCCCCTTTGCGGCGGACCCGCTCCCGGCGGGTAGCCGTATCGCCTGTCGGGTAGAGTACGATGGCAGCCACTACAGCGGCTGGCAGGCACAACCTCACCTCGCGGTGAAGACCGTCCAGGACGCCCTGGAGCAGGGTATCGCGGTGGTCGCCAACGGGCCGGTGCGCGTGCACTGCGCCGGGCGCACGGATACCGGTGTACACGGCTTTGCCCAGATTATTCACTTCGACGCGCCCGTCAGGCGCAGCGCCAAGGCCTGGGTTCTCGGCGTCAACGCGAACCTGCCGCCCAGTGTGCGAGTGCACTGGGCTGTTCCGGTCCCGGAGGACTTCCACGCGCGTTTTTCCGCGCTCGCGCGCAGCTACCGCTACCTGATCGCCAATACGCCGGTCCGCCCGGCGCTGTTTCACAGCAAGGTCAGCTGGCAGCGTCGCGCGCTGGATCACCAGCTCATGCACGATGCCGCCCAGTCCCTGCTGGGAGAGCGGGATTTCTCCGCCTTTCGCGCGGCTTCATGCCAGTCGAGTACCCCGATGCGGAATGTCCAATCGCTCAGCGTGAGCAGGCTCGGTGACCTGGTGGTGGTGGATATCAAGGCCAATGCCTTTTTGCACCACATGGTGCGCAATATCGTGGGATCGCTGATGGCGGTGGGCATGAGGCGCCAGCCCCCGGCCTGGATCGAACAACTGATGGCGGGTCGCGATCGCACCCTCGCGGCGGACACCGCGCCTCCCGACGGCCTGTACCTGGCGGCGGTGGAGTACCCACAGCGCTACCAGCTTCCCGGGACGCCCTGGGGCCCCATGTTGCCCGGACTCCCGCCGCTGAATTGAATCGGCTTGCTTGCAGACAGCGGCGAGACCTGTCTGCTATCATTCGCGCCTTATTTTTACGCCCAGTTCATCGAGCAAGTGACCTACACCCGAATCAAGATTTGTGGCATCACGTCGGCGGAAGACGCCCGCCTGGCCGTCGACAGTGGCGCGGATGCCATAGGTCTGGTCTTTTACCCGCCCAGCCCCAGGGCTGTGACGGCGTCCATGGCGGCAGCGATTGTCGCGGCCGTTCCCCCGTTCGTTACGGTGGTTGCGCTGTTCGTCGATGAACCGGCCGAGAGCATCCGGCGTATATTGGAAAGCGTGCCGGTCGATCTCCTGCAGTTTCACGGCGAGGAGCCGGCCGCTTTCTGTGAGCAATTCCAACGGCCCTGGATAAAGGCCCTGCGTGTGCAGGCCGACATGGACCTCGTTGCCCACTGCCGCCAGTACCGCACAGCCCGTGCCGTATTGCTGGACAGTTGGCAGGAGGGCGTGCCCGGCGGCACCGGCAGGACCTTCGACTGGGACCTGGCCGGGGGAGAACTTCCCCTGCCCGTGGTGCTGGCCGGCGGCCTCGGAGAACACAATGTGGGTGAAGCCGTCACCCGATTGCGACCGGCAGCGGTCGACGTCAGTGGTGGCGTGGAACAGTCCCCGGGGCGCAAGGACGCCGGGAAAATCAAACGATTCATAGCGGCGGTGCGCTCTGCCGACGCCCTGGTCAATGGAGCAGCTGATGACGAGTGATGTGAAAAGCAGTGTATTTGACGCGGTACCTGACGCGGACGGCCGTTTTGGCCTCTACGGCGGGAAGTTCGTCGCCGAGACCCTGATGTCGGCCCTGGCGGAACTGGAAGCGGTTTACCGCAAGCTGTCGGTGGACCCGGCGTTCCAGCAGGAACTCGATGAGGACCTGGCGCAGTACGTGGGGCGGCCGTCACCCCTGTACGAGGCAAAGCGCTGGTCGGCCTCGATCGGCGGCGCCCGGATATTCCTGAAGCGAGAGGACCTGAACCACACCGGCGCCCACAAGGTGAACAATACGGTAGGCCAGGCGCTGCTGGCAAAGCATATGGGCAAGCCGCGGGTGATCGCGGAGACCGGCGCGGGCCAGCACGGTGTGGCCACCGCAACCATCGCCGCCCGGCTGGGGCTCAAGTGCCAGGTTTTCATGGGTGAGGAAGACGTGAGGCGCCA
Organism: Halieaceae bacterium; assembly: GCA_036350855.1. Classification (GTDB taxonomy): domain Bacteria; phylum Pseudomonadota; class Gammaproteobacteria; order Pseudomonadales; family Halieaceae; genus JARRPM01. The sequence goes on from JAZBNW010000104.1 coordinate 29,743, forward strand.
GGCCCTGAATGTCTACCGGATGAAATTGCTGGGGGCAGACGTCATTCCCGTGACCTCTGGCTCGCGCACCCTGAAAGATGCAATGAACGAGGCGATGCGCGACTGGGTCACCAACGTCGACGACACCTTTTACATCATCGGCACCGTGGCGGGGCCCCACCCCTATCCGATGCTGGTACGGGATTTTCAGTGCGTGATCGGTCGCGAGGCGCGTCGCCAGTCCCGGGCACAGACCGGAAAATTGCCCGATGCGCTGGTCGCCTGCGTCGGCGGTGGTTCCAACGCCATAGGCCTGTTCCACCCGTTCCTGGCGGACGAGTCTGTCGCCATGTACGGTGTAGAAGCCGGTGGGCACGGGATCGCGTCCAACCAGCACGCCGCCCCCCT
>JAZBNW010000105.1:0-11332 GCA_036350855.1 Halieaceae bacterium
CGGCAATAAGTCCTGTTATTTGTACCGACAAACTAGTGTCGCGAGCCAGCCGATTGACCCGCGGGGGGAATGTCTGAGATGCTCCGGTTGTTGTTGCCACCTATAAAAATAATCAATAACAAGGGGTATTGATAATGGCAGGGCGCACACGGCTAGCCGGAAAAAACCAACTCGCTATCGCCATTGTCAGCGCCTGTGGGATTGCCGGCGGACATCACGCACAGGCCCAACTGGAAGAAGTCGTCGTCACCGCCCAGAAGCGCACCGAGGATATGCAGAATGTCCCCATTGCCATCACCGCATTCGACGCGGCGGCAATGGAAGCAAGACAGATCACAACCGTGCAGGACCTTCGCTTCACGGCGCCCAATGTCAGCTACAGCAAGGGGAACTTCACCGGCAGCAATTTCAAGATACGCGGCATAGGCCAGGATCTTGTGGCTGCCACATCCGACGCCGGGGTGGGCATCCACATCAATGATGTGCCGCTGCAGGACCCGCGCCTGTACGAAACGGAATACTACGACATCGAGCAACTGGTGGTGCTGCGCGGTCCCCAGGGGACCCTGTATGGCCGCAATTCCACCGGTGGCGCCGTTAACATGATCACCAATCGCGCCAGCGTCGAAGCACTCGCGGGACATATCGAGGGACAGTACGGCAACCACGACAGCATGCGCGTCAAGGGCATGGTGAATATCCCGCTGGGGGATACCCTGGCGGTGCGATTCGCCGGCATCAGCCTGCAGCGGGACGGCTATACCAGAAACCTGGTCACCGACAACGACATCGACGACCGGGACCAGTGGTCCCTGCGTGGCTCACTGCAATGGTTGCCGGGCGCAAACACCGCGGTCAACGTCATGGCCTCCTACATGGACGAGAACAGCAGCCGTACCCGCAGCCAGAAACAGCTGTGCCACAACGATCCCTCCGGCCTGCTGGGCTGCCTGCCGGACAAGCTGGCCTGGGACGCAGTGAACCCCCTGGCCCAGTTGACCGGTATCATCCCCAGCCGCCTCGGCCCCCTCGGGCCCCAGCCCGGCCTGAGCAATGACACCGCGGGCGTGCCGCGCTCCATGCGCAAGGTGGCGGCGGACTCGGACCCCGAGTACCAGAGCGACGAAGCCCTGGTGATTCTGCGCCTGGATCACCAGTTCCGGCACCACGAGCTGTCTGTTATCGCCAGCTACCACGACACCTCATTGCGCTCGCAGCAGGATTACACCATGAATTCCAGCTCGGTGGCGTTCTTCCCCTCCCCCCTGCTGGAAGCCCTGGCCCCGATCACCTACGCCACCTATTTCGCCGACAACAAACTGCCGATCTCGAGACAGTCGAAAACCAATACCGGCATCGTCGGGGGCAATATCGCCGGCAGCAGCAACTCCCTGGACGGCTATGACATCTCCTCGGCAAATACCGAGCAATACAGCTTCGAGGCCCACCTGGCCTCGAACCATGACGGCCCTTTCAACTTCATCGGTGGCATATTCGCACTGGATGCGGATCTCGATAATGACTACTGGGTGATTGCCAATGGCCTCGACTATTTCGCCGTGGTGCTGCCGGCGGTGCCCGTGGCACTGGGCGGGCTGATCGGGATCGACGGACTCGGTTGGGTCAGCCCGAGCTTCCACAACACCACCAAAAAGTACGAGCTGGAGTCGACTGCGGCCTTCGGCGAGGTGTACTACGCACTGAATGAACAACTGAAACTCACCGCCGGCGCGCGCTATACCCGCGACAGGAAAAACCTGCACGACGCCGCCTACCTGCTGGACTTCGGCGCCGACGGCCTGCCGATCCTGCAGCCCTTTGGCGCCGATGAGGACCTGGCACTGGTCGCCCCGCAGCGCAAGGGCAGTGAGGAGTGGGAAGAGTGGACCGGGCGGCTGGTAGTGGACTGGGCGCCGGCTATGAGCTGGAGCGATGAAACCCTGTTCTACGGCTCCTACTCCCGCGGTTACAAGGGCGGGGGCTTCAACCCGGCCTTCGATCCCCGGGAATTTCCCGACACCGCACTCACCTTCGAGCCGGAATTCGTCAACGCCTTTGAAATCGGCACCAAGAACCAGTTATTCGGCAACCGCCTGCAGGCCAACCTGACGGCGTTTTACTACGATTACAGCGATTTGCAGATCTCCCGGGTGATCAACCGCACCTCCTTCAACGAAAACACCGACGCCGAGATTTACGGCCTGGAGTCGGAATTCCTGTTCGCACCGGACCGCCACTGGCTGTTGAACGCCAACCTGTCACTGCTGGACACCGCCATCCGGGATTTTCAGGTGGTGGACACCCGGGACCCCGCCCAGGGTAGCAGCGAGGCGACCCTGATCAAGGACAACACCAATGCCTCCAATTGCGTGGTCTTTCACAATGGCGCCCCTGCCCCGGACATGCCCCAGCTCAACGACTGCTCCAATCCGGTCCTCAGCGACGGCAGCCCGCTACCCCGGCCCTACGGGGTCGGCACCGGCGTGGAGGTGGATCTCAACGGCAACGAGCTGAAAAATTCCCCCTCCACCACGGTGAGCCTTGGCGCGCAATACAACTGGGAGCTGGAGCGGGTGAACCTGTCACTGCGCGTGGACTATTACTGGCAGGACCAGATGTGGGGTCGGGAGTTCAACCGCGACCCCATAGACAAGATCGATTCCTTTGACGTGTGGAACGCCCAGGCCACGCTCGCCGCAAGCGACAACAGCTGGTACCTCAGGGCTTATATCAAGAACATCACCGATAGCGACGCCCTGGCGGGCATGTACGTGACGGACCCGTCTTCCGGGCTCTTCACCAACGTATTCCCGATAGAGCCACGCCTGTACGGCCTGACCCTGGGCTACCATTTCTGAGGCAGGCCCCGGCCCTGCAAGGCATGGTGTGCCTCGTCCTATGGCATCGGGTACATCAGAGTGCTCTCGGCGATGTTGTCGGGTGCTACGAGGCGCCGGTCCTGGCCCTGCCACTGGATCAGGTAGTTGTTCTTGCCCACCTGACGGCCATCGGCGTCGACCTTGTAGATACCCAGAAGTGAATTGAACACCATCGTGTGCAACTGGTCGCGGACCGCCGCGTGATCGGTGCTGCCGGCCAGTCGCACCGCCGCCTCGATCACCTGCCCGCCGCTATAACCCAGGGCGGCATAGGCGCCCGGGTTGTAACCGTAGAGTTTGCGGTAGCGGTAGGCAAAATCCTGGGCGCCCGGCAGGCGGATGCCGCGCAGCCATTGGGTGACACCCGTCACGCCTTCGGCGTCGCCCTCCAGCTCCTGACCGAATTCAGCCAGGGAGGCGGCCACTCCGAATACCAGCATCCGGGGTTTGACCTGCGCCTGCTTCAGCTCTCGCACCAGGTCCACCCCCCCCTCGAGATAGGCAATGGCCATGATCACATCGGCGTCGACTGAGCGTAGCCTCTGAACCATGGCAGAAATATCCGCGATGCTGGTAGCAGACTCATCGAGTACCAGGCGGATACCCAGCTCCTGCGCCTTGCTGCGCACACCGGGGACAACGTCACGGGTAAAGTCCGTATCGCCGTAGACCAGCGCCAGGGTTTGTGCGCCCCTGGCGGCCGCCTCTACCAGAGCGACGTCCATATAGCGGGTGGACGGCGTATCCAGCCCCACGATGTTCTCGTAACCCCGGGACCAGATCGCGTCCGCCGAGGCGCCGAGGGTCAGCATGGGAAAGTCGAACTGTTCCGCCACCTGGCTCGCCGCCATGGTGATGTCTGACGAATAGGGTCCGATCAGCAGATCCACCTTGTCTTCCTGGATCAGCTTCCTGTAGAGCTGGGCACTGCGGGCGGGGTCGGAAGCGTCGTCGTAATGAACGAGTTCCACCGGGCGACCCAGCAATTCTCCGCGGGCATTGACATCGCCCACCCACATCTGCAGGCCGCGCAGCTGGTTGGTGCCGAACTCCTGCAGGGGCCCTGTCAGAGACTGGGTGGTGCCGATCCTGATGGGTTCGACAGCGTGGGCGCCGGCGGCCAGGGTGAGGGCCAAAGTACATAAAGACAGGAGCAGGTTACGGATCACAGTGGTCCCCGATTACTTTTCTACGTCAAGTTCGCGCTTGGTGGAGTACAGCCAGCGCACCGTCTGGTATTCGAAAGCCGAGCCGGTTTCATAGTACCGGAAGGACGTGTTCGCCCGGGTATCGATACTGTCGAACAGGAAGGCGGTGGCCCGCACCGGCTGGGCCAGCAGGTCGCCCTGGATATAGTTTTGCAGCACGAAGTCCGGATACAGGCCTACGCCGTCACGCAGGTTGGACGGCCCGAGCAGCGGCAGCACCAGATAGGGCCCGGTGCCGACGCCCCAGCGGCCCAGTGTCTGGCCGAAATCTTCATCCGGCCTGGCCATGCCCATACTGGTGGCGACATCGATCAACCCGAACAGGCCGATGGTGCTGTTGACCAGCACCCGACCCGTGCTCTGGAAGAACTTGGTGGGGCTGGCCTGCAGCAGGGAGTTGGCCATGGTGCGCACGTCCCTGAAGTTCTCGAAGAAGTTGTGCACACCGCTGCGGGCGGGCTGCGGTACCACGGCCTCCCATCCCCTGACGACCGGCAGGAAGACCCACTGGTCGAAATGGTAGTTGAAATTGTAGATGCGCTTGTTCATCCCCTCCCAGGGGTCGTACACGGCGGTGATATCCACCGCATCCTCCGGCACGATGCGATTGGCGGCAAACACCGGTTCCGGGTATGACGCCTGGGGTTCGACCGGCGGCGTCGTGCTGCAGGCACTCAGGCACAGCAGCGCCAGCAGGGCAGAAGAGCGAAGGGTGAGAGATCTCATCAGTTGGCCCCCTCGGTAAATGTCGCCACCATATGCGCCACGTTTTCGCGGTAATTGATATTGCCGCAGTGGCCACCGAAGGGATAAATGGTCGCCCGCTCGCCGAAGACCTCGTTGAAAAACTCGATCTCGCCGGGCTCGAGAATAATGTCATTCTGGTTGTGCATCACGGTGATCTTCGGTGAATTGCGCAGGTAATCCGCAATTTCCCGCAGGCTGATGGCGCTGATGAACTCGTCCCGGGACATGTCGGGGTAATCTGCCTTGTAATACGGATAGAAGAAATCGTGGTAGTAGTCGGTAAAGCCGAGTCGGCCGACCACCTCGCGATATTCTGTGAGGTCCGCGTAGCGGTCCAGCACAAGGCCCTTGGGTTTGACGAAACCGAAGTCAGTCATCACGTCAGAGGTGAATACCAGGGAACCCGAGGAAAGGCGGAACGAGACGCCGATCAGGGCCGCCAGCTCCTCGTCCTTGAGATCCATCGCCTTGTAGGCCTGGTAGAGGAAGTCGCCACCTATCTGGTCCTCGTCCTTGTAGACCTTGCCAAAACCCTCCACCAGCTTGTCAAAAAACTCGTTGAAATTGTCCTCCCCACCGGGGATGTTCTCCACCATGCGGTCGAGCAGGGAGATGGAGTTGTAGAGCGATACCGGAGGGTTGATCAACAACACCCGACGGAAATTGAACGACTTGCGTTCTTCGTCCAGTTTGGCGACAAAAGCGGAATTGAAGCCGCCGAGGCTGTAGCCGGTCAGGTTGAATGAGGTCACCTCGATGTCGTCTTCCAGCCGCTTCCAGATCATCTCCATCACCCGGTAGAGATCTTCCGCGTCCCTCTCGGCGTGGCCGACCACCCCGGTCGCTGAGGCCGAGGAGACAAAATTGGGGAAAGTGGGGGAAGACAGGGAGATAACGTGAAAGCCGGCCTTGTAAAAGGCCCGGGCCATGTTGTGGTTCTTGGCGCCATTGAAGGAGGCCCCGGTGCCGGCGATAAGGAAAATCAGCGGTGCCGGACGATCCTGCAGGGCTTCGGCGTAGATCATCTCCTGGCCGTACCAGATCAGGTCGGGCAATTCGCGCTCCGGGAAGACGTTCAGCCAGCGCTTCTTGAAGGGAATATCCTTTGGCAGGTCCGCCTCGTAGCCCTCCGGGGTGCCCACGATAGTCGCCACGAAACGGTCGGTGACAGGATACCCGTACTCCTCTACCGTTGCGGTGGCAGAGGCAAGAGAGGCGATGAATAACAGGCAGAGCCCCGCCAGGAGGCGTTGCGAAAGGTTTGTGGTAGTCACATGAAGTCCAGAAGTGTCCCCAGAACGAGCCCGCATTCTGGCACGAAATATTTGCCAAATCACCCGTTTTGTTGTGACCCGGGACCACGCGCGCCCCGGCGGGCCCAGCCGGCGCTGCCAGTACGGGTACACGGGCGGCGCGGAATGCTGGCCGCAATCAGATCGGCATCGGCAGAAACACCGACGAGACCGCGTGCACTGACCGGGTGACCGCCCGGTCGCTCCTGTCGCCGGCAATCCGCGCCATCATTTCCTGCAGCACGATGAGCTTGCCGAACAGGCGCTCGAAACTCAGGTTGTCGATCACGCCCCTGTACTCGTAGGTCACCAGGTAGGGCTCCCCGTTCGGCTTGCGGCTGTGCTTCAGCTTCCACAGCAGTATCTCCACGTTGCGCGCGCTGGTCAGCAGCGCGGCGCCATTGAGCCGGTCGTGGATAAACAGCTCCGGCTTGTAGTCGTAGGCCTGCCGCAGCATGCTCCCTAGACCAACCACCAGGGCGAAAACCCGGTCGCCGCGAAAATCGGGGTCGAAGGTCAGGTTCATAGCGTCGATGCCCTGCAAGCCGTCGAGTTCCGGAAAATCCAGCACCCCCTGGGCTACCCTGAACTGGGCCAGCCGGCCTTCCACCGTCATGCCCGGAATGATCGCCAGCTGGTCGGGATTGCGTTTGTACAGTTTGACCAGCAGTTCACGCACCTCGCTGCGGCTTTCCTCGATGAACTCGTCCGCCACCAGGTCGATGTCCGTCTTGGCAAGGTTCCTGATTTCGTAGCCGCCACAACCGCCAAGCAGAAGGCTGAGCAGGGCTGGCAGGAATAATCGGAAAGGTCGCATGGGGGGATTCTAGCAAGACACCACGGTTTTTGGTCGATTGCCGCCAAAAGAAGGGCTTCCCGGGTCTCTGGCGGGTAGATTGCGGTTATGCTGGGGCAAGACCCCGGGGAATCCCGCCCGACGAATTGAGGAGGAGGCGTCATCCATGAAATACCCGGTTGTACTCACCGCGCTGCTCATCGCCGGTGGCGCAGCGACGGCCCAGGCCGACACTCTGGCCGACTGCGCTGCCCTGGCGCACGATAGCGCCAGGCTGGCCTGCTACGACGCCCTGGCCGGACGCCGCGCCGCCGGCCCCGAACCCGGCGACGAAAGCCCGGCACCGGCCGGGACAGGGGCCGCAGGGACGACCCTGGCCGCCGGCACCACCGTCGAGGAGGACGAAGGCTACGAAGACGAGCAATTCGTCTCCCAGCGCCTGGAGGAAGAGCAGGCCAACGCCAACAACCGCTTTGTCATCATCCCCCACAAGCGCAACTACCTGCTGCCGCTGACCTTTAACAGCAATATCAACGAGGAGGCCTGGAAAGAGCAGCACCCCGGAGACGGCATGGACCAGGCGGAAGCCAAGTTCCAGATCAGCTTCAAGGCCATCATCTGGCAGGATATCCTCGGCAGGGATATGGACCTGTGGGGTGCCTATACCCAGGAAAACTGGTGGCAGGTGTACAACACCGACGTCTCCTCACCCTTCCGTGAAACCGATTACCAGCCGGAACTGATTCTCAGCGTGGCCAACGACTGGCACTTCATGGGCGTACACAACACGCGCCTGGATATCAGCTTCACCCACCAGTCCAACGGCAGCTCCGAGCCACAGTCCAGGAGCTGGAACCGGCTGATCGCCTCGGCCCTGTTCGAGCACAGGAATTTCTCCCTGGTGACCAGCGCCTGGTACCGGATTCCGGAGCGGAACAAGGACGATGACAACCCCGATATCGACGACTACATGGGAAATGGCCAGTTGCAGGGTGTCTGGAAGTGGCCGGACTACACCCTCGGTTTTACCCTGCGCAACAACCTGAGCAGCGATAACAAGGGCGCCATCCAACTGGACTGGACCTTTCCGATCAGCCAGCGCTTCAGCGGCTATATCCAGTATTTCAACGGCTACGGTGAGAGCCTGATCGATTACAACGAGAGCACCAACCGCATCGGTATCGGCGTCAGCCTGTCGGATCCGTTCTGAGCGGCGACCTGTTGCTCATACCAGGCTGAAGGACACTGCCAGGGTCACCACCGAGATTGCGATAATGCTCATGAGCTTGATGAGGATGTTGAGGCTGGGGCCGGAGGTGTCCTTGAAGGGGTCGCCCACGGTATCGCCGATCACCGCGGCGCGGTGCGCAGGCGAGCCCTTGCCGCCGTGCTGCCCCGCCTCGATATATTTCTTGGCGTTATCCCAGGCGCCGCCGGTGTTGGACAGGAACACCGCCATCACGAATCCTGTGCACAGCCCTCCCACCAGCAGGCCGATCACCCCCGCCACTCCCAGCAACAGGCTTACCGCCACCGGCGTGGCCACCGCGATAAGCGAGGGCCAGACCATTTCTCGCTGGGCACCCAGGGTGGATATCTCGATACAACGGGCATAGTCCGGTTCTGCGGTGCCCTCGAGAATGCCCGGCGTCTCCCGAAACTGGCGCCGCACCTCGGTTACCATGGCCCCGGCCGCCCGCCCCACCGCCTGCATGGTCAGGCCACTGAAGACAAAGGCGGACATGGCGCCCATGAACAGCGCCACCAGCACCACGGGGTTCAACAGGGTGACGTTGAAATACACCATGAAATCCACCAGGCTCGCGTCCACAGTCGCCACCTGGACCCCGTGGGACAGGTCCAGCACGGCGTGGCCGGACTGCAGCAGCGCGACCCGCACGACTTCCAGGTAGGAGGCAATCAATGCCAGCGCGGTAAGCGCCGCGGACCCGATGGCAAAACCCTTGCCGGTGGCGGCAGTGGTATTGCCCAGGGAGTCGAGAGCATCGGTGCGGGCGCGCACCTCAGGGCCCAGGCCACTCATCTGGGCGTTGCCGCCGGCATTGTCGGCGATGGGCCCATAGGCATCGCTGGCCAGGGTGATGCCGAGAGTGGAGAGCATACCCACCGCGGCGATGGCCACGCCGTAAAGTCCCCGGGCGACCTCGGCAGGATCAAAGGCCGCGCTGGACAGGAAAGCGAACAGGGTACCGGCCGCCACCGCCATCACCGGCACCACCGTGGAGAGCATGCCGGAGCCGATCCCGGCGATCAGCGTGGTGGCGGGGCCACTCTCGGCCGCTGCAGCGATGCCTCGCGTTGCCGCATAGGAGGGAGAGGTCGCGTACTCCGTGGCGCGCCCGATAACAATCCCGGTCAGCAGGCCGATCACCACCGCGCCCCAGCTGCCCCACAGGTTGGGCATCCCGAGCCAGTACAGCGCCGGCAGGGCGAGCAGCGCTACCAGCGCGGCACTGGTATTGATGCCCCGGGACAGGGCGGCGAGCAGCGCGGCCTGGTTCGCATCCTCCCCGGTCCTGACCATGAAGACGCCGGCAATCGACACCAGGATACCCAGCCCCGCGATCAGGAAGGGCGCGGTGATCGCCCTGACCTGCAGGACATCGTCGCCCACAAAGGCGGCAGCGCCAAGGGCGCAGGCGGCGAGCAGGGAGCCGCAATAGGACTCGAACAGGTCCGCGCCCATACCGGCCACGTCCCCCACGTTGTCTCCCACGTTATCGGCGATCACCGCGGGGTTGCGCGGGTCGTCCTCGGGAATGCCCGCCTCCACCTTGCCCACCAGGTCGGCCCCCACATCCGCGGCCTTGGTGTAAATGCCGCCGCCCACCCGTGCGAACAGGGCCTGCAGGGACGCGCCCATGCTGAAGGTCAGCACCGTGGTGGTCACCAGCACCAGGCGGTAGCCGTCGTCGGACGCCGGCGTCAGCCAGTTGACCAGCAGGAACCAGCCGGCGCAGTTGGCCAGACCCAGTCCGACCACCGCCAGGCCGATGACGGCGCCGCTGCGAAATGCCACCCGCAGGCTCTGCCCGAGGGAAGTGCGCGCCGCCGCCGCGGTCCGGGTAGAGGCCAGGGTGGCGGTCTGCATGCCGATGTAGCCGGCCAGTGCCGAGAAAAAGCCGCCGCACAAAAAGGTGAAGGGCAGCCAGGGGTTCTGCACACCAAGGCCGTAGGCGAGCACCGCGAACACCCCCGCCAGGGCGACGAAAACCGCGGTCATGACGCGGTACTGCTGGCGCAGGTAGGCCATGGCGCCCTCGCGCACATGCCCCCCGATCCTGCGCATCAGGGGTGTACCCTCGTCCTGGCGCCGCATCGAGGCGAAAAACAGGCCGGCAAACAGCAGTGCGACCAGTGCGGCGAGAGGCGCCAGCCAGAACAGGGGTTCAGTCATTCGACAACCTCGAACAAACGCAGGACATGGGTGGACTCAAACCTCCATAGTCGGCATCTGGGCCGAGCGCCACCAGCTGAAGTGATGGGTTTCGAGTTCCGCCACCGAGGGAAACCGATAGAAGGCAAAATCCTCCTGGTCACCCACGTAAAAGCCGCCACGGATAGTGCGATAGAACACACCGTCATTGACCTGTTTCAGAACCAGCTTGCTGTTCTTGCCGTCACCTGCCAGCAGATCCGCCAGCACATCCCGCAGGTGGTCGAGATTGGGATAGGGCAGGTCATTGGCCAGGCCATTGACCGGGTCCGTGGCGAGCCCCCGCAGGGCCAGCTGGGAAAAAACGATACGCGGCACGTGGACCGGGCGTCGAAGGTCGGTGATAGCCCGGCAGAACTCCAGCGGCGGCAGCAGACTCGCCACCATGGGATCGATCGGGCAGAACTCCTGGTAGAGATAGGCGCGACGGCCGGGCTCACCCGCATACCCGGCCCGGTCCAGGGCCAGGGTGCGGCCGTTTCGGGTCACCAGGTAGAGCTTGCCCAATGCCGCCACCGGTATTCTGGACAGCACCCGGTAGATCGCCAGGTAGACGGACTTCTTCGGACTGCCATCGGGCCTGGCCACGCAGCGCTCGGCCGCCAGTTCCAGCGGGAACTCCCCCGCGGGCAAACCGGCCGGATCGACCTCGAAGAAAATCGCCTCACCCCGGGCGTGCACTTTGGTGCCCACCGCGTAGTAGCGGCCAAAATCCGCCGGCTCCAGCATGGAGGCGATCAGGGCCTGGGGTATCAGGGACAGGTAAATGTGTGTGGCTGCCATGCGTACCTCCTGCCGGTATTATCAACCGGGCGCCAGAACACCACCTTGATTTGAATCAGCTGCCCGGCTGGAAGCGTCGCGGCGGCACTTCCCCGGGACCTGCCGATGCAGGGGAGCGATCGCTGTCTATTCAGACGCCGCCAGCACTGAATCGTATCGTCTGGCGCACC
>JAZBNW010000106.1:0-2645 GCA_036350855.1 Halieaceae bacterium
CGAGGACCCGGCAGACTACCTGCGTTGGTTCATCGACAACGACGAGCCTCCCAGTGGCAGCGGCCCGCACGGCCTGCGCGACTACTGCCATCAGGTGCTGACCTACTGGGACGCACGCGAGGCGCCGAACGTGCACCTGTTCCACTACGCCGACCTGTGGGCCGACCTCGACGGGCAGATGCGCCGCGTCGCCGATGCGCTGGGCGTCGCGGTCGACGAGTCCCGGTGGCCCGCGTTCATCGAGGGAGCGACCCTGTCTTCAATGCGCGGCCGTGCCGCGGACACCGCGCCCAATGCGCACCAGGGCCTGTGGGAGTCGCCCGAGAAGTTCTTCCGCACCGGCGGCACACGCGCTTGGGCGTCGCTGTTGACGGCGGCGGACATCACGCACTTCAGGCACCGCATGCACGAGCTCGCCGGCGATGCCGCCGCCTGGGCACTCGAAGGCCAGGCACTGCGCTGAACCGGGCCGAGCACGCGGCGACATATCGACAACCTCGCCATACAGAAGGCACTCGCTACGCTCATGGGGCAGGCTCTCCTGATCCACAGCCCGCCACAGGTAATGCTGCTTGCTACTGATCCGAATGGTCCGGCACACCGGAGCCGACCTCATCCATTCAGAGCGTATCGCCGTAGCATCCATGCGTGTGTTGCAATCGACGTGTATAAATGGATGCGCGGTGGCGCTGTACACTGATCACAATACCTGGGTCTCTATTTGGAAGACCAAACATCAAAGTGTAAACTCCGGCTTTGAGGTGATAGCGGCCGTGCACTAAATCGACTAGCTTCGGGAGATTATCCGGGTCTTGGTGCCCTGGAGAGAACTTTGAGAGCCATTTTGACCATCATCCGCATTCTGAAAGGCGCCAGCCTCGCCCTGACGCTGGGTCTCGCCCAGCCAGCATTGGCTCAAGGAAATATTTCAGCCCAACTGGATGCCATTTTCGAGGCCATTCCTCCCGATGCCCCCGGCTGTAATGTCGGGGTCGTCGCACAGGGCGTTTTGGTCTACAAAAAGGGCTATGGACTCGCCAACATCGAACTGGACGTTCCCCTTACCGGAAATGAAGTGCACCGGATGGCGTCGGTCTCGAAGCAATTCACCGCAATGGCGGTGCTGCTGCTGGTGCAGGAGGGCAAAATCGACCTCAATAAGGATATACATCACTACCTCCCCGAGCTGCCGGATTACGGTGCAAAGGTAACTGTCAATGCGATGCTGGGGCATTTTTCCGGGATGGGTGACTACGACCTGATCGGGACTTCCTATGAGGGGCCGCGCTCAAGGAAAGCTGTAGACCTAAGTTCCGCGGCGGGCGGTGAATTCAGGCTCGGCAACGAAGACTACCTCACGATCTCCGAGTTCTACGATGTCGTCAAGACGGTGCCGCTTGCGATAACACCCGAGCGGAGGTTCCGCTACAGCAACCTCGCGTATTTCCTGCTTTCCATGCTGGTGGAGGAGGTCTCCGGCGAAAGTCTGCGCGCGTTTGCCGACCGCCGGATATTCAAGCCGCTGGGAATGAATTCGACCTTTTTCAGCGACCAGCCGAATGAAATCGTCAAGCACAGGGCTTACGGCTACAAGCGAGACCGCGATGGAGTGTTGGTCAATGACATGACCAACCTGTTCTGGGTCGGCGACGGCGGTCTGTTCTCCAACCTCGAGGACATGCTCAAGTGGGACCAGAATTTCTATCATCCCCAGGTAGGGTCAAGGCCCGCTGAACTGATCGCAATGATGAACCGGCCCAACAGCGACCACCGGACTGGCAGATGGCGCTATGCCAATGGCCAGTTTGTCGGTGAGAGTCGCGGTCTGTCGACCTACACCCACGACGGCGGGTGGCTGGGCACTTCTACCTTCTATCGACGCTATCCGGAGGCACAAAAGTCGCTGATCGTATTGTGTAATGACGCGGGCGCTGACAGCAAGCTGATCGCGCAGGCGTTGGATGTGGTTATGCAAGACACACACTGAGTCGGCCGCTTACAGCCGCGTGGAATTCGAGGGACAGTTTACTGAATTGACCCGACCAGGATAGGAATTGGGTAAACTGTCCCCCGAATCCACCGATGGAAAACACATTGTCGCGGCCTGTTCCAGCTACCGGTGGCAGCTTGAAGTAAGAATTCGCCATGGACAGGCGGCAAGTCATTGATCCAGTCGATAATTTTGTTAGCGAGCGGCTTTATCGGTATATCTTCCCCAGCGCCTTAACCGTTCCTCGCCTGAGCATGGCCAATTCCGCTACTGACGGGTCAAGCCGGCAACCCCGCTGTGATAGTCACTTGTCAGTAGCCACTTTCTCTGTTTAAGTCATAACATCAGGGCTGACAGCCAATTAGTCCAGTCGGCAAGCCAGGAAGGGAAAACCATGAATATTTTGAAGTTGACTGCCAGTCTTTTGCTCGCAATAGGGGTGATTGCACCTGCAGCACATGCTGACACCGGTGATGGAGCAGCCGTAAAAAAACCCGCCGACGTCGACGATAAGCGCCTGCTTTCGGCAGATAGCGATGGCGCCAACTGGTTATCATACGGCCGCACTTACAATGAGCAACGCTTCTCGCCGTTGACTACGATCAACGACAAAACTGTCGGCAAGCTGGGACTGGAGTGGAGCGCCGACATGGAA
>JAZBNW010000107.1:0-15590 GCA_036350855.1 Halieaceae bacterium
AGTGGGATCGGGCCTTTGACCTGGGCACCTGTGCGGCGCGCCGTTTCCACGATCTCCTGAGTAGACGTATCTATCAGGCGGTGGTCAAAAGCCTTGAGGCGAATTCGAATGCGCTGACTCTGCATCAGACCTAACTCCAGTCAATAAAAAACCAGGGACCCGCCATGGAGTCCCCCGAAAAAAGGAACGCGAATTCTAAAGACGCCCCATCCTGCTGTCAAGCAGGGTTCTGATTTATTTTAGGGGTGGCCCAGAACTAGCGCGCCGGGTGTGGCGCCGGGTGAGCCTCAGCCGGCTACCGGGCGCAGTTGACGCAACGGGTGGCCTCGGGTACTACCTGCAACCTGGCCTCGCCAATATCCTCTCCGCAGCTCTCACAGACACCATAGGTGCCGGCGGAGATACGCTCCAGGGCCGCCGTTATGGCCCGGATGGAAAGAGCGGTTTCGTTTCCGATGGCGTCGACCACCTCATCGTTCTCCCGCTCCTGTGCCTGTTCCGCCGAATCACCGGAATGCTCCTGGGTGACATCCCTCTTGATACTGGCGAGCCGGGCCTGCAAGGTTGCAAGCCGCTCTTCGAGTTCCCTCTTCAACGCTTCATGAGCCATGGCGATCAGGCTGCTGAAGAAGTCAGCATTCTATACAGTTCATCCTTCAAACGGACCCGTCGCACCTTCGCTTCCTCTTCGGTATGCGTGGCTACCGGCGTCACCTCGTTCTCCATGTTCTCAATCTCGCGGGTGAGCTCATGATAGGCGTCAAACAGGCGGCGAAAATGGGCGTCGCTGACTTTAAGGGTGTGAATCCGGTCTTTCAACTCGGGCAGTTCGTGGATCAGATCGTGGTGCTCAACAGACATAATGCTTCCTTTGCTTGATGGGTTATTCAATACTGACAGCTTATCCGGAATGGCTCTCAAGACCATGATCCAGGTCAGCTTTGGCTATCGGCCGTGCGATATTAAGAGCTTGACGAACTTTGTGCCAGCTCGGAAGATGAATTGACGAATTTTTCCTCAAGCAGGGGGCTACCCGGATGTCACGACAGGAAAATACGCACTCGATTCTGATGGGTTACCTGCTCTGGATCTTCGGTTTCATGGGTGCCCACCGATTTTACTACGGCAAACAGATCTCCGGGGTCATCTGGTTCTGCACCCTGGGCCTGTTCTTCATCGGCTGGATCATCGACCTGTTCCTGATCCCCTCCATGGAGCGCGAGGCCGAGCGCCGTTTTATCCCGGGCCCCGTCGATTACAACATCACCTGGATTCTCCTGACCTTCCTGGGCTGGCTGGGTATCCACCGCTTCTATATGGGCAAGTTCCTGACCGGGATCATCTATCTCCTCACCGGCGGCCTGTTCTTCATCGGCATCCTGTATGATTTCCTGACCCTTAACGAACAGCTGTCGGATGTGAACCGGGGGTACTAGCTGCTCGAGACTACCGCTTTCTTTGCGATGCATTGGCGGACACTGTAAATTGGCTGGATTCCTGCTCCAATCCCGGCACGGGTCCGGGTATGGCCTGGCTCCATGGCCGCGCCCCTCCGGGGTGCCCTCAGTCGGTCGCGAGCCTTAAAGCGCTGCGCTGTCTCGCTCCACTCCCTCGGCGCTGGCCTTTTACATTCCGCCGGGACACACCCGGACCCACTGCCTCATATCGTGCGTAGAAATGAACCATTCATTTCGGGGCGGTGTTCTTACATCCTGTTGTATGGAGCTCACTGCGGTGGAGGGCGGGGCTTGCCTCGCGGAACGTTAAAGGCGCACGCCGAGGGAGCGGCGGGAGACCAGCGCAGCGCTTTGGGCTCCCAACCGACTGAGGGTACCCCGGAGGGGCGCAGCCGTGGAGCGAGGCAACCCCCGTCCTCCACCGCGAATGGAACAGGGATTCACCACATACACGCGCGATGAAACCTTAAATCGGTTAGGTGATTCACACCGAAGCCAACTGCGCCCGCATCTCCGCGATCACCGCCTTGTAGTCCGGCTGGTTGAAAATGGCGGAGCCGGCGACGAAGGTGTCTGCCCCGGCGGCGGCGATTTCCGCGATATTCTTCGGCGTGACCCCGCCGTCGATTTCCAGGCGGATATCGCAGCCGGAGGCGTCGATCAGGGCGCGGGCCTCGCGCAGCTTGTCCAGGGTCGCGGGAATGAAGGACTGGCCGCCGAAGCCCGGGTTGACCGACATCAGCAGCACCATGTCCACCTTGTCGAGCACGTACTTCAGCGCATCCAGACCCAGGTGCGGGTTGAAGACGAGGCCGGACTTGCAGCCTGCGTCGCGAATCATCTGCAGCGAGCGGTCCACGTGGGTGGAGGCGTCGGGATGGAAGGTGATGTAGGTGGCGCCGGCGCTGGCGAAATCGCCGATCAGCTGGTCGACCGGGCTGACCATCAGGTGCACATCGATCGGGGCGGTCACACCGTGCTTGCGCAGGGCACTGCAGACCATGGGCCCGATGGTGAGGTTGGGCACATAGTGATTGTCCATCACGTCGAAATGGACGATATCGGCCCCGGCGGCCAGCACGGCATCGACCTCTTCCCCGAGGCGGGCAAAGTCGGCGGACAGGATGGAGGGGGCTATCAGGTAGTCCGGCATGATGGGCTCCAGGTCGTGGTGGGGCCGATATTCTACCGGCTAACAGTCCGGGGTACACGGCCCGATTGCAGCTCGGCATCCAGCTTGCGCAGGCGCTCGGGGGTGCCCACGTCCTCCCAGTGCCCGGGGTAGTGTTCCGCGCTCAGGCAGCCGCGCCGCAGGGTCGCGTCCAGCAGGGGCCGCAGGGGCAGTTTGCCCGGGCTCATTCCGGCGAAGAATGCGGGGGTGTAGACGCCCACGCCGGCATAGGTGAAGCCGGTGGCCCCGGGCGCCAGCTCCCGCACCAGGCCCTGTTCATCGATTGCGAAATCACCGCGCGGATGCTGGGCCGGGTTATCCACCATTACCAGGTGGGCAATGACCGGCGCGGGCGGGGAGAATCCCGCCAGCCGCGCAAACGGATAGTCCAGCCAGACATCCCCGTTGACCACCAGAAAAGGCGCGTCGCCCAGCAGCGGCAGGGCGTTGAAAATGCCGCCCGCGGTCTCCAGGGGCTCCACTTCCGGGGAGTAGCTGATGGCGACGTCCCAGCGGCTGCCGTCGCCGCAATAATCCATGATCTGCTGCGCCAGGTGCGACACATTGATGACCAGGTCGACGAAACCGGCCCGGGCCAGGCGCTCGATATGGTGGGCGATCAGCGGAGCGCCGCCGACCTGCAAAAGCGGCTTGGGCGTGTGGTCGGTCAGGGGCCGCATACGCTCGCCGACACCGGCCGCGAGAATGATGACCTTCACTTGCCGACGCTCCAGGGCTGGCGCGCGATCAGCGGTGACAGCCGGGCATCGAACCAGCGCCGGAACTCGGCGAATACCGGGTCCTCGCCGGCGTAGCTGGCACTGATCTCCCGCACATAGCGGATCACCAGCGGGAGATCGTCCAGATAGGCCGGCTTGCCATCGCGCAAGTACAGGCGCGCAAAGGTGCCCAGCACCTTGATATGGCGCTGCAGGCCCATCAGGTCGAACCAGCGCTGGAAGCTGGCGGCATCTGTCGCGCCGGGCAGGCCCCGGGATAGCAACAGGCTACGGTAGGAGGAAACCCATTGTCGCACCCGGTCGGGCGGCCACTGGATATAGCAATCGCGCAACAGGGATACCGGGTCGTAGGTGACAGGGCCCAGCACCGCGTCCTGGAAATCGATGAGCCCGAGGCTGCCATCGTCCTGGGGCATCAGGTTGCGGCTGTGAAAATCCCGGTGCACCAGGACCGTCGGCTGTTCCAGTGCGCTGGCGACCAGCTTGTCGAAGGTCGCTTCCAGCAGGTTCTCCTCGTCACCTGACAGGGCCTGGCCCAACAGGGCATCGACAAACCAGGCGGGAAAGCGGCCGAGTTCCTCGCGCAGCAGGGCCTCATCATAGGCCGGGAGGGCGATGGCGCCGGTGTCGATGGCGGCCAGCTGCAGCAGCACGTGCATGGCATCGCGATAGGGTTCCCCACCGGAGCCCGCCTGCAAGTCGGCGAGCAGCAAGCGGTCACCGAGGTCCTCGAGGGCCAGGTAACCCAGCTCCAGGTTGGCCGCATGGAGTGCCGGCACCCTGACACCCGCCCCCGCCAGCAGATCGCGCACCGTCAGAAATGCCTGGTTTTTCTCCGTGGCGGGCGGTGCGTCCACCAGGATATAGCCGGCTCCGCCGATTCGGGTGCGGAAGTAACGACGATTGCTGGCATCGCCCGCCACCACCGCCAGCTCTGGCCGGGGGCCCGACGCGCCCGGCGCCAGCACCGAAAGCGCCCAGTTCAACAGCTCAGCTGGCGGGGGACGGGATGTCACTTGGCTCTCCACTTCGAATATTTGACGGACAAGGGCGGGGGGATGCTTTAGAATCCGCGTTTAACCCGCGCATATGCTCTGACATAAATGATATCTGACTTTGCCAGACTACTCGCCCGCACGCTGCATTTTTCGGCGCCCGCGGCGGCCCTCCTGATCAGTCTCACAACATCGCTCCCGGTACTGGCAAAGAATACCAAGCATGTGGCCTGCACGGCCAATGAAAGCGGTGACGGCTGGAATTGCCAGTCGGGCACAGCTGCAACAGCGGCGACGCCCGGGGCGGCACCCGCACCGGCGGCAGAGCCCGCGCCTGCTGCGGCGCCCACAAGCCAGACCTCCACGGTGCCCGCCGCGGTGTCCGTACCGGCCGCCGTCGTGGTCCCGGCCGCCGCAGCGGAGCCTGCAGCCGCACCCGCTGCGGAGCCCGCGACCATCGCAACGCCGCCGGTGGATGCCGCGGCCTCAAGCGACGCCCCGGCCGCGCCCGCTGCTGCAACAGCGGCCGCCGCGGCAATCACCTCGAGCGAATACCCGCTGGACTGGATGCCGATCAGCGCGGTACCCATGCAGGAGCGGGACCTCGATTGCCAGCTGTGCGAGGGTCTCTACGCGGACCCGCTGGCGGACGAGGACCGCAACGCCGACCCCGACCTGGCCGACATCGAGGCCAACGCCGCCAGCACCGAGCTGCAGGGCGATCTGGTGCGCTTCTATGGCGGGGTCGAGGTCAGCCAGGGCTACCGGCGCTTCCGGGGCGATGAGGCCACCATCAATCGCGAGACGGGCGAGGCCGTGCTCACCGGCAACGTGACGCTGCGGGAGCCGTGTGTCCTGCTGCGGGGAAGCCGCGCCGAAATATTTTCCGAAACAGGGGAGGCGACTCTCGAGAACAGTCAATTCCTGCTGCACGCGCATCACCTGCGAGGGACCGCCGCCCTTCTGGAGCGGGATGCCGACGGGCTTATCCATGTCAGCGACGGCAGTTTCAGTTACTGTCCTCCCGGCAATGACGACTGGCTGATCCGCGCCGATACCATCGCCCTCGACCTGGCAGACGGCCTGGGTACCGCTCGCGACGCCACAGTGGATATCGCCGGTCTGCCCGTTTTCTACACACCCTGGCTGCAGTTTCCGCTGGACGACCGCCGTCGCACCGGTTTGCTGTGGCCCGATTTCGGTAACGACAGCACCGGGGGCCTGGATATAACCGCGCCAATCTACTTTAACCTGGCGCCAAACTACGACGCGCTCTACTCGCCGCGCTACATCCAGGACAGGGGGCTCAACAACGAACTCAAACTGCGCTACCTGAACAGATACCTCGGCTACTGGGAAGTCGGTGGCACCTATATGAGCAGCGACAGCAGCTACCGGGACCGGATCCCGGACAACAAGAGCGATGACCGCTGGTTGACCGTTGTCCGCCAGAATGGCCTGGTCGACCAGCGCTGGCGCTCCAGAATCGACTACAGCAAGGCCAGCGACGTCGACTATATGAAGGACCTGGAAACCAGCAGCCTCACCGCGCAGCGTCGCACCAGCCTGCTGCAGCTGGCGTCCCTGGACTATCTCGGCGACAACTGGCTGGTAAACCTCGACGTGGAGCAATACCAGTCACTGGCGGACGACATCAACGACGTCTACAAAAAGCTGCCCCAACTTACCGGCCAGTATCGCAGCAGCGGCACGCCGTTCGAGTTGCAGCCCATCCTGCTGGCCCAGTATTCCAATTTCGATGCCGATGAAAACGTGGTCACCGGCGAGCGTGTGTACTCCGAGGGCGGAGTCGCCTACCCGATGAACTGGTCCTACGGCTTCCTCAAGCCGACAGCCAAGTACCGGCAGTTGTATTACGAGCTGAGCGATGCGGAATTTTTTACCGACAACAGCCCCTCGACCGGGTCTGCGATGGCCAGCCTGGACGGCGGCCTGTATTTCGAGCGGGAAACCAGCTTTGCCGGTGGGGGACTGCTGCAAACCCTGGAGCCGCGTCTTTACTACCTCTACTCCGGCTACGAAAACCAGCAGGACCAGCCCGACTTTGACAGCGCCGAGCTCACCTTCTCCTATAACCAGCTGTTCCGCGAGAGCCGCTTCTCGGGTCGCGACCGCATAGACGACGCCAACCGCCTGTCGGTGGGTGTCGGCTCGCAACTGATCGATTCACAGAACGGCCAGAAATTGCTGGGCGCCAACATCGGCCAGATCTTCTATTTCCGCGACCGCAAGGTCCGCCTGATCCCCGGCGCCGAGCCACTGGATGAATCCAGCTCTGAAATCGCCGCGGACCTGAGCTTCACCCCCGATCGCCACCTGAACTTCCGCACCGACATGGTGTATGACCCGCACGACGGGGACATGGACTCCGCCAACGTACTGGCCGGCTATACCCGGGACGACGGCGCCATATTCAATGTCGGTTACTCCTATAACCAGCCGCAACAACAGTCCCAACTGCAGGCGGAAACCGAACAGTTGACCGCCTCGACATACCTGCCGGTGTACACCAACTGGCGCCTGTTCGGTGCCGTCAACTACAGCCTGCTCGACAAGCAGTTCATCGAGCAGATGCTGGGTGTCGAATATGAGAGCTGCTGCTGGATCGTGCGAGTGATGCACCTGCGCTACTACGATAACGATACCGCGGGGTTTTTTCCCGATTTCGACAATCCCGACCTGGAACAGGAGCACACAACGCAGGTCCAATTCGTTCTCAAGGGCATGGGTGGCTTTGGCAGCCGTATCACCAGCATTCTTGAAGACATGATCAGAGGATATAAAGAGCGTGAATATTAAGGTTTTACTCGTGGCGGCCAGCCTGGCGGCCACTCTACTGCTTACCCCCGGGGCACGGGCGGCGACAGAGCTCATGGACCAGGTGGTGGCTATCGTCGACGATGACATCATAATGGCCAGCGAACTGCGGGAGCGGGTTGACGCCCTCACCCAGACGCTGAAGTCGCGGGGCATGGACATGCCACCCGAAGATGAGATGATCCGCGAGACACTGGACCGGCTGATTCTGGAGAGCATCCAGTTGCAAAAGGGTCTGCGCGTGGGTGTGCGTATCTCCGATGCCCAGCTGGATGCCGCCATCCAGAATATTGCAGCCCAGAACCGCATGACACTGGAGCAATTCAGGAATGCAGTCGAGCAGCAGGGCCAGTCCTATACCGCCATGCGCGAGCAGGTGCGCAAGGAGATGATCATCCAGCGGGTGCAGGCGGGTAACGTCAACCAGCGCATCCAGATTACACCGAAGGAGGTGGACAACTTTCTCGCCACCGAGGAAGGCAAGAAGCTGACCCAGGCGGAATACCATATGTTGCACGCCCTGTTGCCCGTCTCGCCGGATACCAGCCCCGCCCAGGTGGCGGCGGCCAAGGCGCATGTCGAGCAGGTGCTGCAGCGCATTCGCGCCGGGCAGTCCTTCGAGGAGGCCATCCGCTCGAGTACGAACCCGTACCGCTTCAACGGTGGCGACCTGGGGTGGCGCAAGGCCGAAGACCTGCCCTCCCTGTTTTCAAATATAGCCCCCAGCCTTGCCAAGGGGGAAACCTCCGATCCCATTCGCAGCGACAGTGGCTTTCACCTGATCTACATGCAGGATATCCGCGGCGGCGAGCAGATCGTGGCCCAGACCCGGGTGCGCCACATCCTGGTGAAGCCCTCGGAGATCCTCACCGACGAACAGGCCCGCGACCTGGTGCTGAGCCTGCGCAATCGGGTTGAGGCCGGTGAGGATTTCGCCGACCTGGCCAGGGAGTACTCGGAAGACATCGGCTCGGCCCAGGAGGGCGGCGAGTTGGGCTGGACCACCCCGGGACAAATGGTGCCGGAGTTCGAACAGGCGATGAAGGCCACCGCCGTCGGAGAGATTTCCCAGCCGGTGCGCACCCAGTTTGGCTGGCATATCCTGGAGGTGGAAGGTCGCCGCGACGAGGACATGACCAGCCAGGCCCTGCGCAACAAGGCCGGCGAATACCTGCATCAGCGCAAATACCAGGAGGAACTGGACGCCTGGTTGCAGCAGATTCGCGACGAAGCCTTTGTGGATATCAAATAGGAATACCAGGCCGTGGCCATCCCGCGAATCGCCGTCACCCCCGGGGAGCCGGCCGGCATCGGTCCCGATATCGTGCTGCGGGCAGCCCAGCGGGAGTGGCAGGCGGAGCTGGTGGCTGTCGCCGACCCGGACATGCTGCGGGAGCGGGCGAAACTGCTGGGGATTTCCCTCTCACTGGCGTCGGCAGACCTGGCTGCGGCCCCGCGCGCCCACACACCCGGCACACTCAAGGTGCTGCCGGTGGCGCTGGCGGCAAGCTGTCGCCCGGGTGAGCTGAACCCCGCCAACGCCCCTTACGTCGTCGCCACCCTGCAGCAGGCGGTAGACGGCTGCCTGCGGCACGACTTCGCCGCCATGGTGACTGCGCCGGTGCAGAAATCCGTGATCAATGACGCAGGCATCCCCTTCACCGGCCACACGGAATTCCTGGCCGCGGCCACCGGTACCACCAGGGTAGTGATGATGCTCGCCACCCCCGCCATGCGGGTAGCGCTCGCCACCACCCACCTGCCGCTGGCTGCGGTACCCGCCGCCATCACCCGGGATCTGTTGCTGGAGACACTGCAGATCCTGGTGCGCGACCTGCGCGACAAGTTCGGCCTGGCGCGGCCGCGGGTTGCGGTGCTGGGCCTGAACCCCCACGCGGGAGAGGGCGGCCACCTGGGGCGCGAGGAGATCGATACCATCGTGCCGGTGCTGCAGCAGCTGCGCGGCCTCGGCATGGACCTGCAGGGTCCGCTACCGGCGGATACCGCCTTCAATCCCAAGGTGCTGGCACAGTGTGACGCCGTGTTCGCCATGTATCACGACCAGGGCCTGCCGGTGCTGAAATACGCAGGCTTTGGCAACGCCGTCAATATAACCCTGGGCCTGCCGATAGTTCGCACCTCGGTGGATCACGGCACGGCACTGGACATCGCCGGCAGCGGCAAGGCTGACACGGGCAGCCTGGAGCAGGCGCTGGCCTGCGCCATCGACATGGGTGGACGACAGGCGCTCGCGTGATTTGCCACCCGGCATTGTCGGGACCTGGGGCGAGGAATGCTCGCTGGTAATGGTTAAAGAGCGCTGCCGGGGTACAATGCCCGCCATGAGCAAACACCAGCATCAGGCGCGCAAGCGCTTCGGCCAGAATTTCCTGCGCGATGGCGGCGTCATCAACAGCATCCTGCGGGCGATAAACCCCCTGCCGGAGCAGCATCTGGTGGAAATAGGGCCGGGCCAGGGCGCCTTGACAGAGCAATTGTCCGCCAGTGGCTGCCAACTCGACGTGATCGAGCTGGACCGGGACCTTGTGCCGGTCCTGCTGGCGGCCTTCAGCGTAAACCCGCGGTTCAGGCTGCACAGCGCCGACGCGCTGAAGTTTGACTTCACTTCGCTGGTTCAGGGTGCGGAGCAGCTGCGGGTGGTCGGCAACCTGCCTTACAACATATCGACGCCGCTTATCTTCAAGCTGCTTGAGAACACCGCTATCATTCAGGATATGCACTTCATGCTGCAGCTTGAAGTGGTCGACCGCCTTGCCGCCACTCCGGGCAACAAGGACTGGGGCCGGCTGGGAATCATGGCGCAATATCACTGCGAGGTAGACAAGCTGTTCGAGGTGCCGCCGGAGGCGTTCAACCCGCGCCCCAAGGTGCAGTCGGCGATCGTGCGGCTGGCACCCCGGACGGTGTCGCCCTGGCCCGCCTGTGACACACAATTGCTGCGCCAGGTGGTACAGGCGTCTTTCGGCCAGCGCCGCAAAACCTTGCGCAACAACCTGAAAGGGCTTATAGATACGACGCGCCTGGAGTCACTGGGTATCGACCCCGGCGCCAGGGCGGAAACGCTGACAATACCCCAGTTCATTGAGATTACGACCGCCATTCATGGATAAGACTGATCATACCGGGGCCACTGGGATGAAGGTGGACGTCAAAGTCGTGACCACCTACCTGGCGGCTCATTCGCGACCGGACCAGCGCCAGTACGCCTTTGCCTATACAATCACTATCAGCAACGACAGTGACGTACCGGTACAGCTGTTGTCCCGGCACTGGATCATCACTGACGCCGACAACACCGTGCAGGAAGTGCGCGGCGAGGGGGTGGTGGGAGAACAGCCCCTGATCCCCCCCGGCGAGTCTTTCCGCTATACCAGTGGCGCCACCCTGCCCACTCCGGTGGGCTACATGGAGGGCAGCTACACCATGGTGCAGCGACGGGAAGGGAAGAAGACCGCTGCCGACGACCCGCGCTTCGAGGTGCCGATTCGCGCTTTTTCCCTCCACACACCAAAAGCGCTCCACTAGGGCCCGGCGATGAGCACCTATGTCGTCGGCGATATCCAGGGTTGCCTGCAACCGCTCAAGTGCCTGCTGAAGAAAGTCTCGTTCAACCCCGACAAGGATGTCCTGTGGTCGGTCGGGGATATCGTCAACCGCGGGCCGCGCTGCCTGAAAACGCTGCGCTATCTGCACGCGATGCGAGACAACCTGGTACTGGTGCTGGGCAATCACGACCTGCACCTGCTGGCGGTGGCGGCAGGCGTGCGCAAGCCCAACCGCTCCGACACGCTGGAAAAAATACTCAAGGCCCCCGACAAGGAGACACTGCTGACCTGGCTGCTGCACCGCCCCCTGCTCCACCACGAGCACGGCTTTACACTGGTGCACGCGGGCATTCCGCCCCAGTGGTCCGTCGAGGACGCCGCGAACCGGGCCAGGGAAGTGGAAGTGGTGCTGCAAAGCCCCGATTGCATCGAATTCTTCAAGCATATGTACGGCAATGAACCCCTGGTCTGGTCGGACGAGCTGACCGGCATGCCCCGGTTGCGGGTGATCACCAACTACCTGACCCGTATGCGCTTCTGCACCAGCCAGGGCGTGCTCGACCTCGACAGCAAGGGGCCCAGCCCGGACCTGGGCAAGGTGGCGGTTTCCGCCTGGTTCAGTCACCCTCGCCGCAAGACCGCCAGGGACCGAATCCTGTTCGGTCACTGGGCCTCCATCGAGGGGCAGACCGACCATCCCAATGCGATCGGGCTGGATACCGGCTGTGTCTGGGGCGGGGCCCTGTCACTGTACGAGCTGGAGACCGGGCGCTGGACCAGTTGCCAGTGCAACGACGGCAAGTGCAAGAAGGGCAAATGCAAATAGTCATCGCGGCCCGGGGCCGGCGGCCCGGGTGAAAGTCTACCTGGTGGGCGGCGCCGTGCGGGATGCCCTGCTGGGCTACCCCACCAGCGAGCGGGACTGGGTGGTCGTCGGCGCCAGTCCCCAGGAGATGCTGGATCAGGGCTACCAGCAGGTAGGCAGGGACTTTCCCGTGTTCCTGCACCCCGCCACAAAAGATGAGTACGCACTGGCGCGCACGGAGCGTAAATCCGGCCACGGCTACACCGGGTTCGCGGTTCACTGTGACCCCTGCGTTACCCTGGAACAGGACCTGATGCGCCGGGACCTCACGGTCAACGCGATGGCGCAGGCCGAATCGGGGGAGATTATCGACCCCTACGGCGGCAGGGCGGACCTCGAGGCAAAAATCCTCCGCCACGTATCGGACGCCTTCGTGGAGGACCCCCTGCGGGTTTTGCGCACGGCCCGCTTCGCCGCCCGCTACGCCCACCTGGGATTCACCGTGGCGCCCCAGACCATGGCGCTGATGGCGGATATCGTCCGCCAGGGAGAGCTGGCACACCTGCCGGCGGAGCGGGTCTGGGTGGAGCTGGAGCGCGCCCTGGGCGAGCCCAACCCGGAGGTGTTTGTCGAGACCCTGCGCGAGTGCGGGGCGCTGGCAGCCCTGCTGCCGGAAGTGGATGCACTGTTCGGCGTACCCCAGACGGCCCGGCACCACCCGGAAATCGACACCGGTATTCACATCCTGATGGCCCTGCAACAGGCGACCCGGCTCAGCCCGGCCACGGATGTGCGCTTTGCCCTGCTGGTCCACGACCTGGGCAAGGGCACCACGCCTGCCGCCGAATGGCCGCGCCATATCGCCCACGAGCACCGCGGCCTGAGCCTGGTCAAGCGCGTGTGCGAGCGCCTCAAAGCGCCCGGGCAATACCGGGACCTGGCCCTGAAAGTGTGCGAATACCACACCCACTGCCACCGCGCGCTGGAACTGCGCGGCAAGACCCTGTTGAAGTTGTTCAACGCGACGGATGCCCTGCGTCGGCCCGATCGCTTCGAGGCCTTTCTGCTGGCCTGTGAAGCGGATGCCCGGGGCCGCCAGGGACTGGAGGACAGGGATTATCCCCAGGCGGCGTACCTGCGCCGGGCCCTGGGCCTCGCCCGGGAGGTGACTGCCGCACAGTTCGCGGGCCTGGGCGTGGAAGGCAAGGCGCTGGGGGAGGCCATCAGCGCCGAGCGGGTGCGTCGGCTGGACACCCTGCGCCAGGAACAGGGCTGATCTCGCGCTTCAGGCCCGGGAGATCCAGCGCCCGCGCCACTGGAAGTCCACTTTCACCAGCGCCTGGGCATCCCGGTCGTAGCCACGCCACAACTCCCCATAGCTTTTGCCCGCCAGCGGGTGTATCTCCCCGGCCGCCAGTTCAGCCAGCGGGCACAGCACGAAGGCGTTTTCCAGGATCTCCGGGCGCGGCAGTTCCACGCCCTCGATACTGCCGGTGAGCTGGCCGTGGGTGAGTATGTCGATATCCAGCTGGCGCGGACTGAAGCGGGTGGCGTTGGCCGGGCGGCCGTGCTCATACTCGATATGGCGCAAGCGGCGGGACAGCTCCCCCGGGCTAAGCCCGGTCTCGACGCCCACCACCAGGTTGAGAAAGGGCTGACCATCAAAGCCAATCGCCTCACTGTCGTAGACGGAGGACAAAGCCAGCTCGCCAAACACCCCGGCAAGGGCATCGAGGCCGGCGACAATATAGCGCTCGCGCTCGATATTACTGCCCAGCCCCAGATAGACGGCAGGCATCAGGATCGCTCACCCCGCTCGATGAGCACCCCCACATCCCGGGCGGCGGCAACCGCGCCGGGCTTGCATAGCCGCAAGCGCAACCAGGGCACACCGAACTCTGCCATGACAATCGCCGCGACCTGCTCCGCCATGGTCTCGATCAGGCTGAATTCACTCCCCTCTATGAAGGCGAGCACCCTGGCGGACAGGGCGGCATAGTCCAGGGCGTCCTCGATCCTGTCGCCACTGGCGGCGCGCCGGTTGTCCGTCGCCATCTCCAGGTCCAGCACCACGCTCTGGCGGATGGTGCGCTCCCAGTCGTAGACACCGATGACCGTATCGGCCCGCAGTTCCCTGATGAAGACGATATCCATCAGACGTCCGTGCCCGCCGCCAGGGGCGGCAGTTCTTCCATCGGCCAGCGCGGGCGCACCCCGGTGACCGCCGCGTCCACCTGGCCCGCCTGCAGGCGCTGGGCCCCGGCGTAGGCGATCATGGCGCCGTTATCGGTGCAGAAGCGGGGGGCCGGGTAGAACACCCGGGCGCCCTCCTTTGCCAGGGCCCGGGACAGCTGCTGGCGCAGGTTGGTATTGGCGCTGACGCCGCCGGCAATCACCAGGGTCTTCAATTCTTCCTGGCGCAGCGCCCGGCGGCACTTGATCACCAGGGTGGCCACCACTGCCTCCTCGAAGGCGAGGGCGATATCGCACTTGTCCTGCTCGCTCAATTCCCCGGCCACCGTACATTCGGCCACGGTATTGAGCGTGTGGGTCTTGAGGCCGCTGAAACTGAAATCCAGACCCGGACGATTCACCATGGGCCGGGGAAAGGTAAAACGCCCGGGGGTACCGCGCAGCGCCAGCCGCGCGACATGCGGCCCGCCCGGATAGGGCAGGCCCAGCATCTTGGCAGCCTTGTCGAAGGCCTCGCCGGCGGCGTCGTCCAGGGATTCCCCCAAAATACGGTAGTGGCCGATCGCGTCCACCCGCACCAGCTGGGTGTGACCGCCCGAGACCAGCAGGGCGACAAAGGGGTAATCGGGGTGGTCCTCTTCCAGCATCGGCGCCAGCAGATGCCCCTCCATGTGGTGCACGCCCAGGGCGGGAACGCCCCAGCCCCAGGCGAGAGCACGGGCCAGGGTTGCTCCCACCATCAGGGCGCCGACCAGCCCCGGACCGGCGGTGTACGCCACCCCGTCGATATCCGTAGCGGCGCAACCGGCCCGGGACAGCACCTCCTCCACCAGCGGCAGGGTCTTGCGGATATGGTCGCGGGAGGCGAGCTCCGGGACCACCCCGCCGTACTCCACATGAATATCAACCTGGCTGAACAGGGCGTCCGCCAGCAGGCCGCGCTCGGTGTCGTAGAGCGCGACTCCGGTCTCGTCACAGGAGGTTTCCAGACCCAGGATCAGCATTGTGCCCACCGTATTGCATGAGAGGCGCATGATACTGGCTGGGCACCCCCCAGACCAGAGCAGCACAGCGTCGCGAGGGCCGTCTTTACCCCTTTGCAAAAAGGCCCGGATAAGGATAGAATGCGCGCCCTTTCAGGTGACCATTGTCCATACGGTCGGTTGTCGCCCTAACTTTGTCGAGACAGGTAAGGAATTAATGCCTCATATCAAGATCAAGGAAAACGAGCCGTTTGACGTTGCCCTGCGCCGCTTCAAGCGCTCCTGTGAGAAAGCCGGCGTTCTCGCCGAGGTGCGCAAGCGCGAGCATTATGAGAAGCCCACCACCGTGCGCAAGCGCGCCGGGGCTGCCGCGGTGAAGCGTCACCTGAAAAAGCTCTCCCGGGACAACCGCAAGCGCGTACGCCTGTACTAGGCACCCCCTCCCATGAGCGACGAAACCCTCAGGGCCACCATCACGGCGGCCATGAAGGCGGCCATGAAGGCCCGCGACAAGGAGCGCCTCGGCACCATCCGGCTCATCCAGTCTGAATTCAAACGCATTGAAGTGGACGAGCGCATCGAGATCGATGACGCCCGGGCACTGGCCGTGCTCGACAAGATGGTCAAGCAGCGCCGGGACTCCCAGTCCCAGTACGAAGACGGCGGGCGCCAGGAACTGGCCGACAAGGAAGCGGCCGAAATTGCCGTCATCCAGGAATTCCTGCCCCGCCAGCTCTCGGATGCCGAACTCGACACCCTGATTGACCAGGCCATTGCCAGCAGCGGCGCCAGCGGCATGCAGGCCATGGGCGCGGTGATGGCGGAACTCAAGCCAAAGCTGC
>JAZBNW010000108.1:0-2112 GCA_036350855.1 Halieaceae bacterium
GGGGACTACATTCTCTGCTTGAGGACCTTTCTGGCCATCAGTGACAGTGAACTGGACTTTCTGGCCGTCTGACAGAGTCTTGAAGCCGTCGCCTTTGATGGAGCTGAAATGGACAAAAACGTCAGGACCATCTTCGCGCTCGATAAAGCCGAAGCCCTTGGTTTCGTTAAACCATTTAACAGTGCCGGTTGTTGTAGACATATATTTTACCTGTATAGCTTGCGGTGCCATGTCCAGGCACCTTTTCATTTAATAATTATTTATGGTTAACGTACCGATGAACTTGATGGAACTTCGACCGTGAGCATAAATACCGCTGACACCAGTCAGCTGGAAGAAGTGTATCACCAAATTTGCGACTTTGCCGTCAAGGTTTTTCAACTATTTTGGGAATTTTGCGTTCTTTTTTGGCCTCCTGCAGTCCGGTATCAGGCCCGGGCCCCCGGGCATGGGCCTGGCATTGCTGACGGCGGGGCGTAGCTCACTTGCGAATACTTTTGGTTGAAGATGATCAGCAGCTGGGTGAGTCCCTGGCCGCGGCACTGAAGTTGGAGCGGTACGCGGTGGACTGGCTGCGTTCGGGCGAACCCGTGCGGGCGGCCCTGGCCTCGACGCCCTACGATCTGTTGATCCTTGATCTCGGGCTGCCGGGGGTACCGGGCTTGCTGGTCCTGCGGCAATTGCGCGCGGACAGGCACAGCTTGCCGGTATTGCTCCTGACGGCCCGCAATACAGTGACCGACAAGGTGGATGGCCTTGACTCCGGCGCTGATGACTACCTCACCAAACCCTTTGATATCACTGAACTTTTTGCCCGGATTCGCGCTCTGCTGCGGCGCCGGGGCGAGCAGCGCTCGACCCGCTTGCTGGCGGCCGGTATCACCCTGGACCCGGTAGAGCGTCAGGTCACTTTCGGGACGCAGCCGGTGGTCCTGACCGCACGCGAGTTCGCTATCCTGGAGATCCTGATGCGTAATGCGGGCCGCTACGTCTCCAGGGCACGGCTCGAGGAGGGCATTTACAGTTGGGGAGAGGAGGTCGAGTCAAATACCGTGGAAGTGTACATCTCCCGTCTGCGCAAGCGTTTTGGCAGCGGCTGCATAGAAACCATGCGCGGCGTGGGATACCGCGTACCGGCGTGATGGCCTCGTTAAAAACCCGGCTGGTGCTGATTTTGCTGGCCCTCACGCTGGTCGCCTGGGTAGCCTCTGCCCTGCTCACCTTTGCCTTTACCAGCCGGGTCATGCTGGAGCAGGTCGATCGGCAACTGGAACAATACGCGGACCTGCTTAACTACATCACGGCTGTCTTTGCGCGGCAGGTAGACGAGGGCTTGCCGCTGTCCGAGCCCTGGCTGAGCGGCAGGTTCGAGACCGCCCACCTGGACCCCATTGTTATCAAGGCGCCGACAGGGGACAAGCTCAACCCCGCCCTCAACATCTGGCTCAACGGCAACCTCATTGCGGTCATGGCCGACTCGCCACGATTCGACCGTCCCGGCGTCCAGGGCTTCAGTTTCGAGGACCCGGGCGCCAGGGAGGGGAACTGGCGAGTGCTTACCCGGTATGACGAGCTCACCGGCCTGTGGTTGCAGGTCGGAATCGAGACGCGGGGAGCGCGCAAGGCCATGCTCGGCATGCTCGGTCGCGCCCTGCTCCCCCTGCTTGTCGTCCTGCCGCTCACGGTGGCCCTGTTGTACTTCGGTGTCGGCAGGGGCTTGAAGCCGCTCAAGGCACTGGCCGGGCAGATCGCGATGCGCAACCCTGCCCTGCTGGACCCGGTAGACCCCAGGGGTGCTCCTACCGAATTGCAGGGGATAGTCTCGTCCCTGAATGAGCTGTTGCAGCGCCTGGCGCTGGCGCTGGAGGGCGAGCAGCGCTTCACCGCCAATGCCGCCCACGAACTGCTCACGCCCCTTGCAGCGATCAAAACGGAAGTGCAGCTGTGCCAGCTGCAGCTGGACGACAAACGGGCCGCCGCCATGCTGGCACGTATCTCCCAGCGGGTTGATCGCGCCAGCCACACGGTGTCCCAGTTGCTCACCCTGGCGCGGCTGGACCCGGATGAATCGCTGGCAGGCAGCACTGTCAGTTTGCACTCACTATTGACGGA
>JAZBNW010000109.1:0-18210 GCA_036350855.1 Halieaceae bacterium
CTGGGCTTGGTCGATGGTGGTCTGAAGACCGACCATTCTAGCAATGAATGGCAACACTGTACCGCCATCGTCTCGCGGAGTGCCCGATCAGGGGTTTTCTCGTTTCACCCGATCCGATCGCGCAGGCTGTAGAACAACATACCGGCCACCAGGCCGGGCCAGCGCAGCATGGTGCCGCCGGGAAACCGGCTGGCGGGGACGCCGGCCATGATGTCGAAGCGTTCCGCGGTGCCGCTGATCACCTCCGCCAGCAACTTGCCCGCCAGGGTTGCGGTGGGAACCCCGTGGCCGGAATAGCCGTGGGCGTAAAACGTATTGGCGGACAGGCGCCCGAAATCGGGCATCCGCTTCATTGTGATCGCCAGGGTGCCACCCCAGCCGTAATCGATGCGGGTGTCCGCCAGTTCGGGGTAGATACGCAACATGTATTTCCGCACAAATCCCTTGATGTCGGCCGGGAAGCGCCTGGAATAGGACTCGCCGCCGCCAAACAGCAGTCGGTTGTCCGCTGACAGTTTCCAGTAATTGATCACGAATCGGCTGTCGGACATCGATGTGTCGTCGCGGATCAGGCGGCGCGCGAGTTCTTCCGACAGCGGCTCCGTTGCCAGCATATAGTTATTGATCGGCATGATGCGGCCGGCGGCGCGGGGTTCGAGTTTCTCGAGATAACCGTTGCAGGCGACCACCAGGAAATCCGCGCGCACCTCGCCGCCGTCGGTTCTGACCACTACCCGGGATCCCTCCTGGTAGGACAGCACCCGGCTGCCCTCGTGAATGGTCGCGCCCAGCGCCAGCGCCGCCCGGGCGAGCCCGAGAGCATAGTTCAGCGGGTGCAGATGCCGGCAGCCGGTGTCGAGGGTTGCGCCGCCAAATCCCCGGGCCGAGGTCATTTCGGCCAGTTCCGGCGCATCCACGTAGCGAATCTGCTGGTAGCCGTAGACCTTCTGCAGGTGTTCCACCTCAGCCGGCAGGCTGGCGATATCCCCCGCCTTGGACGCCACA
The DNA here is from genome assembly GCA_036350855.1 of Halieaceae bacterium. GTDB lineage: Bacteria > Pseudomonadota > Gammaproteobacteria > Pseudomonadales > Halieaceae > JARRPM01. The sequence continues at coordinate 1,006 of JAZBNW010000109.1, forward strand.
TGAAGGTTGCCGCGCTTCAGCTCGCAGTCGATATCGTGCTGTTCTATCAGCCCGCAAACGGTTTCGACGGCTTCAAGACCCAGCTGCCACAGGGCCCTGGCGTGTTCGAGTCCAAGCCAGGACTCCAGTTGCTCCTGGTCGACCCGCTGGCCGGTGCCGACATGCCCCCCGTTGCGCCCGGATGCGCCCCAGCCGACCCGGTTTGCTTCCAGCACGGTGACCCTGTAGCCCAGCTGGCGCAAATGAATGGCGGCGGACAGCCCGGTGTAACCCGCGCCGATGACACAGACGTCGGTGTCGATGCTGCCCTGCAGCGGCGGCAGGTCCAGTTTCTGGTTCGCCGTGGCGGCGTACCAGGATTCTACGTGAGCTTCATTTTGCATGGCGCAACTATACCGTTTTGTACCTCCGCCGAGGCATAACACGTTAGGGGTAGGCTTGCTGAAAAGCCTTGAAGACCGCTTTCCAGTGCTGCGATACTGGAATCTTTCTGCGATCAGAGGAATCTATGGATCCCGAAACAAAGGCCATCAAGGACTGGCTCAAGAAGCACAGGATTTCCGAAGTCGAAGTGCTTGTGCCAGATATGACCGGCAGCGCTCGCGGCAAGTTTATCCCGGCTCACCAGTTCCTCGGCCGGGGCAACCCCCGTCTCCCGGAGAGCATCATGATCCAGAGTGTGACCGGCGAGTACTCTGACAGCCACTGGGATTTTGTCGAACCCACCGACGCCGATATGATTCTGAAACCCGATGCCAACACCATGCGGGTAGTGCCCTGGGCGCGGGAGCCGACCGCCCAGATCATTCACGACTGTTTTACCATGGACGGGCTGCCCCATCCCCTGGCCACCCGCAACATCCTGCGCAAGGTTCTCAACCTGTACGAGGCGGAAGGCCTGCGACCCGTCGTTGCCCCTGAAGTGGAATTCTACCTGGTCAGCAAGAACCTCGACCCGGACTACGTGTTGACCCCGCCCCCGGGCCGCTCCGGCCGCAACGAATCGTCGCGCTTGTCCTACAGTATCGACGCCGTGGCGGAATTCGAGGATTTCGTGGAGGACATGTACGAGTTTGCCACCGCCCAGGAGCTGCAGGTCGATACGCTGATCCATGAAAATGGCGCGGCCCAGATGGAGATCAATTTCCTGCACGGCGATGCCATGAGCCTCGCCGACCAGGTATTTACCTTCAAGCGCACGGTGCGCGAGACGGCCTACAAGCACGGCATGTACGCCACCTTCATGGCCAAGCCCATGAAGGCGGAGCCCGGCAGCGCCATGCACATTCACCAGAGCGTGGTGGACGCCGCCACCGGCAAGAGCATTTTTGCCGATCGCAAGGGCCGCCATACCGACGAATTCCGGAGCTACATCGCGGGCCTGCAACGCTATACCCCGGAGCTGATCAGCCTCTACGCACCCAACGTCAACTCCTACCGACGCCTGGCCCCGGACATTGCCGCACCCATCAACCTCAACTGGGGTGTCGACAACCGCACCACCGCGTTCAGGGTGCCGCACGGGGATCCGGAAAATACCCGCGTGGAGAACCGTTTCCCCGGCGCCGATGTGAACCCCTACCTGGCATTCGCCGCCACCCTTGCCAGCGGTTACCTGGGCATGAAGGGTAAGCTGAGACCCAGCGAGCCGCACCAGGGCACCGCCAACGAGGAGGAGGTGGAAGTGGCGCGAACCCTCGAGGAGGGCCTGCGTCACCTGCAGGATTCGCCGGAAGTGCAGGAAGTGTTCGGAGAGCTGTTCCTGCGTGCCTATGCGGCGGTAAAGCTCGACGAATTCGAGGAGTTCAACCAGGTGATCAGCTCCTGGGAAAGAGAACACCTGTTGCTGCAGGTTTGAGGTAGCCCTTCCTGATGGTCCAGAGCAGCAGCTACTTCGGCACTACCGCGCGGTTTCGCCTGTTCAAGTTCGCGAAGTACCTTGTCTACGCCCTGCTGAGTTTCAATATCTACCTGTTCCTGCAGGAGGAGCTCCTCGCGCTGACCCACACCTTCGCGGATGGTATCGAGCCGGGCCAGATCGTCCAGGCATTCTCGGCCACGATTGATACCGCAGCCTGGGTTGTGCTGCTGCTGATGTTCGAGCTGGAAACGGCGGCACTCGATGACAGGAAGATCCACGGTGCGGTCAAGTGGGGCCTCCACGGCCTGCGCGGGATCTGTTATATCGCCCTGCTTTACGCCTTCACCGGGTATTACCAGGAACTGGTGGCCCTGTACCAGCTGGTTCCGCTGGCGGTGTCGGATGCCTGCTCCCTGGTGGGGGGCGACTATTCCCTGCTGGTCGACCTCGACGAGTACGTGGCGCTCGATGCCGTCAACTGTGCGGCCCTCGGCGGCCAGGTGTACACCGTGGCGGGCTTCAATATCCTGGCGGACAGCGAGACCCTGCGCTCGGCCCAGATCCTCGCCTGGGTGGATGTGATCAATGCCGCGGACTGGATCCTGGTGGTCATCGTGCTCGAGGTGGAGGTCCGCCTGCAACTGCGCGGCGACCTGTCGGACCAGGTGATGAATGCGACCAAGATCATCAAGGTGATTCTCTACGCCGTGCTTTTCCTGTGCGCCGCTTACTGGGGTTTCGCTGGCGATTTCCTCGATTTCTGGGATGCCTCCCTCTGGCTCTTTGCCTTCATCTTCATCGAACTCAATGTCTTCGAGTGGCAGTACGAAACTGATCGTGAACTCCCGGCCGCCGCCTGAGGCATCAATCGCCATGTCTCCCCCAGAACAACTCTGCAGCCTGCGCTGGAATCCCGCCAGGGAAATGGTCGAGGTCATCGACCAGACCCTGCTGCCTCACAGCCTGCAGTGGTGTGAGCTTGGGGATCTCGACGCCTACTGCCACGCTATCAGCGCCATGCAGGTGCGCGGTGCGCCGCTGATCGGCATTACCGCGGCCTATGGCCTGGCCCAGGCACTGGCCCGGGACCCCTCCACCGGGCAGCTGCAGGCGGTGAGTGCCCGCCTGCTCGCTACCCGGCCCACCGCGGTCAACCTGCGCTGGGCCCTGGCGGCCGTGGCATCGGCGGTGGGCGAGCTGGACCCTGCGGACCGGGCGGAGGCCGCCCTGGCAACCGCTCACGCGCTGCGGGACAGCGATATTGCCAACTGCTCGCGGATCGGCGATCACGGGCTGGCCTTGTTGCGGGCGCTGGAGCGCGGCGGGCCGCTGAATATCATGACCCATTGCAACGCGGGCTGGCTCGCCGCGGTGGAGTGGGGCACGGCGCTGGCGCCGGTATACAAGGCCCACGCTGCGGGTATCCCGGTGCACGTCTGGGTATCCGAGACCCGGCCGCGCAACCAGGGCACCCACCTGACCGCCTGGGAGTTACAGCGGGCCGGGGTGCCCTGTACCGTGGTGGCGGACAACAGTTGCGGCCAGTTGCTACGCCGCGGCGCCGTGGACTGTGTGCTGGTGGGCAGTGACCGGACCGCCGCCAATGGCGACGTCTGCAACAAGATAGGGACCTATCTCAAGGCGCTGGCGGCCCGGGCGAATGGCGTTCCTTTCTATGTCACCCTGCCGGAATCCACTATCGACTGGCACTGCGCCAGCGGGGATGACATCCCGATCGAGGAGAGGGACCAGGCGGAGCTGCTGAGCGTGACCGGGCTGGACAGCAGTGGCCGGCGCCAGTCCGTGTCGCTGGCCGCGGGGGGCACCTGCGCCCACAACCCTGCGTTCGATGTCACCCCGGCGGCTCTGGTGACCGCTCTGGTGACCGAGCACGGCAGCGTCGAGGCCAGCGCCGCCGGCCTCGAGCGCCTGCGGGCTCAGATTTTTTCGTCCAGCCCGATGTGATCGATGCGGGGGTATTCCCGCCACTGGAATGTCTGCTGGTGATTGCAGATCAGGCAGCGGTGTTCGATATCGCCGGTGGCGGGGTCCATTTCACCTGAGCGGGACATCATCCCCTGGCCACAGGCATCGCAGACATAATTGACTTCTACCGGCCGCACCTCGCGTTTGACTTCTGGCATGGTCGCAAGTCTCCGTGGTTGTCTATCGCCTCATGCTATCGCGACCACCGCGAGTTCTGAAGGTTTTTCGTCCCCGGAATCGTCGCGCTTGCAGCCGACCGCGGCTTCGATGCTACCCGCCAACCAACTGCCGCCGTCGGCGCCGAGCAGGATGTCACCCACCCCGCCGGGGTGGCGGATCTGCAATTTGCAGGCGCCGGCGATACCTGCCGTCGGCGTGGGCAGCTCCATGGCGGCCAGCGCCCTGAACACGGTGTTCGCGTCGAAGTCGAATTCGGCGTGCAGCAGCTGTTCATCACCCTGGCGGGGGCACAGCGCAGCGTCCAGCTGCAGCGCCTGCAGGGCGGCCTCCGGGTCATGGCCGTGGTCGCGGCAGTGCCGCTCCAGGATATCCGCCAGCGCGCGATACAGCGCACCGCGCCGGGCCATCGCCGCGAGGTAGATCCGGTCGCGCTGCTCATAGACGGTCATGCGGTCATCGAGATCGACACCTGCCAGGGCCGGGGCAGCCAGTTCAACCAGCGCGCGCAGCATCTCCCGCAGCAGGGGCGACACGGGCACCTCGCCCCCCAGGGCCAGCAGTCGGGTGGTGAGAGGCATGATATGGCCGTGTACCAGCAGGATATGGGCACTGATGAGAAAATACCCTTCTTCGCCCTCGTCCCGGGTGAAACTGTGACAACCCACCACATACTCGCCCTTCGCCTTGCCGTAGCCAGCCACGGGAATGGCCTCTATCGCGTACTCCTCCCGCCGGGCGTAGAACTCGGTGCCGGGCAACAGGGTATAACCGAAGATGTTGATGTTGGGGAAGGTGGCGAGCAGCCGGTCCAGGTTGCGCTCGAAATCGCCCAGGTTGTCTCCGGGCAGGCCCCAGATCAGCTCCGCCGCGATCGGCACACCCTGCTCCGCCATCGACTTGGCGATCGGTTCGTACTCGTTCGAGTCCATGTTCTCGCGGTTGCTGAGCCGCAGTGCCTCGGGGGTCAGGGTCTGCAGGGCAAGCTGGTAGTGGGGTAGCAGGCGGTTGCGATGCAGCAGCAGGGCGATCTCCTGTACCTGCCGGCTGTGCTTTTTCGACCACGAGGTGGCGAAGGACAGCGGCAGACCGGTGCGGCGTTTCAGGTCGACGATCAGCTCGGCCTTGGCGCGATCCAGTTTCAGGGCGCCAAAATTCGAGTCTGCCAGCCAGATGTTCTGGATCCCCGCGGCGACGATGGTCTCCCAGTCGTCGCGGATGCGCTGTAGTGGCCACTGGTACATTTTGCTGCCGATAGCCCCGGTACCCCACTCGCAGAAGGCGCATTTGAACGGGCAGCCCCGGCTGGTTTCGTAGGCGATGGACTCATAGCGCGGCCGTCCCGCGGCGTCCGTCAACTGCAATACCTCCAGCGGGGAGGGAAAGCGCTCGAGATTCCGGCAGCGCTCCCGCGGTGCGGTTGTCACGATGGTGGCGTCGACCAGGAAAGCGAGCCCGTCGATCCCCGGCCAGTCGGGCCGGCCACCACAGTCGAGGAATTCCTGGAAGCTGACCTCCGCCTCGCCCAGAAAAATGACATCGATGGGATCAATCCCGAGGTAATCCCCCGCCTGCTGCACATGGGGGCCGCCGGCCACGACCAGCAGGTCGGGCAGCAGTTGCTTGAGGTCGGCCGCCAGGGCGAGGAATTCGGCCGCGTTCCAGGTGTAGAAGCTGAAACCCACAACCGGCGTCAGGCCGCACCGGAGGGCTTCCTCGGCTCGGGGTAACGCATCCCGCCGCCAGGCATCGAGCCAGTCGACTATCTCCCCCCCGGCCTGGAAATGCACCAGTTCGATGGCGGTGTCGGCGGCACTGGCGCCGTACCTGTTGAAATAGGCGGCGAGAGCGGCGGTGGTTGTGGGCGGCGCATTGAACTGCTCGGAGTCCATGCTGAGCAGCCAAACTGGACGTTGCAAGCGCTTGTTCTCCAAAACCTGTGTGGTATCGGAAATGTATAGGATTGGTCGCCTCTTGCCCACCACTGTGGCCAGGGGCTGCACAGTGAGCCGGTGGTAGTACTGTCCTTTGCACTGAGGCGGCAGGTGCGCCTGCCCGAAGGGGAGGATAACAGCTGCTGAAAAAGTGGATGAAAGAAACGGCTCCGAGGGCGAGAGCCGACGGCAAATCCTGACCCTGGCGCGCTGTGGCGCCAGGGATGTTGCGGCTGGTTAGAAGTCGTCCAGCTGCAGGTCGTAGTAGCCCAGCTCGTCGCGCAGGCGACGCTCTTCAAGGCGCTGCTCGGCGCGACGACGCTTCGCTGCCAGGCGCTGCTTTTCCGATGAAACCGGCACCAGTTCCTGAATGTCGTCTTCGGCCAGATCCCCGATCACCGGTTCAAAAAAGTCGTCCAGCGAGTCGGATGCAGTCGAGTCCTGATTGCGTTCAGCCATAAATCACCTCCGGATGATTTGATATAGCCATTTCGCGGCAATATCACTCACTGCCTGGGGGCTGTAAATCTTTTTTTTAAGAATTTTTGCACAAAAGAGCGCCCCAAAAGTGACCATCGAGGACCCTCCCGGTTGTTAAGTGGCGGCCTGCCTGCCATCCCTGGCAGCCATGTGCCCTATGCTACTTCCCTGTAGTTGCCTTCCCTGGCCCCGATTGCACGCTCAGGCAGGGCCGCCTTGGGGACAAGGAGCAATTACCGTGCCAGCGTTTTTACTGTCGCCGCGGTCCTTTGGGCGCTTTTCTCTGCGTTGCACGGGTGTCCGCTAGCGTCCGGATGCGTCCGGATCGGGGTCGCCGGACGATCGGGCCGGCTGCGCCAACCACTGCAATATCCTCACGGCGACCGCCTCGGGAGCCTCGCCCGCGGCATCGACGCACAGGTCGGCGTAGCGGCGGTATAGTGGGGTGCGCTCGGCAAAAATATCCGCAAAGCTCTGCTCGCTGTCGCAGGCGATACCGCGCAGCGGCGCGGCGGCGACCCGTCGTTCCAGGGTGGCCAGGTCGGCTTCCAGATAGACCACCGGCCCCGCTGCCTTGAGTCTTTGCATCACCGTGTCGCTGTAGGGAACGCTGCCGCCTGTGGCAATGACGGCGCCGGCGAGATCGACCTTCAGCAATACGTCCTGTTCGATAGCCCGCAACCGCAGGTGGCCGTCGTGCTCCAGGATCTGTTGCAGGGTGGCTCCGGCGTGTACCTGAATGTCCAGGTCCGTGTCCACGAAGCGCAGGCCGCAGAGCTTGGCCAGCAGCACGCCGGTGGTGCTTTTGCCCGCGCCCGGCATACCGATGAGGCTGATGGTGTTTGCGCGTGTTGTGATGTCTGTGCCCAAAATGGCGCCCCTGTCCTTGCAAGTGCAGCCATTATCCGCGCGCTGTGCCTATCCGCCAAGGCCAGCGGCGCCTGGCTGGCCGCACCTGGCCGGCCGCACCTTGCCGGCCGCACCTTGCGCCGCTTTGCCGCCATGGTTAGAGTGGCCCCCTGTTGATTTCGCCGGCGCCGGCCAAGGATTGAGACGTGACCCTGTTGACTACACCACTGGATGCCCTGCACCGGGAACTGGGTGCCAGGATGGTGCCCTTTGCCGGCTACGATATGCCGGTTCAGTACCCCGCCGGCATAATAAGGGAGCAATTACATACCCGGGAGGCCGCCGGGCTCTTCGATGTGTCGCATATGGGCCAGGTGATTGTCGAGGGCGCCGGCGCAGCCGCCGCACTGGAATCCCTGGTGCCGGTGGATATCCTCAGCCTGGGGCGGGACCGCCAGACCTATGCCCTGTTCACCAATGCGCAGGGCGGGGTGCTGGATGACCTGATCATTACCCGCTGGGATGAGGACAGGTTTTTCCTGGTGGTGAATGCGGGCTGCAAGGCCCAGGACATCGCCCACCTGCGGGCGCACCTGGGCCCGGTGCAACACACCGTACTCGATCAGCAGGCCCTGCTGGCGCTGCAGGGGCCCGCGGCCCGACAGGTGATGCAGGCGCTGTGTCCCGCCGCGGCCGGCCTGGTGTTCATGCAGGGCTGCCGGGCGGCTATCGATGGCATCGAGGTCTACATTACCTGCTCGGGCTATACCGGCGAGGACGGGTTTGAGATATCCGTGCCCGCCGCCCACGCCGAGGCGCTGGCGCGGCGGATCCTCGGCTTCAGCCCGGTACAGGCTATCGGCCTGGGGGCGCGGGACTCCCTGCGGCTGGAGGCGGGCCTGTGCCTCTATGGTCACGAACTCACACCCGACATCGACCCGGTGCAGGCCGGCCTGCTGTGGTCTATCAGCAAGGCCCGTCGCGCCGACGGCGAGCGCCCGGGGGGCTTTCCGGGGGCCGACGTCATCTTCGAGCGCATGGCCAGCGGTGCCCCACTGCGACGGGTGGGGCTCGCCGTGGACGGCAAGCGGCCGGTGCGTGAGGGCCAGGCGGTGCTGGATGGGCAGGGCGTGGAGGTTGGCACGATCTGTTCCGCCTGCTACGGCGCCAGTGTGGGCGGGCCTATCGCCATGGCCTATATCGAGAGGGAGCGGGGCGAGCCCGGCACTGCCCTTAACGTCGATGTGCGTGGCAAGAGCGTCCCCGTGACGGTGGTGCGCATGCCGTTTATTCCCCAGCGCTATTACCGGGGTTGAGCCGCTCCGGCAGGGCCGGTTTGCGCAACGCGTGAATCTTTCCCCGCACCGCCGCCAGCGCGGTGCCCAGCCCGGACAGTGGCGACCGGCGCAGGTACTTCCCCGCCAGCCAGAGCAGAACCGCCAGCAGACCCAGGCCACCGGCGGCAAGCAGCCACTGGCGCGGGCTCGGGAGCACGGTGGAAACCTGGCCGTCAATGCTCGCAGAGGCGCCGGCCCCGACAGTGATTGTCGTGGCCGGTAGTGACAGCACCTGCAGCCGGGCGCGGCTCGTATCCCACCAGAAAAAGTCGGCGGCGGGTAACTGATACTCGCCCTCGGCCTGGACAACGTAGCTGATACGCTCGGTGCGGCTGGCCCGGACCTGCCCCCGGTTGTTGTCGTTGTCCAGCACCGGTGGCGCCGGATAGGCCGCCAGTCCCGGTAAGCTCTGTGCGCTGAAGGTCGGCAGCATCATGGCCATCACGTCGCTGGCGGCAAATACGATTTCCCGTTCAAAGGCATCCCCTGCCTGCAGGCCTTCCAGGGAGCGGTCGAAGCTCTGGCTCACGCTATAGTCCGGCGCGGCCACCCACTGCCCGAGGCCGGCCAGCTCGGGCGGCAGCTCGACCGAGAACGTGACCGGGGGCGACGTCAGGGCGCCCTCCACGTCCCCGGCGTCGCCGGCGTTGATCTTCAGCCGCGCGGTAACGGGGGGCAGCGTAAATTCCCCCGGTCTCTGGGCATAGACATCGAGCGTCCAGCGCTGCAGCACCCAGTTCTGCTCTCCCCGACGTTCGCTGGCGTTGCTGGCAAATTGCTCGGTCTGCAGAATGACCACCCCCGGCACCTCGGGCAGGACCAGCCGGGTGCCGCCGCTGAACCAGCGATCGGTAGCTATTTCGATGGTCAGGGTCATTTTCTGCCCCGGTACCGCGCCGGTCTCCGGGCTGAGTGTGGCCGTGAGCTCGAGGCGGCCCTCCTGCACCAGGTCCTGCAGGGTCAGCTCGCCGGCGACACTGCCGGCGGACAGCAACAGCAGCAGGGCAACTTGCCGCAGCCGGCGCAGGGATGGCCGCGTCACTGGTCACCCCTTTGCGGGCCGGATTGTCGCTGCAGTTGCATGCCGAATTTGATGGCCAGGAAATTGGACGGGTCCTGCTGTACGCTGCGCAGCCACATCTCCGCGGTGCCGGGGTCCGCCAGGATTTCATCGGCGGTCAGCGTGACCGTCTCGGCCTGCTCCCAGGTGATTTCCTCGGCACCCTGGGCCGGGATCGCGTCATCGCTGCCCAGTTCCTTGTCCTCGCCGCTCACCCCGGGTTCCGCCTGCTGGCTCTCACTCAGCCGGTTGATTTCGTCAATCAGTTCCTGCACCCGTTGGCGGTTCCTGCTGGCGCCGGGGTAGTCGGGATTGCGCTCGAGCAGGCGGTCGTATCGATTGGCCGCACGCACATAATCCCTCGCATGGGCCCTGGCGTTGGCCTCGTCGAACAGCGCGTCGTCGCTGTCACTGCGGGAGAAGTATTCCGCCGCCAGCATGAAGTCCTCGGCGTAATAGTAGGCCAGCCCTTTCCACATCGGCTCCTCGAAGCGCGCGGCGGCGGCACGGTACTCGCCGGCCTGCATCAACAGGCGTCCCTGCTGGTCTGCGGTCAGCCACAGATCGGCAAACCACCACAGGCCGGACCGGAGTCTGCCCGCGTCTTCCTGCGTTTCTGCCGCTGCCTGCACCGGGGTGTCGGCACTGGATTCCGCCTGGGCCTCGGCCGGCCCCGGGTTGCCCGCCAGCAGCAGGGGCAGCAGCAGCCAGGTCCAGGTCAGGGTCCAGCCCCGGCGGAACCAGAACAGGAACAGGGCCATGGCCGGAAAGACCAGCACATAACCGCTGTCCAGCCAGGGCAGGGCGCTGTCCTGGATGATCACGTAATGGCTCTCTATCCTGCGATCGAGTTGGCGCACGTCGCTGTCGTCGATCGTCAGGTCCAGGTAACTGCCGCCGGTGGCGCCGGCCAGCGCTTTCAGCGAGCGGCGCTCCAGCGGTGCCAGCCCCTCTTCCTGCCCTTGCGTGCCCACACCCACCACCAGCAACTGGTCGCCGGAGGTGCTGAACCAGGATTGAAACGCGTCGATGCTGTCCGCGCCCAGCCCATCCGTGAACAGCACCACGGTGGCCGGGGCGTTCGACTCACGCAACACCTCCTCCACCAGCGGCAGGCTGTACTCGGGAAACTTGCCGGCCCGGGGCATGATGGACGGGGTGATCGCGGCCAGGTACTGGCGCAGTATGTCCTGGTCTGCGGTCAGTGCCAGCACCGTGTGGGCACTGCCGGCGTAGACGATCAGCGCCGCCTTCTTGTCGGGGCGCAGGGCGAGCAGGTCGCCGATCTTCTGTTTTGCCCGCTCCAGCCGGCTCGGCTGGATATCCCTTTGCTGCATGGAGGACGATACATCCAGCAGGATCACCAGGGCCGCCTCGTCCTGGCTCAGGGGGGAGGGTTGCTGGCGCCAGCTGGGACCCATCAGCACAATCAGCAGGAGCACCGATATTACCCGGGTAAAGTTGACCGGGTTGAGCCAGCGCGACTGGAAACGCTGCAGTCTCAGGTGTTCCAGCAGGTGGGGCGCAATGATCCCGCCGAACAGGCTCCGGCTGGTCTCCCGCCGGTTCAGTATCAGGGTAATGGCCAGCCACGGGATGAACGCCAGCGCCCAGGCGGGGCGCAGGAAATGGAAGTGCTCGAGTGCGGCGGGATCAGGCAGCATTGGCGGCCCTCATCCGGCGCCAGGTCCGCCACGCCCCTGCGCTGTGGTAGATGAGATAGAGGCTCAGCGCCAGGCTTATCGGCACCCAGTGCAGGCTCTGGCGCGGGCGAAAGCTGATGGTTTCGTACAGTTCCGGCTCCAGTTCGCCTATCGCCAGGTAGGCCTGGGCCAGCTGTTCACGGTCCAGGGCCTGGAAGTAGCGCCCGCCGGTGATCTCCGACACCCGCTGCAGGGTATCGATATCCAGCGCCTCCTCGCCTACCGAGGCGGGGTCGCCGATGGCGATGGTGTAGATCCGGATATCCTGGCTGGCCGCCACTTTTGCGGCATCCACCGGGGGGACCATGCTGCCGGTATCGTTGCCGTCGGTGAGGATGATCAGGACCCGGTTGTCGGAGTCACTCTCCCGGAACAGCTTGATCGCCAGGCCGATCGCGTCGCCAAAGGCAGTGCTCTGGCCGGCCATGCCTATCTCGGTCTCGGCCAGCAGCTGGCCCCATACCTTGTGGTCGTCAGTGAAGGGGCTCTGCAGGTAGGGCGCGTTGCCGAACACGATGAGACCCAGCCGGTCGGAGGCCCGCTGGTCCCCGAGTTGCGCCAGTACATACTTGACCGCCTCCAGGCGGTCGACGCTGCTGCCGTCGGGCAGGGTGAAATCAGTGGTCTGCATGGATCCTGAGAGGTCGACGGCGATCATCAGGTCGCGACCGGATTTCTGTTGTTCTATGGGTGGCGCTATCCACTCGGGTTTCGCCGCCGCCAGCACCAGGCACAGCCACATGAAGTTCACCAGGAACTGCTGGCTGCGATCCCGGCGCAACACCGTGGCCCCGGTCTCGGGGCGTTGCTCGCTCAGCTCCACCAGCTTGTCGAAAAAAGGCACCCTGATCGAGTCCCTGCTTTCCTTGTAGGGGGGCAGCAGGCGCATCAGCAGTGGCAGTGCCAGCAGAACCAGGAGCCAGGGGTGTGCGAGCTCAATCATGCTGCGGGTTCTCGTGCTGTTCCACCCAGGCCACGCTGGCGGCGAGCAGCTGCTTGCCCGGCCCGGGCTCCACCGCCTCACCGGTGTAGCTTGCCAGGGCCAGCAGGCGGCCCTGCTCCGGGGAAAACGGAGCACTTGGACATTGGCTGTTGAGAAACGCCACCCATTCATCACCTGACAGGCGCGCCACCTGTTCCCGGGAAAAGGCCGCCATCGCCGTCAGCTTGAGCAGGCGATTGATCTCGCTCACCAGCGTGTCGCTGCCCGCCGCGCTGGCCAGCCGTTGCAGGCGATCGGCAGCCTCGCGCCGGTAGCGGTTGCGATACCAGCGGCGCAGCAGCTTCCAGCCGCGGTGCAGGGCGAAGCCGGCAAGCAGCGCCCCCAGCCACCACCAGCCGGCGGTCTGGGGCCACCAGCTGATGTCGGGGGGAGGTACGACCTCGACAAAGTCTCCCAGGGCGTAGTTGCCGAAGACGTCGGGCAGCGGTGGGGCGCTCACTGAAGTACTCGCTGGCCGCCCAGTTTTTCCCGCAACTGGCGGCTCACCGGGGTAACCGTATCTATCGGCACGACCAGGACATGGTGGCGTTTCAGTTCCCCCTGAACGTGGGCTACGGAGCTTGAGAAACTCTCCTCGAATTTCTTTCCCAGGTCCTGCCGGTCGGGTTCTATTTCAAGCTGGTACCTGCCGTCGCTTACCACCAGGTTGCTGGCGCCGGATATATCGCGCTCCAGGGGGTCGAACACCAGGGCGCAGATGATGTCGTTGTGCTGGTTGATACGGCAGATGGTTTTCAGCGCCGTATCATTCCAGCCGTGAAAATCGGAGATCAATACCACCAGGTAGTCGTGGCCGATACTGCGTTCGAGCAGGCGCAGCGCGTCGGTGAGCCCCGCGGGGTTGCTGCTGTTGCCCGGGGCTACGGATAGCTCGTTGTTCATGGTCGCCAGCTGTCCCAGCCAGCCGACCACCCGGCGCTGGTTGCGGGTGGGCTTGATCTCCAGGCTGCGGCGGTCATTGAACAGGATGGCGCCTACCCGGTCACCGACATCCAGCACACGCCAGGCGGTCAGGGCGGCCATTTCCGCCGCGATCACCGATTTCATTTTCTTCTGGCTGCCGAAAAACATGGACAGGCGCTGGTCCACCATGACGACAACCGGCCGGTCGCGCTCCTCGGTATAAACCCGTACATGCGGCTTGCCGGTGCGGTTGGTCACGTGCCAGTCCATGGTCCGGATGTCGTCCCCCGGACGGTAGTGGCGCAATTCATCGAAGTCCAGGCCCCGCCCGCGCAGTCGCGAGCGCTTGCGGCCACTGAGCAGGGACCGCACGGGCTGGCGGGGCAGGTAGCTGAAGCCCCGGGCGCTGTAGCGCAAACGCATCAGGGCCCGCAGGCTGGTGTAGATGTCCTCACCGTTAGTGTCGCTCATGATCCTCTCAGCCAACGGCGACCTGCTTGATAATCTCGTCGATAATGGCATCCGGAGTCACCTGGTCAGCGAGGGCGTCGTAGGTGATGATCAGGCGGTGGCGCATGATGGCGTGCAGCACCGAGCGCACATCGTCCGGCGTCACGTAGTCGCGCCCGTCCAGCCAGGCGCTGGCCCGGCTGGTCCGGTGCAGCGCGATACTGGCCCGGGGGCTGGAGCCGGAATCGATCCAGTTGCCGAGTTTGTCGCCAAACTGCCCGGGCAGGCGGGTGGCCATGACCAGGTCGACAATATACTGCTCCACCGGCACGGCAACCTGCATCTGCTGGATAGTGGAGCGGGCGGCAAAGATATGGTCCTGGGAGATCATGTCCAGTGCTTCCCCCGCCTGACCCTCTTCCTCCTGCAACATCCGCACGATGGCGAGTTCGGCCTCCGCCCGCGGGTAGTCCACCGAAATCTTCATCAGGAAGCGGTCCATCTGGGCCTCCGGCAGGGGGTAGGTGCCCTCCTGCTCGATGGGATTCTGGGTGGCCAGCACCATGAACAGCTCGGGCAGTTTGTAGGTTTTACCCGCCACCGTGACCTGGCGTTCCTCCATCGCCTCGAGCAGGGCCGACTGCACCTTGGCCGGTGCGCGGTTGATCTCGTCCGCCAGCACCAGCTCGCTGAAAATCGGGCCGGGCTGGAACGTCAGTTCGGATTTACCCTGGTTGTCCTGGTAGATCTCGTTGCCGGTGACGTCGGAGGGCAACAGGTCAGGCGTGAATTGTATTCGTCCCAGCCTGGCCTGCAGCACCTGCGACAGGGTTTTGATCGAGCGTGTCTTGGCGGTTCCCGGCAGTCCCTCCAGCAATACGTTGCCGTTGCACAGCAGGGCCAGGGTGAGGGTGCGCACCACTTCTTCCTGGCCGATGACGGATTTCGCCATCTGCCGCATCATCGACTGGATGGCGCTGAGGTGTTCACTGGACAATGGATTACTCCCTGGTCTGTTGGGGTGGACGGTTCGACGCGCTATTGACCTAAGTAGGGGATTATAGACGGATTTGGCGCGGGATTTTCAGGGCCGACAGGATCGCCGGGTGAGATGCTGGTATGGTCGCGGTGCTGGTCGAATGAATACCCTGCGCTCCCGCTCAGCTCGCCCACGCCCGCGGCGCGCGAAACTGCTGCGACAGGTAATCCATCTGGTCCGCGAGGATCCGGTCCTTGGCCAGGAAGTGCCACTCGAAGGGGTTGGGCTTGAACGGAATTGCCAGCAGCGGCATGTGCGCTTCTTCCGGGGTGCGGTCGTCTTTCTGCCAGTTACAGCGCTTGCAGGCGGCCACCACGTTTTCCCAGCGGTCCGTCCCGCCCCGCGAGGTCGGCAATACGTGGTCGCGCGTCAGGTCTGCCCTGGCGTATTGCTGGCCGCAGTACAGGCAGCGATGGTCGTCCCGGCGGACCAGTGTGCGGTTGCACAGGGGCGGGCTGAAGCCCTGGATGATCCTGCCCTGTATTGCCACGATGGGTTGCAGTTCGATCCGGGAGCGGGTGCCGGTGAGGCGTTGCACACCGCCAAAATACGGCGGCAGGGTTGCACCGATGCCGTAGATGACATCGCCCTTGGCGTAGGCGGAGATCGCCTCATGTGCGGTAATCCAGCCGCGTGGCTGGCCCGCCACATCCAAACGCAGGATAGTATGCATGGCCCCCAACTCACAGTTGTGGCTAAACGCTACTTTAAAAAGATTAATTTAACAATCGCCAATTTAGCGGGCTTGAGTCAGCCGACTAAGCGGCGACCCATGCCGCGCTCACCAGCACCTCGCCCCGTGCCAGAATACGCCCCACGAACCGTTCGCCGCTGCGGATGGCGCCCACACCTGCGGGTGTGCCCGTCATCACCAGGTCGCCGTCCTCTAGCGTGGTGAATTTACCCAGCTCGGCCAGAATCGCCGCGGGCGGGTAGATCATCATGTCGACACCGCCCGACTGGCGTATCTCGCCATCGACCTCGAGTTGCAGTGCAAGCTGATCGAGCGCCGCGGGCAGTGCGACGAACTCGCTGAACAGTGCCGCACCGTCAAAGGCTTTCGCCCGCTCCCAGGGCAGGCCCTTCTGCTTGAGGCTCGACTGCAGCTCCCGCCGGGTGAGATCGAGGCCAAAACCCACCGCCGCAAATTCGCCGCCCCGTACCAGCAGCACGATCTCCCCCTCGTAGTGCAGGGGTTCGCCCTCCACCTCTGCGCGCAGGACATCCGAGATGGCCGAGTTCGGCTTGTTGAACACCACCATATCCTCGGGCACCTCGTTGCCCAGCTCCTGGATATGCGCCACATAGTTGCGGCCGATACAGACAATTTTTGACGGTGTCACAGTCGTTCCGTTCACGCGTACGGTTTGCATGGCGTTTACTCCCTGGGGCGGTCGGTGGATGTCATCTGCCCGGGCAGGGCGTAGGCGAGCAGGTGGTCGGCGGCCCCGGACTCGCTGGCCCAGTGACTGCCCGCGGCTATCACCACAAACTGCCGGCCGTCGTCGGCGCGGTAGGTCATGGGCGTGGCGGCGCTGCCCGTGGGCATCCGGGTGCGCCACAGCTCCTCGCCCGAGATGATGCTGAAGGCGCGAAAGTAATGGTCGCCGGAACCCGCGATAAACACCAGGCCCGAGCCGGTCACCGCCGGCCCGCCCATCCCCGGGGTGCCCTTGAAAAACCAGAAAGGGAAGGGGGCCATATCGCGTGTCGTGCCAAGCGGCACGCTCCACATTTTCTGCCCGCTGGTGAGGTCAATGGCGTCCAGGGTATTCCAGGGCGGGGCGGTGCAGGGCAGGCCCCAGGGCGACAGCAGTATGTCGGGGGTAACGCAGAACGGCGTGCCTTTTTGCGGGTGTGCGGTGGGATGCTGGTCGCACTGCGCGCGCGGAATCATATGGATGATGCCCGCGAGGTGGCTGGTGCGCAGGACAATGATCTTGCGCTGTGGGTCGATGGCCGGCGAGCCCCAGTTGTTGCCGCCCCCCTGGAAGGGATAGGCGATGGTGCCCTGCAGGCTTGGCGGAGTGAATATCCCCTGCCAGCGCGCCGCGGCGATTTTTTCGCGACAGGCGTCCTCTTCCCAGGGTGTAATGCCCCAGGCGGTCTCCGGCGCTATGGTTTCCGCGACCAGCGGTGCGGGCAGGCTCGGAAAGGGCTGGGTGGGTGCGTAGTACTCACCGGGCAGATCCCCCGCGGCCACCGCTCGTTCCTCAACCGGAAACAGGGGTTCACCCGTCTCGCGGTTGAGCAGGAACAGGTGGCCCATCTTGGTAGGCTGCGCCAGTGCGGGAATGTTTGCGCCGTCTTTTACCACCTCGTAGAGGGTGGGTTGGGAGGGCGTATCGTAATCCCAGATATCGTGGTGCACGGCCTGGAAATGCCAGGCCACCTTGCCGCTGTCACCGTCCAGTGCGACGACC
>JAZBNW010000110.1:0-5431 GCA_036350855.1 Halieaceae bacterium
AACCGCAGCTTCGAAAAGCGGCGCCCGGCCTGGATCGCTCGCCGCTCGATATCCGCCGCCGACACAAGCCAGCCTTGCTGCTCCAGAAACAAGAGGTAGGCGCGCGTGCTGATCTTGCGGCAGTTGTCCGGCAGCAAAAAGCTGGCGCGCGCGATTTTGTGGTCCTCGAACAAGAACACGCCCGTTTGTTGCGGCTGGTCCAGAGCGAAGTCGTTCATGGTCTCCTGAATCGCCAGTTCGCCAAGGTTGGCGGTGCGGGTGGCGGCGGGGTTTGCCGCCAGCCTTTGCTGGTGATGCCTGAAGGTGCGGGTCGCGCGCACCGATACCTGGCCGGCGGCAGCCCACTGCGCCAGTTTCTCGCTGGTCGGCGTCCGGTTGCGCGTCACTTCGTGCAGCACCATATCGACCAGCACAATCGGCCAGCCGGGCTTGAACAGCAGGTCGAGCGCATCCGCATAGGCCAGCGTAATGAGCGGCCCGGCGTCGGGCAGCAGAGCAACGATCGGGGCCATCGCGAGCGGCTCAGCTTGCCAGCGATTTCAGTTGATCGACCATGTCGCGCGTCTCGTCCTCCGGCAATCGCGGCATCGGCAGGTGGGCTTGCGCCATCAACAGGAAGAGGTCTTCCTCGCTGTCGATTCCCAGCGCGCGCATGGCTTCGTCGCTTGCCAGCCGCCCCAACGAAAAGTCGAGCAGCAGCCGGTAATTCTGGTTGCCTGTCGCTTCGGCCGCCTCAAAAGTTTCGACCAGATGGCGAAGCTCGGCGTTAAAAAGCGCATTGACCGAGGTGTCGGTCTTGGCGGCAATGATTTTGGCGCGCTTGAGCAGATCGCGATCAACCGCGCCGGTGAAATTGACGGTGGTTGCCATTTCTTGTCTCCATGGGATTAACACATAAATAAGTGTATCACATTAATGAGTGTTCCTGGAGCCGGGCCGGTGTCGATTTGGATGGGGTCATGGCTCAGGCCGTGAACTGATTCAGGGAGACGTAATCCTTGATGTACTCGGGGACGAGCGCGCGGTACCGCTGGGGCACGGCTCTGAAATCATGGGTAGTGCAGAAGGGGTTGGTCGCCAGATCGGTGAACTGCCGGCTGTCGATGATGTCCCGCACCCGGTTACTGGTGGCGTAGGTAGGCCTTGAAGAAGCCGTAGCAGGTTCTCGAACTGATCCCGCCGGAAAGGCGGGATCGAGGGATAGACGCGGGACTGCAAGGCAATCGCCGAATCGATGTCGCTGTGGCGCAGATTACGGATGGTGAGCATCGGTCAGGAAGCTCGCTGGTATCAGTGATTGTCCAACGTCATCTTCGGTGCCAGTGTACCGCGCGTGGTCGCGGGGAGCACGCTGTGTTAGGAAGGCTTCAGAAACAAGTGGCACAGGGCTCGCCCGAAGTCGGGGTACTCGTAGCGGTTGGCGGCCCGCGCGCGTCAGTCCCGGGGCGAAGCGGTCGGCCAGCAGGGCATGAAAGGTATTGTCGGCCAATAAGGGGGATTCTTCACACAACATGGGCAGCCCGGCGCCATTTTGCGACTTTTTTAGCGACTACTGGAAGATAGTCGCGACTTTCCGCCAGTAGCCGCTAAAATAGTCGGCATGAACCGATATCTCCTGGATCAGATTGCGACCGACCTCCGCCGTAAAATGGTCCTGCTCACCGGTCCGCGCCAGGTGGGCAAGACCACCCTTTGCCGCCAGATCATGAGCGGTTTTCCTCCCGCCCAATACCTCAACTGGGATGTCCTGGGAGATCGTAACATCCTGAATCGGCAAAGCTGGAACCCCAATGCGAGCCTCCTGGCACTGGACGAGATCCACAAGATGCCGGACTGGAAGAACTGGCTCAAGGGCGTCGTGGATGGTAAGCCAGCGGGACAGGCCCTGCTGGTCACGGGTAGCGCGCGCATGGAAACCTGGCGCCAGAGCGGAGATTCGTTGGCTGGCCGTTACCTGGCTTTCCGCCTGCACCCTATCTCGGTGCGGGAATGGCGGGACCAGCAGGGCGGTTCAGCGGCGGCGGCCCTCGCGCGCATCCTGGAACGGGGCGGCTTTCCAGAACCCTGCCTGGCCGACAAGACCGAGGATGCGGACCGTTGGCGGCGGCAGTATTTCACCGACCTCATCCGCGAGGACGTTCTGGAGTTTTCCCGCCTCCAGGAGATCAATACCATGCGGCTCTTCGTCGAATTGCTGCGCGAAAGGGTCGGTTCACCGCTGTCCCTGGCCGCCATTGCCCGCGACCTGGCCGTGTCGCCCACCACCCTCAAACGCTATCTCGACATCCTCCAGGCTCTCTACATCGTCTTCGCCGTGTCGCCCTGGCACCGCAACCTAGCGCGGGCCATTCTGCAAACGCCCAAGGTCTATTTCTTCGATACGGGGCTGGTGCGTGGCGACGAGGGGATTCGCCTGGAAAATGCCGTCGCCACCCTGCTCTTGAAACAGGTCCACTTCCTCCAGGACGCCCACGGCCGCCCCGCGAGTTTGCACTATCTGCGCACCAAGGACGGCGCCGAAGTGGATTTTGCCCTCGGCGATGACAACCGCCTCACCCACCTCATCGAATGTAAGCTCTCCGACAACGCCCCGCACCGAGCCCTGGCCAATTTTGCCAGCCGCTTCCCCGGGGTCGAGGCTATCCAATTGGTCCGTGATCTGCGGCAGGAGGAATACCGGTCGGGGATCCGCATTACCGACGCCGCCGAGTGGCTGGCGGGACTGGCGGCCTGACCCGGCAGGAGCATCCATCAAGCCACCGCCCGCTCCCGGATACAACATCAGCCACCGGCTATGGGATTTCATGTTGCTGCCGCCGGCCCTGGGGCGCTACGAGCATTGGCGTCAGTCCTACGCGGGGCGGGTGGCCTGGTCTGGGACAAGGCGCTGAAACAGGCACGCCCGGTTGCCTGGCGCGACATCGCGGTGCAGTGCTTCAGCAACGGGCGAGGCGGCGGCCTTGGCCGCGGCTTGCGCCCTCCGGGGGGTGCCCACGGGCTATGCCCGCGTGGGTTTGGTCGAGACACCCGAGGTCACGCTGGCCCTGGCCTGCCTGCGGCGCCTGGCGGCGACCCGCGCCGACTCGACCTGGCCCTGGAACTGGCGGACGGCTGGGTCATCGTGGACTACAAGTCCAATCCCCAGCCCAGGGCCGAATGGCCGCGGCTGGCGGCCAAACACAGCGGTCAGCTCGCCGCCTATGCCGACGCCCTGGCTAGCCTCGGCGGCAAGCCCGTGCGCGATACCCTGATCCACTTCAGCGTTTCGGGTGGGCTGGTGCGCGTCTCGAGGTAAAGCATCATGAAATGATTGCCACTAACTGGATCATGGCCGTGATTCCCTCGCCTCACGACCTCATGGAACCTCCGCGCCCCAATTTTCAGATGAGGTGACGCCCCTTTCAAAGTCTGTTTAAGCGCGGAGGGTCTCGCCTCATCCATGCTGACTAATTAATTTAGCGAGTACCGAAATAGCATCGCCACCATCTTTCCGGAAGAGGCTTAGCATTGGCCAATTATGTAATATACTTGAATGATAATATTCTAATATTTTAGTGCGCATGAAAAGCAAGTATTACACTATTTTATAATTTATCTATAGTTATCAAGATATCGTCCAGGTTGAATAATTTATTAAAAAACAATGTTATATGACATTTGTTTAGTGGATTCGCCCCCTCGGATTTCAAGCAACTTGCCATAAATCCCAAGCGCTAGCGAGGGGCAAGATGAAACCGCACTCCAACACTTGCCGACAGCCAGTCATTGAGTTGCCCGACCCATCTCATCATAGCCTGAGGGTGCTTGACCCGACCCTTGACCTGGCCCAGGGGAAAATGAAATACTTGCTCCTAGTGACTGGATTTCTTATTGTTTGACTGGTCGTAGTATTGCCATTACTTCGTCAACAGTTCTCCGGTCGCGCCAATTACCTAAAAGATTCTTGTTAAACCTTGGGCTGAGTAAAATTGATGAAAAAAATAAACATGCTGCTGGGTATGAGTACCCTGCTGCTCGCGACGGTGGCCTTCACCGCGCTGGCGGCCAAGCCCGTCGATAAAGATGGCGACGGCTACAAGTCGACCTCGGACTGCAACGACAACGATGCCAGCGTCTGGGTGCTCAATACCTGTGGTCAGTGCGCCGCCGAGCCCGTCGGCGGTTGCGGCGGCCCCACCTGCACCGATGGCGATGGCGACACCTTTGCGGCGGAGGGCGGTGCTTGTGGCCCGGTCGACTGCAATGACGCCAGCGTGTTCATCTTCCCCGATGCCCCGGAGATCTGCGGCGACGGGATCGACCAGGACTGCAGCGGGGCCGATCTTTCCTGCGGGGGAGGCACCAACCCGCACGCCAGCCTGACCTGGGTCGACTACCCAACTGCCTGTCTCGGCTGCCACAACGGCGGCGAGGCCGGCAACCACTACCAGGAGGTCTTCGAGTCGGTCCATTATCAATGGGTCGGCGAGACCCCCGACATGGTCAATCAGACCGGCGCCCTCCAGGGCAAGCTGACCAACGCCGTCAACAGCTACTGCATCAACATCGAGGGCGACTGGCCCGTCTGCGGTTCCTGCCATGCGGGGCGTGGGGCCAAGCCCGGGACGACGGCGGGTAACCAAGTGGCGAACGTGGACTGCCTGGTCTGTCACAACGCGGACTACGCCACCGCGCGCGTGCGCAAAAGCGACGGCTCCATGGGGCCACCGGACGGCACGGCCCAGACCACCCTCGACAGCTATGTGCGGAATATCGCCCCGCCGACCCGGGCCAACTGCCTCTCCTGCCATGCCAAGGCGGGCGGCGGCGACGGTGTCAAGCGCGGCGACCTGTCCCTGGCCCTGGTCAACAACGCGGATGCCAACTTCGACGTCCACATGAACACCGCCGGACCCAACCTCCAGTGCCATGACTGCCACACCTTCCAGAATCATAGGACCATCGGCAAGGGTTCCGACCTGCATGCCACCGACGACATGACGCGCGGCGCCGAGGTTACGTGCAGCAACAGCACCTGCCACGTGGGCATGGATTCCGGCACGGGCCACGCCAGCGCCGGTGCCCGCGGCGAGCCTGACCGCCATGTCGCGCGCGTCGCCTGCCAGTCCTGCCATGTCCCGACCTATGCCAAGTGGCCGACCGAGATCCATCGGGACTGGCGACTCCATCACGATGGTAGCCTGGCCGACGGTTTTTCCGGTCCCGGACACCCGTACGTCGAGAAGGCGGCCAACCTGATTCCCGAGCTGCGCTTCTGGAATCGCCTGAGCGACAACTACCTGCTCGGCGACCCGGCCGTCATCGATCCGGAGACGGGCCTCTATGCGACCTCGCGTCCGCTCGGTGGCATCAATGACCAGGAGATCTACAGCCCCGGCAAACCGATTACCAAGCTGACCCCCTTTAAGTACAAGACGGCCGCCCAGCCCCG
>JAZBNW010000111.1:0-38530 GCA_036350855.1 Halieaceae bacterium
GGCGTGCTCACCCGCCTCACCCCGGAGCAGGCGGAGTACATCAATGTCAACGTCGACGGCCCCTACAAGCCCGACGACTACAAGTACTAGGACCTGTGCGCCATGCCCCGGAAGCAGCCGAGAATCAGTTTTGAATACTTCCCTCCGCGTACCGAGGAGGGCAAGCGCAAGCTGTTGGAGGAAACGACACCGGCCCTGAACGCGCTCAACCCGGCGTTCTTCTCAGTCACCTACGGTGCCGGCGGAACCACCCGGGACAGCACCCTGGGGGTGGTGTCGGCCATGCGCGATGACGGCATCGATGTTGCGCCGCACCTGAGTTTCGGCGGCGACGACGGCAGGGCCATCGGCGCGCTGGTCGATACCTATGTAGAGCGCGGCATCAGGCGCCTGGTGGCTTTGCGGGGCGACATGCCCTCGGGC
Source organism: Halieaceae bacterium (assembly GCA_036350855.1). Taxonomy (GTDB): domain Bacteria; phylum Pseudomonadota; class Gammaproteobacteria; order Pseudomonadales; family Halieaceae; genus JARRPM01. The sequence goes on from JAZBNW010000111.1 coordinate 424, forward strand.
ATGGGCGGCTCATCGCAGCTCGTGTACGCCAGTGAACTGGTGGCATTTATCCGCGAGCGCAGCGGCGATCACTTCGAGATCGAGGTGGCCGCCTACCCGGAGATCCACCCGGAGGCAAAGAGCTATGACAGCGATATCCGCTACCTGAAAGGCAAGCTGGATGCGGGTGCAAACAGCGCCATCACCCAGTACTTCTTCAATGTCGAAGCGTATTTCTACTTTCTTGACCAGTGCGCGGCGGCCGGTATCAGCAAGCCGATCTACGCCGGCATCATGCCGATCATCAACTTCGCCAACCTGGCGCGTTTCTCCCGCAACTGCGGGGCGGAGATCCCGCGCTGGATCTGCCAGCGGGTCGAAGGCTATGGTGGCGATCAGGACAGCATCCGCAAGTTCGGTATCGAGGTGGTTACCCAGCTTTGCCAGACACTGCTGGACAGCGGCGCGCCGGGGATACATTTTTACACCATGAACCATGTAGAGCCCACCCGCGAAATCTATCGCAACCTCGGCCTGTAGCCCCGAACGGAATGCGCATACCGCGGATTTACACCGGGCAGGAACTGCAGGCCAACGCAGAGATTGAACTCGAAGCCGGCCCCAGCCAGCACCTGTCCAGGGTCCTGAGGATGAAGGTCGGCGACGCCCTGCTCCTGTTCAATGGCAGCGGTGGCCAGTACCGGGCCACAATCAGCTCCATAGACCGGAAAGCCGTGGTTGTCGCCAGCGCGGCGCTGGAAACACTCGAACGCGAGTCACCCCTGCACCTGGAGCTTGGCATCGCCGTGTCCCGCGGCGAAAGAATGGACTGGGTGGTGCAGAAGGCCACCGAGCTCGGGGTCACTCGTATTGCGCCACTTGTCAGCAAGCGCACCGAGGTCAAGCTGGGCGCAGAGCGCGGGGAGAAAAAACTGAAGCACTGGCAACAGATCGCCACCAGCGCCTGCGAACAGTGCGGGCGCAACCGCCTGCCGCAGATCCTGGCGCCACAAGCGCTTGCCGATTGGATTCAGCAGGTGCAGGCAGACCTGCGGCTGGTATTACACCACAACGCGGGCAACACGGACCCGGCCGCATTGCCACCGCGCAGTGTCGCCCTGCTGATCGGGCCGGAGGGCGGCCTGAGCCCGGAGGAAATAGAGGCGGCCGAGCGCACCGGTTTCGCCGCTTTGCAGCTGGGGCCCCGGGTGCTGCGCACTGAAACAGCGCCGCTGGCGGCCATCGCCATACTGCAGGCCCGCTGGGGCGATATGGGTCCGCACTGAGGCCCGCAGGACAGGGCCACTGAGCCGCTCAGGCGGTATCGGCGCCCTGCCGCCGCAGCCAATCGGCGTGACACCACTCCAGGAAATGACCGACGGCGTTGACGGTGTGGTCCGTACGCACCGAGTGAAATACCTCGAAAGCGTGCTGCGCGCCAGGTAACTCCGCGTAGGCGACCGGCTGGCTCGCCACAGCCTGCAGGGCAGACACGAAAATTCTCGCCTCCTCCACCCAGACCAGGGCGTCGTGGCTACCCTGGATCACAAACATCGGGGGCGCGTCTGCCGAGACGTGATCCAGCGGTGAGGCCGCCTCCCACAGGGCCTTGTTGTCCTGCAGGGTGCACTGCATCACCCGGTCTGCAACCATCTGCTCCATCGACATCTCGGAACGTATGTCATAGCGGTCGAGGAAATCGTAGACGCCGTAAAACGGTACCGCCGCCTGCAGGCGGGTATCCGCCTGCTCGAACCCCGGCTGCCACTCCTCACGGTTGGGCGTGAGCGCCGCCAGGGAACTGAGATGCCCCCCGGCGGAACCACCGGTGATAGCGATATAATCCGGGTTACCGCCGTATTCGGCGATGTGTTCCCTGATCCAGGCAATGGCCTTTTTCACATCGACGATGTGGGCGGGGAAAGCCGCCTTCGGGCTGAGGCGGTAATTGATCGCCACACAGAGCCAGCCTCGTTGTGCCATATGATAGATCAGCGGCAGGGCCTGTTGCTCTTTCTCGCCTATCATCCAGGCGCCGCCGTGCACCTGCAGCAGCACCGGAAAGCCGCCTTCGCGCGGCTCCTGAGGGTGGTAAATATCGAGCAGGTTGCGCTTGCCCGCATCACCGTAGCTGACATTGCTGTGCCGGCGCACACCCCGCCGCCTGAAGCGGAAAGGCCGCAGCCAGTGCCTGGCGATTATCCCGTCAACCAGCACCCGCTGGCGATCCACCGGAATCTCGCTGCGATAGTCCTGGCCCAGGGCGCGGCGCAGGGCGGCCATGGTGTGCCGCGGAGTATCCATCGACTCGCAGTGGAGGTATATCAGGCCAAGCCAGGACAGGGTGAACAGGCCCAGCCCCGCCTGTGCCAGCGGGTCGGCCAGGCCACCCGCGAAGGCCAGCCCGGCGGTGAGTAGCAGCTGCCAGATCAGGTGGATAAGGGCCATCTCGCTGCTCAGCCAGGCGGCGAGAAAGTACAGGGGCGCAAGCCAGTAGAGCCTGCGGACCTTGACGACGGCGCACGCGGTAAAGGCCAGGCTCACCAGCGCCAGAAAAAAATAGACTCCCGCCCAACTCATAATGCTGTCCAACCCTGTGATCGATGTGAAAGGCGCCTATTCTAAAGCAATTGCCGGCGGTGCGTACCCATTCAACGGGTATCGCGCTTGCGCCTGCCAGCGCCTTTGCGTAAGTTAAGCCACCATCAACGACGAGTATCGGCAATCAGGTAAAACTATGACGTTAAAGCTGGGCGTGGTCATGGACCCTATCGCCGACATCAATTACAAGAAGGACAGCACCCTGGCGATGCTGTGGGCCGCACAGGCCAGGGACTGGCAGCTCTACTACATGGAGCAGACCGACCTGTATCTCGAGCAGGGTGTCGCGCGGGCGTCCATGGCGCCACTGAAGGTGTTTCACGACCCCGAGAGCTGGTTCGCGCTGGAGCAGCGCCAGGACCTGTCCCTGGCCGAACTGGACGTGATCCTGATGCGCAAGGATCCGCCCTTCGACAACGAATTCGTTTACAGCACCTATATCCTCGAAGTGGCGGAGCGCCAGGGCACCCTGGTGGTGAATCGCTGCGACAGCCTGCGCGACTGCAACGAGAAAATCTTCGCGACGCAATTTCCGCAGTGCTGCCCGCCGGTGCTGGTCAGCGCCGAGCGGGCCCGCCTGAGGGCCTTCCACAGGAAGCACGGGGACGTGATCTTCAAGCCCCTGGACGGCATGGGCGGAACGGGTATTTTCAGGGTCAGGCAGGACGACCCCAATATCAGTGTCATCCTGGAGATGCTTACCGTGCACGGCAGCCAGACCATCATGGCACAGCGCTACATCCCCGAGATCATCGATGGCGACAAGCGCATCCTGATGATCAACGGGGAGGCGGTGCCCTATTGCCTGGCGCGCGTTCCCGAGGTGGGGGAGACCCGCGGCAACCTGGCCGCCGGTGGCACTGGCCGGCCCCAGCCCCTGACGGAACGGGACCAGTGGATCGCCGCCCAGGTAGGGCCGACACTGCGGGACAAGGGCCTGTTATTCGTCGGACTGGATATCATCGGCGACTACCTGACGGAAATAAATGTCACCAGCCCGACCTGTATCCGCGAGATCGACAGCGGCTACGACCTGGATATCGGCGGGCAGTTGATGGACTGCATCGCGCAGGAACTGGCGACAAGGTCCTGACAGCCACAGTTGCGCGCGGGTAAACTACCCGTATGTACTACCTGGACCCGGATTTTGGCCACAGCAACCGCATGCGCAACGCGGTGCTGGTGGCTATCGCCCTGCATGCTGCGCTGTTGCTGGGGGTTGCTTTCAAGTCCGACTCCGGCGCCTACCAGACGCCCCAGATAGAAGTCACCCTGGCCACGCGACCGGACGCCCTTGCGCCCGGCGAGGCGCACCACATCGCCCAGGCCAACCAGGAAGGGGGTGGCGCGGAGGCCGAAGTCGACCAGTTCACCAGCCCGAACAACGACGTGTCCAGCGACGGCGACCCGGGGCCACAGGCCCTGCTGCGGCCCCGGGAAACCCCCAGTGATCCGCGCCGCGAGACCGTTACCACGGCCGCCGCCGCCCAGCGGGTGATCGCATCCGAGCAGCCGGAGAGGGAGCAACTGCCACTGCTCGGCCTCAGCCCCGAGGTCGACAAGCTGACCCGCGAGCTTGCCAACCTGGAGGCGGAGCTGGATGAGCAGAGCCGCAACTATGCGCAGTTGCCGCGGGTCAGGCGCCTGACATCGGTAGCGGCGCGACAGTCGGTGGACGCCGCATACCTCATGGACTGGCGCCGCCGCGTCGAGGCGGTTGGAAACAAGTATTATCCGGAGGCCTCGATTCGCTATGGTCTCTACGGCAATCTGCGTCTGCTGGTGGTGATCCGGGCCGATGGCAGCCTGCACGATATCCGCGTCCTCTCCTCTTCCGGCTACGCGGTGCTGGATGAGGCGGCCATCAAGATTGTGCGCATGGCCGCACCCTACGCGCCTTTCCCCCCCGAGCTCAGGGCCACCACTGATCGGCTCGAGATCATCCGCACATGGCAATTCCAGGAAAACCGGCTAAGCTCCCAGTAGAGTCCGTGGCAGCGACAGGGGCTTTCCAAGCAGGCTTGACAGGGCCGGTCCAGGAGGAGACCTTTACGTTATGTCCGGACGATTTTCGGTAAACACAGCCAGGAGCAGTGACTGCCTGCGCGACCACTTCCTGCTGGCCATGCCCAGCCTGTCAGAGGGTCTCTTTTCCCAGAGTATTACCTACATCTGTGAACACGGTGAAAGCGGGGCCATGGGTATCGTGATCAACCAGCCACTGGACCTTAGCGTCGCCGAGATTTTCGAGCATCTGGATATCAACACCCGCAAGGACTTTTCCATGGAAGCGGTGATGGCCGGCGGCCCGGTCCAGATCGATCACGGTTTCGTGTTGCACCGCAATTGCTCTGCCACCTGGGAGTCCAGCCTGAAAGTGACGGCCGAAATCACCCTCACAACCTCCTGTGACATCCTGCGTGCTATTGCCAACGACGAGGGCCCTGCAGATCACCTGATTGCGCTGGGTTATGCCGGCTGGGCCGCCGGCCAACTGGAGCAGGAATTGAGCGATAACAGCTGGCTCACCCTGCCCGCCAACAGCGATATCATTTTCAGGACCTCACCCGAACGGCGCCTGGAAGCCGCTGCCGCTCTGCTGGGCATCGACATGAACCTGATCTCCGGTGAGGCGGGACACGCCTGAACAGCTGCCGGTGACATCCCGCGTTCGCACGGTAATGGCATTTGACTTCGGTCTGCGCCAGATAGGCATCGCGGTCGGCAACTGCCTGCTGCGCTCGACCCAGCCGCTGGCCGTCATCGGCGCCAGGGAAGGTGTGCCGGACTGGTCCAGGCTCGAACAGATCGTGCGGGAATGGCAGCCAGACCTGCTGGTGGTGGGCGACCCACTGAACATGGATGGCAGCGACAGCGAACTGTGCCAGCGCGCCCGCAAGTTCGCGCGCCGACTGCATGGGCGACTGGGCCTGCCGGTGGAACTGGTGGACGAGCGGCTGACCAGTTTCGAGGCCAAGCAGATCAGCCGCGAGCGCGGCCACAAGGGAGACTACAAGCGCCAGCCGGTAGACAGCCAGGCCGCGGAACTGGTGTTGCGAAGCTGGCTGGACCGGCCGGCCTAGGGCCTAGCGCCTGACGAACCGGCCCGGGTCGGGCGTATCGTAGGACAGCCCCAGCCCCTCCCCGCCGCCAGATCGGGCGCCCGGCGCCGCCTTGTCCAGCATCTTGATCTGCAGGCGCACATCGTTGGCAGAATCCGCGTAGCGCAGGGCGTCTTCCTTGCTGATGATGCCATCTTTATAGGCTTTCACCAGTGACTGGTCGAGGGTCTGCATACCCAGCTCGGTGGACTTGGACATCAGGTCCTTGATCAGGTGGACTTCGCCCTTGCGAATGTAGTCCGCCACCAGTGGCGTGTTCAGCAGCACCTCCACCACCGGCGCCCGGCCCTTGCCGTCCTTGCGCGGCAACAACTGCTGCGCCACCATCGATTTCAGGTTGAGCGACAGGTCCATCCAGACCTGGCTGTGCATTTCGGCGGGAAAGAAACTCTGGATCCGGTCCAGCGCCTGGTTCGCGTTATTGGCGTGCAGGGTACACAGGCAGAGGTGCCCCGTCTCGGCGAAGGTCAGTGCCTGTGCCATGGTTTCGGCGGAGCGCACCTCGCCGATCATGATCACGTCAGGGGCCTGCCGCAGGGTGTTCTTCAGGGCAACATCAAATGACTCCGTGTCCATTCCCACTTCGCGCTGGGTAACGATGCAGTTGCCGTGCTCGTGTATGTATTCGATGGGGTCTTCAATACTGATGATATGGCCGTGGCTGTTCTGGTTGCGGTACCCCACCATGGCCGCGAGGGAGGTGGATTTACCCGTTCCGGTGGCTCCCACGAAGATGACCAGGCCGCGCTTGGTCATGGACAGCTCCTTGATGATCGGGGGCAGGCCCAGTTCGTCGATGGTCGGAATATCGGTCTGGATGCGTCGAACCACCAGGCCGCACTTGCCGCGCTGGACAAACGCGCTGGCGCGAAAGCGGCCCAGGTCTTCATAGCTCAGGGCATAATTGCACTCGTGGTGCTGGAGGAAATCCTGCTTCTGGTCCTCGCGCATGGTGGACAGCACCAGTTCCCTGGTCTCTTCCTCCGTGAGCGGTCGATCATCTATGGGACGAAGCTCTCCATCCACCTTGATACTCGGCGGCGCGCCCGCGGAGATGAACCCGTCCGACGCCCCGTCCTGCACCACCCGTTCAAGCAACTGTTCTATGATCATGATGATTCACTCCCTTGTGCTGGCAGCCATCGATACCTAGAAATTTTCCGGCATCCGCGCTTTCTCGCGGGCCACGTCCCTGGTGATGATGCGCTTATCAACCATCTCATGCAGGCACTGGTCCATGGTCTGCATCCCCAGGGCGCTGCCCGTCTGGATCGCCGAGTACATTTGCGCCACCTTGTCCTCGCGGATTAGGTTGCGTATCGCGGACGTGCCGCGCATGATTTCATGCGCAGCCACACGCCCGCCGGTGGCACGCTTCATAAGGGTCTGGGAAACCACCGCCTGCAGCGACTCCGACAACATGGAGCGCACCATGGATTTCTCCGCCGCGGGGAATACGTCTATCACCCGGTCGATGGTTTTCGCCGCGGAGGTGGTGTGCAGGGTGCCGAACACCAGGTGGCCGGTTTCCGCCGCGGTCAATGCCAGGCGAATAGTCTCGAGGTCCCGCATCTCGCCCACCAGGATAATATCCGGGTCTTCCCGCAACGCTGAGCGCAGGGCCTCGGCGAAGCCGTGGGTATCGCGATGCACCTCACGCTGGTTTACCAGGCATTTCTTGCTCTCGTGGACAAATTCGATGGGGTCCTCGATGGTCAGGACGTGCTCGTACTTGTTGTCGTTGATGTAGTCCATCATCGCCGCCAGCGTGGTGGACTTGCCCGAGCCGGTGGGGCCGGTCACCAGTACCAATCCGCGGGGCATCATCGATATATCGCGAAAGACCTGGCCCATGCCGAGGTCCTCCATGGACAGCACTTTCGAGGGAATGGTTCGAAAGACGCCCCCCGCGCCCCGGTTCTGGTTGAAGGCGTTGACACGAAAGCGGGCTACCCCCGGGACCTCAAAGGAAAAGTCCGTCTCGAGAAATTCCTCGTAGTCCTTGCGCTGCCTGTCGTTCATGATGTCGTAGATCAGCTCGTGGACCTGTTTGTGATCCATGGGCGGAAGATTGATGCGGCGGATGTCACCGTCGACGCGAATCATTGGCGGCAGGCCCGCCGACAGGTGTAAGTCAGATGCCCCCTGCTTGGCGCTGAACGCCAGAAGTTCTGTTATATCCATGTGCTCCCCTGCTTGCTCCCCTGCGCTATTGGCAGCTGTGGCCGACCGCTCGTTTCCCCGACTGACCCTGTCCGGCGACAAGCCCGTCCAGCCCGGATTCTTATTCTGCTGTCGCCCCCCACGAGAGGAATAGGCTACCATTCGCGCCATGGATGAACGACTGCTTTTTGACAAAATAGCGAACTTACGCCAGAGAGTACGGCTCGCGGCTGAAAAAAGCCAGCGCGCCCCGGAGGATATAGAGATCCTCGCCGTGAGCAAGACACAGCCCGCCGCAGCGATCCGCGCTGCCTGGCGGGGCGGGCTCACCCAGTTCGGCGAAAGCTACCTGCAGGAGGCCCTGGCCAAAATAGCGGAACTGCAGGACCTGCCGCTCACATGGCACTTTATCGGCCCCATCCAGTCCAACAAAACCCGCGCCATTGCCGAACATTTCGCCTGGGTTCACAGCGTCGATCGCAGCAAAATCGCGCAGCGGCTCAATGAGCACCGGCCCGCAGGCCTCCCGCCACTGCAAGTCTGCCTGCAGGTCAATATTTCGGCAGAACAGAGCAAGTCCGGGGTGTCGCCGGAGGCGTTGCCAGGGCTGGCACGTGAGCTGCTGCTGTTGCCGCGCCTGCAACTGCGCGGACTGATGGCCATTCCCGCCCCCACCGGGGACCCCGCCCGGCAGCGGGCGGCCTTCGCCCAACTGCGCCTGGCGCTGGAACAACTGCAGTCCCTGGCCCCCGGGCTGGACACTCTCTCCATGGGTATGTCGGATGACCTGGAGGCGGCGATCGCGGAAGGTTCGACCATGGTGCGGGTGGGCAGCGGGATATTCGGTCCCCGCAACAGGTGATTTTGGCGGAAGCCGCCGTGTATACTGGCGGACTGATTTTCCAGCATCAAACGGCTAACGGGCAGGTCTCTTGAGTACACCCCACATCGCATTTATCGGCGCCGGCAACATGGCCAGCAGCATTATTGGCGGGCTCATCGAGAGCGGTCACCCCGCCGGGAAGATCAGCGCCGCCGATCCGTTTCCGGCCAGCCTGGAACGGCTCGGCGCAATAGCGCCGGTCCGGCTGTGCGATGACAACGCGGCCGCGGTAGCGGATGCGGACGTGGTGATCATGGCGGTCAAGCCGCAGGTCATGGCAGCCGCGACCAACAGTATTGCCCGTGAGGTCCGCAGCAGGCGCGCCCTGGTCATTTCCATCGCCGCCGGGGTCACCATCGCCAGCATGCAGGCGAGGCTGGGGCCCGAGGCGGCTATCGTGCGCTGTATGCCAAACACGCCGGCACTGCTGGGTTGCGGCGCCAGCGCCCTGTTTGCCAACGCCAGGGTGACCGCCGCGCAACGCCAGCATGCCGAGGCTATACTCGCTGCGGTAGGCATCACCCGCTGGGTACCCGACGAGGACGCGCTGGACGCCATTACCGCCCTGTCCGGCAGCGGCCCGGCCTATTTCTTCCTGTTGATGGAAGCGATGATCGATGCCGGTTGCGGGCTGGGACTGGACCGCGACACCGCCACGGCCATGACCCTGCAAACCGGGCTGGGCGCCGCCCGCATGGCGCTGGAAAGTGACGTGGACCTGGCGGAGCTGCGCCGACGGGTGACGAGCCCCGGCGGTACCACCGAGCGAGCCGTACAGAGCTTTGAAGACAACGGTCTGCGCAAGCTGGTTGCCGATGCCCTGAAAGCAGCGGCTGATCGCGCCGCCGCCATGGCCAGGGAAATGGGCTAGGCCGCAACACATCTGGGGAGAATACCGATTCATGAGCGCAATCAACGAAATCCTCGGCTACCTGGTACAGACTTTCCTGAGCCTATACCTGGCGGCCATGCTGCTGCGATTTTTGCTGCAGCTGGTTCGTGCCGACTTTTACAACCCGATCAGCCAGTTCCTGGTAAAGGTGACCAATCCGCTGGTGATCCCGCTGCGCCGGGTCATTCCCGGGCTGGGAGGCCTGGACCTGGCATCACTGCTGCTGGCCGTATTGCTGCAGCTGGCGGGTATCATCCTCATGCTGGTGATCAATGGCATCGGGCTGCCGGGCATATTTACCCTGCTGGTATGGTCGGTGCTGGGAGTGCTGGGGCTGCTGGTGAATATTTATTTCTTTGCCCTGCTGGGCATGATCATCCTGAGCTGGGTCGCCGCCGGCAGTCGCCACCCGGCGATTTACCTGCTGTACCAGATCACCGAACCGGTCATGGCGCCTTTTCGCAAGGTACTGCCCGCCATGGGCGGTCTCGATTTTTCGCCGATCCTCGTCTTTATCCTGATCAATATCATCCAGATCGCCCTGCGCCACATGGCGCAGGCGGCAGGCCTGCACCCCGCCCTGGTGATAGGCATCTGAAATCCCTTTGAACACGCCACCTGACAGCCGCTCGGTAGGCATCGTCGAACCCCGCATTGCCCGCTTCGAGGCGCCACTGCCCCTGGCCTGCGGCAGGGATTTATCGGACTACCAACTGGTTTATGAAACCTATGGCGAACTGAATGAGGCGCGCAGTAATGCCGTGCTCGTGTGTCATGCACTGAGTGGCAATCATCACGCCGCCGGTTACCACAGCGCCGGGGATAAAAAGCCCGGCTGGTGGGACGAGTGCATCGGCCCGGGCAAGCCCATCGATACGGATCGTTTTTATGTGGTGAGCCTCAATAACATCGGCGGCTGTCACGGCTCCACCGGGCCCACGTCCATCAACCCGCAGACCGGACAGCCCTGGGGCCCCGACTTCCCCCCGCTGCGGGCAAGGGACTGGGTTAACAGCCAGGCCCGGCTGGCGGACTACCTGGGTATCGAATGCTGGGCGGCGGTGGTGGGCGGCAGCCTGGGCGGCATGCAGGCCATGCGCTGGGCGCTGGAATACCCCGACCGGATCAAGCACTGTATCGTGATAGCGGCGGCCATGAAGTTGAGCGCGCAGAACCTCGCCTTCAACGAGGTGGCGCGCCAGGCGATCATGTCTGACCCGGCCTTTGCCGAGGGCCATTACCAGGCCCACGGCACGGTACCTGCCAGGGGCCTGGCCCTGGCGCGCATGGTCGGGCATATCACCTACCTGTCCGATCACGCCATGGCCAGCAAGTTCGGCCGGGATCTGCGTTCCGGCAGTTTCGAGCGCGGTGACGAGGAAAACGTGGAATTCCAGGTGCAGAGCTACCTGCGCTACCAGGGCAGCCAGTTCTCCGGCAGCTTTGACGCCAACACCTATATGTTGATGACCCGTGCGCTCGACTACTTCGACCTGGCGCGGGAATACGACAACGATGCAGTGGCGGCCTTTCGCCACGCCCACTGCAGCTTTCTGGTCATTTCCTTTTCCACCGACTGGCGTTTTTCTCCCGAACGCTCGCGCGAGATCGTGGATGCCCTGATCGCCGCGGACCGGCCCGTCACCTACGCTGAAATAGAGGCCGACGAGGGACACGACGCCTTCCTGTTGCCTATCCCTCGCTATATGGATGTGTTCTCGGCCTATATGCGCCGTGTAGGGGTGGCCTCCTGATGCGCCTGGACCTGACTCACATCCAGCGCTGGATCGAGCCCGGCTCCAGGGTGCTCGACCTGGGTTGTGGCAATGGCGAGTTCCTGCAGTTGTTGCAGGACGAGCGGCAGGTGCGTGGAACCGGTATCGAGATCGACGAGCATGAAATTACCGCTGCCATCGCCCGCGGCCTCAATATTGTCGAACAGAACCTCGACCAGGGTCTGGCCAACTTTCCCGACCAGAGTTTTGATACGGTGGTGATGGCGCACGCCCTGCAGGCGGTACACTTTCCGGATCGGGTGCTCGAGGAAATGCTGAGGATCGGCCGGGAGGGCATCGTCACCTTCCCCAACTTCGGCCACTGGCGTTGCCGGCTTTACCTCGGTACCCGGGGCAGGATGCCGGTGTCGCGGTTCATGCCTTACAACTGGTACGACACACCCAATATCCACTTTTGCACGGTAAAAGACTTCGAGGCGCTCTGTGAGCAAAGGAATATCCGAATACTGGCCCGGGATGTGGTGGGCAACACCGAGCGACAGCCGATGCTGGCCAGTACATGGCCCAACCTGTTCGCCACCACGGCGATCTACCATATCAGCCGCTGACATGACTGCGCCGGCCAGATGGATTCTCCTTTGCATGCTCGTCGCCTGGGGCAATGGCGTCGCCCTGGCCCAGCAGTCGGAGCGGTTCGGACCCTACGAGTTGCACTACAGCGTGGTCAACACCACATTCCTGGCGCCGGAAGTCGCGGCCAGTTACGGTATCGTGCGCGGTAAAAAGCGCGCGATACTCACCCTCGCGGTGCGCGAGCATGTCGGGGACAGCAGCGAAACGCGGGTCACCCAGCTCAAGGGGCGCACCTGGGACCTGATCCAGAGCCAGGATCTGGAGTTCCTCGAAATTCGCGAGGGGGAGGCCGTTTACTATATTGCCGACTTCAAGTTCATCAACGAGGAGTGGCGCTTCTTCGAAGTGAATTTCCGCCCGGAAGGTGCCGGGCAAACCTACACCTTTGAGTTCAAACACCAGCTCTACATCAACGAATGAGCTACTCGCCACCAGACCGTATCGTGGTGCTGGCCAGCGGCAACGCCGGCAAGCTGCGGGAGTTCGCGGGCATACTTGCGCCGCTGGGCCTGCAACTGACATCCCAGGCGGAGTTTGCCGTGCCCGAGGTGGAGGAAACGGGTTTGAGTTTCGTCGAAAACGCCATCATCAAGGCGCGGGCCGCAAGCCAGGCCAGCGGGCACCCGGCTATCGCCGACGACTCGGGCCTGGCAGTGGACTTTCTCAACGGCGCCCCCGGCATCCACTCCGCGCGATATTCAGGCGCCGGGGACGCCGCCAACAACAGCAAGCTGCTGGCGGCGCTCGAGGGGGTGCCGGCGGAACAGCGGGGCGCCCGCTTCCAGTGCGCACTGGTCTATATGCGGCACCCACTGGACCCGATGCCCCTGGTTTGCCAGGGCAGCTGGGAAGGACGCATCCTCGAGGCTCCCCGCGGCGACAATGGCTTCGGCTACGATCCCCTGTTCTGGGTCCCCGACCATCACTGCAGTTCCGCCGAGCTGGAGCCGGCACTGAAAAACCGCATCAGCCACCGCGCCCGGGCCAGCGCGCTTCTGCTCGAGGCCCTGCGCCAGCGCTGATGCAAACCATACCCCTGGGCCTCTATATCCACCTGCCATGGTGTGAACGCAAATGCCCCTACTGTGATTTCAACTCCCACGAGGCCCGGAACATCCCGGAAATGGACTACGTGGATGCCCTGCTGCGGGACCTGGACATCGATCGCAAACTCGCCGGAGACCGGCCCGTTTCGAGCCTGTTTATCGGCGGCGGCACCCCCAGCCTGTTTTCAGGCCGGGCCATCGCCCGACTGCTGGCCGGGATAGGCTCACTGGTCGAGTTGTCACCTTCCCTGGAGGCCAGTATGGAGGCCAACCCCGGCAGCGCGGAAGCGGAAAAATTTACCGCTTTCCGGGAGGCGGGTATCAACCGCCTGTCCCTGGGCGTGCAGAGCTTCGACGATGTGCAGCTGCAGGCGCTGGGCCGTGTCCACAACAGCGACCAGGCCAGGGCGGCTGTCAGCCACGCCCTGGATGCGGGCTTCGACAGCATCAATATCGACCTGATGCACGGCCTGCCAGGTCAAACCGCGGCGAGCGCCGAGGCGGACCTGCGCGCGGCGCTGGCCTTCGGCCCACCCCACCTCTCCTGGTACCAGTTGACCATCGAGCCAAACACCGTGTTCCATAAACGGCCGCCTCCGCTGCCGGTGGAAGATGCCCTGGCGGAAATACAGGAGGCCGGGGAGTGCATCCTGGCGTCCGCCGGCTACCGCCAGTACGAGGTTTCAGCCTACAGCCGGGAGGGTTTCCGCTGTCGCCACAACCTCAACTACTGGTCGTTTGGCGATTACCTGGGCATCGGCGCGGGAGCACACGGCAAGATCACCTTTGCGGACGGACGCATCCAGCGCTATGCCAAAAAGCGCCAGCCGGCCGACTACATGGCAGCTGCGGGGGAAACGTTCACCGCCAGGCGGCATGAGCTGTCCGCCAACGATCGCTCGGGTGAGTTCATGTTGAACGCGCTGCGACTCAGGGAGGGTTTCAGCATGACCCGGTTCAGCGCGCGCACAGGGCTGGACCCCGCGGCCATCAGTGCCACGGTGCAGGACCTCATGCAGCGGGGATTGCTCGAGTCGGCCGGCGCGCAGATCAGGGCGAGCGAACTGGGGCGGCGTTTCCTGGATACCGTTATCGCCGAGTTTTTTCCGGAGCGCTAGTGTAGTGTCAGGCGGTAGCGCGGCGCCTGAAAACCAGGTCCCAGACCCCGTGGCCCAGGCGCTCCCCGCGCAGCTCAAACTTGGTGAGTGGGCGATGCTCGGGCCTTGGGGAGAAGGCGCCCTCACCAAACTCGTTGGTGAGATCGGGGTCGGCTGACAGCACTTCCATCATCTGCCGGGCATACTCTTCCCAGTCAGTGGCCAGGTGCAGCGTGCCGCCGGGTTTCAGGGCGCGGACCAGACGGGCAACAAAAGGGGGCTGGATCAGGCGTCGCTTGTTGTGCTTCTTCTTGTGCCAGGGGTCGGGGAAGAATATCTGTATGCAGTCCAGGGAACCGGGAGCGATACAGTCCCGCAGAATCTCCACTGCGTCGTGGCAGTAGACCCGGATATTGTCCACCCCCTGTTCCGCCATCGCGTGCAGCAGCTTGCCCACCCCCGGGCGATGCACCTCGATTCCGACAAAATTGCTGGCGGGGGCAGCCGCGGCCATTGCTACCAGGGACTGGCCCATCCCGAAGCCGATCTCCAGCACTCTGGGCCCCGCCCTGCCGAAGCAGGCGTCGAAATCCAGCGTACCGTCAGCGTGTTCCAGGCCCCAGCGCCCCCAGTTCCGGTCAAATGCGCGTTGCTGGCCCGGGGTCATCCGGCCGGTGCGCAGGACATAGCTGCGAATCGGCCGCCGGGTATCGGATTCCGTCAAGGGCGGGGCCGGCTCAGGCCAGCATTTTCCAGCTGGCGGCGGCCAGGCAGCCCCAGCCGGCGATGAACGCCAGTCCGCCCAGGGGGGTGATCGCACCCAGCCAGCGCAAGCCGCTCAGGCTGAGCAGATAAAGACTGCCGGAAAAGATCATGATTCCCAGGATAAACAGCCAGCCGCTGCTGCGCAGCAGGGTGATATTGGGGTGGCTCAGGGCGATGACGCCGACCGCCAGCAGGGCGAGGCTGTGGTAGAAATGGTATTGCACCGCGGTCTGGAAGACGCCCTGGGCGTAGTCGTCGAGCCTGCCCTTCAGCGCGTGGGCGCCAAAGGCGCCGAAGGCCACGGCCAGCATCCCGCTGAGGGAGGCCAGGGTAATGAATAATTTAGCCATGCAGATGCCCTGTCCGGCTGCTGTTCAAGGGTGTGGCGGGCTCGCCATGGGGCTCGCCCGCCGGGAAGGGGTCAGGAGGCCATCGCCGTGCGCAGTTTCTTCATTGCGCCCTGCTCCAGCTGCCTGATTCGCTCCGCAGAGACATTATAGCGGGCAGCGAGCTCGTGCAGGGTCGCCTTCTCTTCCGCCAGCCAGCGCTGGGCGAGAATGTCGCGGCTGCGCTCATCGAGCTCCGCCAGAGCCTGGTGCAGGCGCTCCTCACTGCTCTGCTGCCAGTCGCTGGACTCCGCCGCGAGGGCCGGGTCGGCACTGTGGTCTTCCAGATAGAATTGCGGCGCCTGCCAGCTTTCGTCGTCATCGGCACCCAGCGGTGCGTCATAGGCCAGGTCGCGACTGCTGAGACGCCCTTCCATACGATGCACTTCCTGTACATCCACACCCAGTTCATCCGCCACTGCCCGGGCTTCGTCCGCGCTCAGCCACGCCAGGTCCTTCTTGGCGCTGCGCAGGTTGAAGAACAGTTTGCGCTGGGCCTTGGTGGTAGCGACCTTGACGATACGCCAGTTGCGCAGGATGTACTCGTGCATCTCCGCCTTGATCCAGTGCACCGCAAACGACACCAGTCGTACGCCCTTTTCAGGGTTGAAGCGCTTTACCGCCTTCATCAGGCCCACATTGCCTTCCTGGATCAGGTCGGCTTCCGCCAGCCCGTAGCCGGAATAGCTGCGGGCGATATGCACGACAAACCGCAGGTGGGACATAACCAGTTCCCGGGCCGCTGCCAGGCTGTCGTTGTAATACAGGTCCTCTGCCAATTCACGCTCACGCTCGGCGCTCAGTATCGGGATACTGCTGACCGCCTGGACGTATGCCGGGAGGTTCGCTCCCGGAACCATCTGGTCGATAGGCTGCAGGCTTTTACTCATTCTCGATCTCCATGTTAGCCGAGTGATTTTAGCACTCTTTCCATTAGAGTGCTAATCGCGGAAAAGTTCACTACAGCCTGAAAATAATTCGATTTATTCGTTTTAAATCAGCTAGATAGACAGTTTTTCACAAAAATGGTGCCAGCCCGGCCATCAGCGCGGCTGGATCTCCACGAGATGCCTCGCAACCGCCAGCCAGGCCCCCGCCAGCCCCAGCAATCCGCCGAGAATAATCAGGTTGAGCCCCCCCATCAGGCCCAGCCCACGCAGCCGGAATTCACTCTGGTAGGACAGGGCAAGCTCGGCCACAGGGGCACGCAAAAACCACAGGGAGGCCGACACCAGGATGGCCGCGAACAGGCCACCCCCGACCCCGTACCACAGCCCGGTGTATAAAAAAGGCCGCCGGACGAAGGCATTGCTACCCCCCACCAGTTTGACGATCACAATTTCCTCGCGCCGGCTTTCGATCGCCAGCCGGATGGTATTGCCGAGAATCAACAGCACCCCGACCACCAGCAGAACGCCCACGGCGAGCACCAGCCGCCGACTGAGTTCCATCAGGCTGTTGAGCCGCTGCAGCCACTCCATATCCAGCACCGCCTGGGCCACATCCGGGTAATCCTCCAGCTCGGCTCGCAGTGCCGCGGCGTCCGACTGCGCCGCGCCGTTGGCGGGCGATACCAGGATGAGGTGCGGCAGCGGGTTGCTGTCCAGGCTGGCCAGTACCTCGGCAAAGCCCGACAGGGTGCGGAACTCTTCCAGGGCCTCGCTCCTGGAAACGAACTGGGTCTGGGCTATATCCTCGCGCCCGGCGAGTTCTTCCCGCAGCTGCTGCACCCTGTCGTCACTGATGCCGTCCTGCAGGAACAGCGATATCTGCGCCGGACTGTCCCAACTGGCGCTGAGCTGGCTGACATTGTCCAACGCCACGTCGAGGCCAGTGGGCAGGGCCAGCGCGATACCGATCACCAGCCAGGTCATGGCGCTGGAAAACGGGTGGTCCAGCACCCGCTGCATGCTGTCGGCGGCGGACAGGCGATGGTGCCGCAACCAGCCGCTGAACTGATCCCTCCAGCTGGTGCGACTCTGGCTTGCGCCATCGCGCTTGCCCACCGGCCCGGAGCGCCCGGCGACCCCGCGCGCGCGCCCGATCAAGCCGCGCTCCCCGAGACCAGGCGCCCGTGGCGCAGGGTGATGATGCGGTGGTGCAGGCGGGAGATCAGTGCGAGGTCGTGACTGGCAATCAGCACCGTCACCCCCACCTGGTTGAACTCCTCGAACAGCTGCATGATTTCAGCGGACAGCGCGGGGTCGAGATTGCCGGTGGGTTCGTCGGCCAGCAGGATCTTCGGCCTGCCGACCACCGCGCGGGCAATTCCCACCCGCTGTTGTTCGCCACCGGACAGGGTCACCGGCATGGCCCGCTCCCGGTCCAGCAACCTCACCTTGTCCAGCGCCGCCCTCACCCGCCGGCCCACCTCGCGGTGGTCGTAGCCGGCGATGATCAGCGGCAGTGCCACGTTGTCGAAAACCGTGCGGTCCAGCAGCAGGCGATGGTTCTGGAACACGACACCGATGTTCCTGCGGTGGCGGGGAATGCCGCGGGGACCGATCGCGCCCAGGTTCTGGCCATCGACCACGACCTGGCCGCGGGTGGGGCGCTCCATCAACATGATCATGCGCAGCAGTGTGGTTTTTCCCGCGCCCGAGTGCCCGGTGATGAATACCAGCTCATCCCGGCCGATGTTCACACTCACCTCGCGCAGCGCGTCATGACCCTCACAATAGCGCTTGCTCACCCGGTCAAACGTGATCATGCCGTGGCATCGTCCCCGGCAAAGAGCGCTTCGATAAACTGTTTGGCCTGAAACGGGCGCAGGTCTTCCACCGCCTCACCCACCCCGATATAGCGAATGGGCAGGCCGAGCTTTTTGGCAATGGCGAAGATCACGCCGCCCTTGGCGGTACCGTCGAGCTTGGTCAGGCTGATGCCCGATACACCAACCCATTGCTGGAACTGGGCGGCCTGGGACAGGGCGTTCTGGCCGGTCCCCGCATCCAGCACCAGCATCACCTCGTGGGGCGCGTCGGGATCGAGTTTTTTCATCACCCGGACCACCTTCTTCAGCTCCTCCATCAGGTTGTCCTTGTTGTGCAAGCGGCCGGCGGTGTCGGCGATCAGGACATCCACATCGCGGGCCCGGGCAGCCTGCAGCGCGTCAAACAGCACGGAGGCGCTGTCCGCCCCGGTGTGCTGCGCGATCACCGGCACAGCGTTGCGATCGCCCCACACCTGCAACTGTTCCACCGCCGCCGCCCGAAAAGTGTCACCGGCGGCGAGCATGACAGAGCGCCCCTCGGACATGTAGCGTCTGGCCAGCTTGCCGATGGTGGTTGTCTTGCCAACCCCGTTTACCCCGACCATAAGAATGACAAAGGGTTTTTTGCCCGCCACATCCAGCGGACTCTCGCAGGGTTTGAGCAGGGCCAGCAGCTCTTCGCGCAGGGCCGCCTGCAGCCCCTGGGCATGGGTAAGTTCCTTGCGCGATACCCGCAGGGTGAGGTGCGCGATGATGTCCCGGGTGGCATCCACACCCACGTCCGCCAGCAGCAGGCGCGATTCGAGCTCCTCCAGCAGGTCCTCGTCTATCTCCTTGCGCCCCAGGAACAGGGTACCCATGCCCTGCACCAGGTTTTCGCTGGTGCGGCCCAGGCCGCGCCGCAGGCGGGAAAAGAAGCCGCCTTTATCCGCTCCCTGTTGTTCCGTGTCCGCGGCCGCTGCCTGCTGCTCGTCCGGCGCCGGGCCTGGCGCTTGCGCCGGCTCGGGCGATGGTGTCAGCGCCTGCCCGGTGGCGGGAGCCGGTGCCTCGGCGGACGCGGTTTCAGCCGGTACCGGTTGCTCGTCCGACCCTTTTTTGCGTTTGAAAAATTTCATAGTTTTCGTGCTAGTGTAGTGTCAGGTATAAAACGTATGTTCAGAGGCCACCCCTTTGCGCTGTGCAAGACGCAGCTCGCAGGGAATAGTGGTGCTATTTCCAACAGCTGCAAGCGGATGGCCACCCCCTTGCAGAGCGCAAAGGGGTGGCCTCCCTGCGGGCGAGCCTGCAAAAAACGGCTATCCTAACACCCTTGCCCAAAGCGACGAAATGGCCAGAACCGGCAAAGCGACAGTAAAACCCGGCACCCTGCGGATCATCGGGGGGCAGTGGCGCGGGCGCCGACTGGCCTTTACCCCGGCGGAGGGCCTGCGGCCCACCACGGACCGGGTGCGCGAAACCCTGTTCAACTGGCTGGCCCCGTCGATCCACGGCGCCCGCTGCCTGGACCTGTTTGCCGGCAGCGGCGCCCTGGGGCTGGAGGCCTTGTCACGCGGTGCCGCCAGCTGCGATTTCGTGGATACCTCTGCTACAGCGCTGCGCCAGATCGAACAGCACCTGCGACTGTTGCAGGCAGAGACGCGGGCCCGCTGCCACCCGGTGGCCGCCTCGACATTCCTGCAGGGCGCCCGGGACGGCTACGACATCATTTTCATCGATCCTCCCTTTGGCAAGGCCCTGGTCGACCCGGTATGCGCCCGCTTGTCCGCAGCGGCACTGGTGGCGGACGGCGCACTGGTTTACGTGGAAACGGCAGCGCGGGATCCGCTGCCAACGGTTCCCGCCAACTGTCGGCTGCACCGCGAAAAAGTGGCGGGCGAGGTGTGCTACCGCCTGTATGAAGTGGCGGCTTGACCCGCCCCGGCCTTCACGTTGTGACACCCCGGTAAATTGTTTACCATCCGCAGCTTCTGCCGCCAGCACAGGCCCACCCAATGCGAACCCAATCCGTTATCTACCCGGGTACTTTCGATCCCATAACCAATGGCCATGTGGACCTGGTGGAGCGGGCCGCGAGACTGTTCGACAGGGTGGTGGTGGCGATAGCCTACAGCGAAAAGAAGACGCCGCTGTTCACGCTGGAGCAAAGGGTGCTGTTGAGCCAGGCCTCGCTGTCACACCTGGACAACGTGGAGGTGGTGGGCTTCAACAACCTGCTGATCGAGTTTGCCAAAAGCCAGGGAGCCCGCTGTGTACTGCGCGGCCTGCGGGCGGTGGCGGACTTTGAATACGAGTTCCAGCTGGCCAATATGAACCGCGCCATGTACCCGGCTTTCGAGAGTATCTTTCTCACGCCGTCCGAGCACCTGTCCTATATCTCGAGCTCGCTGGTGCGGGAAATCGCCGCCCTCAACGGCGACGTCAGCCCCTTCGTGCCGGAGCCGGTGAACCGGGCCATCCGGGAGCGTTATCCCACTGCCTAGGACCCGGGGCATGGCCGCGGCGACTGCCACCGGCCATGCCAGCAGGCGACGGGTCTAGTCTTCAGTCACTGCAGCCTGCTGCCGCTTCTTGTGCTGTTCGATATCCTTGTAGGTGTAGCCCGACTGCCGACAGCCCAGGCAGCGCATAAAAGTCTGCTCGCCGGGACCCAGGATCAGGGTGTCGGCGGCCTCATTTGCGTTGCCCGCCAGCAGTGTAAACGGCAGGCTGACCAGCCACAGGCCTGCCCCGCCCACAGTCATTACCAGGCCTATCGGTCGGGCGACAAAGAAATCTCCCACCATGGCGCCCATGCTGGGATTCTCATCGAGCGCACCCTCGTGGGCAACCATCGCCGTGCTCTGGGCCCACAGTGACTGTGGCAGCATGAGGCAAGCGATGAGACAGGTGGCAGTAACGCGGCTGGCGCGCGGCATTATTTTCATAGTTAACTCCCGGGTTATCGTCCCGTTTTCCCCTAATCCCGGCCAGTGTAGCCTGTTCAACGCTGGCAGGTCACGCAGAAAACTGTAGATCGCTGACCCAGGCGAATCTCCCGTAAAAGGCTCCCGCAGCGCTTGCACGGCTCACCCCCGCGGCCGTAGACATAGAGTTGCTGGGCGAAGTAACCCGGTTTGCCATCACCCCCGACAAAATCTCGCAGCGTAGTCCCCCCCTGCTCTATGGCCGAAGTAAGTACTCGCTTAATATTGTCCGCAAGAACGGCGTAGCGAGTCCTGGATATACGCCCCGCCGCGCGCCGCGGGTGAATCCCGGACAGAAACAGCACCTCGTTAGCGTAAATATTACCAACCCCGACAACCACCTTGCCGTCCATGATGAAACTCTTCACCGGGCCGGACCGGCCCCGGGACAGGAGGTAGAGATAGTCGCCGTCGAAGGCCTCTGACAGTGGCTCCGGCCCCAGATGGCTGAGCAGCCGATGTTGTTCTCCCGGCGCCAGCCAGAGGAAACAGCCAAACCGGCGGGGGTCGTGGAAGCGGAGGCTGGAGCCGGACTGCAGGCGCACATCTATATGGTCATGTCGGCCGGGAGCCTGGCCTGAATCGACTACCCGCAGGGAGCCGGACATTCCCAGGTGCACCAGCAGCGAGCCAACCGCGGTCCTGAACAACAGGTACTTGCCCCGCCGCTCGACCGCCTCGATCTCCTGGTTTGCGATCAGCTCCGCCAGCTGCGGCGGTACCGGCCAGCGCAGGCGCGGCTCACGCACCACAAGCTCCCGTACCACCTGGCCCCGGCAGTAGGGGGCGACGCCCCGACGGGTAGTTTCGACTTCAGGTAATTCCGGCATAGTTTCCAGGCCTGGACTCAATAGGGCAGCGCCGGGGCTGCGCGCCACCGGCTACAAACAAAAACCCCGGCGGAGGCCGGGGTCTTGGGTTATATCATCCGTACATGAAGGCCCTACTTGATTTTGCCTTCCTTATACATGACGTGCTTGCGCACCACCGGATCGTACTTCTTCATTTCCAGCTTGTCGGGTGTGGTGCGCTTGTTCTTGTCAGTGGTGTAGAAATGACCGGTACCCGCTGACGAGTTCATTCTGATCTTGTCTCTCATGGATGTTCTCCCTTAAACCTTTTCACCGCGGGCACGGATCTCGCCCAGCACCTGTTCAATACCATTCTTGTCGATAATACGCATACCCTTGCTGGACACGCGCAGGCTCACGAAGCGCTTCTCGGACTCTACCCAGAACCGGTGATGGTGCAGGTTAGGCAAAAAACGGCGACGCGTGCGGTTCTTTGCGTGTGACACATTGTTTCCGGTTACCGGACGCTTGCCGGTGACCTGACATACTCTTGCCATGATCTTCTCGCTCCCAAAAGTACGCGGGATTTCAGTTAATTGATGAGGTCAGGATGGGGGTATAACAGGCCCCCGCCGCGCAGAGCGCGACTTTATAACAGAACACCCTGGCCATATCAAGCGAAAGATAGAACCGGCCGACCTTGTTCTGCCTTCTATATAAGGCCCTCCCGGGCGAAGGAGAACTCCCTGCCGCGGCCGATAATGACGTGATCCAGCACCCGGATATCCAGCAGCGCCAGGGCGGCACAGAGCCGCTCGGTGATTCGACGGTCGGCGCTGCTGGGCTCGGCCACCCCCGAGGGGTGGTTGTGGGCGAAGATGACCGCCGCGGCGCGATACTGCAGTGCCCGGGTCGCCACCTCCCGGGGATAGACTGCCGCCCCGTCGAGGGTGCCGAAAAACAGGTCATCACAACGCAGGACCTGGTGCTGGCTGTCCAGGAAGATGCAGCAGAAGACCTCCCGCTCGTGATTTCCCAGGTGATGCTGGAGGAAGCGCAGCGTCTCCTGCGGGCTCGACAGCACATCACTGGCCCGCAGCGCCTGCAGGGCCTGGCGCCGGGCCAGTTCGAGGGCCGCCCGCAGCTGGGCATACTTGGCATCGCCAATGCCGGGCCAGGCCACCAGCCGGGTGCGGTCCACCCGCATCAGGCCGCTGAGCCCGTCAAACTGATCCAGCAGGTCACGCGCCAGTTGCAGCGCGCTGCAATTGCGGTAGCCAGAGCGCAACACGACTGCCAACAGTTCGGCGTCCGACAGGGACTGCTCACCGCGCTCGAGAAGTTTGTCTCTCGGCCCCTCCCCCGCCTGCCACTGGGCAATGCCCATCGCCCTCCTCCCTGAGCCCAGCCGGGCGCGTGTGTCAAAACCGGTAACAGGGTGGTATCTTTCCCCTCCCCTTGCGCTATTTTCCCTATTTGGACATGTGAATGGCACATCTTTTCAATCGCAATGTACTGCTGGGCGTCAGCGGAGGCATAGCCGCCTACAAGTCAGCCGAGTTGATTCGACAACTGCAGGAGCTGGGCGCAAGTGTGCGTGTCATCATGACCCGCGGTGCCCAGGAATTCATTACCCCGCTCACCCTGCAGGCATTGTCGGGCAACCCGGTTCATACGGACTTGCTGGATGCCGAGGCCGAGCTGGGCATGAGTCACATCGAACTCGCCCGCTGGGCGGACCTGGTGCTGGTTGCCCCGGCCACCGCGGATCTGCTGGCCAGGCTTGCCGCGGGGCGGGCGGACGACCTGCTTACCACCGTTGCCCTGGCAACCGCCGCGCCACTGCTGCTGGCGCCGGCAATGAACCAGCAAATGTGGCGCGGCAAGGCCACTGCCGCCAATGTCGCGACCCTCTGCGCCCGGGGCTGTGCCCTGGTGGGGCCCGCCAGTGGCGAGCAGGCCTGCGGCGACATCGGCCCGGGGCGCATGGAGGAGCCCGCGGTGATCGCGGCGGCGGCGGCGGGTCTGTTTGAGAGCGGACTGCTGGCAGGCAAACGTGTGCTGATTACCGCCGGCCCGACCCGGGAGGCGCTGGATCCCGTGCGCTTTATTTCCAACCACAGCTCGGGAAAGATGGGCTACGCGCTGGCCCGGGCCGCGGTGGATGCAGGGGCGGTGACCACCCTCGTGAGCGGCCCCGTCAGCCTCGCCGAGCCCGACCATGTCAGGGTGCTGCGGGTCGAGAGCGCCAGGCAGATGCTGGATCAGTGCCTGCAGTTGCTGCCAGAGTGCGACATATTCATCGGCTGTGCCGCGGTGGCGGACTACCGTCCTGCGGCTGTCGAGACGCAGAAAATAAAGAAGGGGCCCGAGGAGATCAGCCTGCAGCTGGTGCGCAACCCCGATATCGTTACTGCTGTCGCCAGCAGTGAGTACCACCCGTTCACGGTGGGCTTTGCGGCAGAAACCAACGACCTGGTGGTACATGCCAGGGACAAAATGGCCCGCAAGGGCCTCGATATGATAGTCGCCAACGACGTTTCCGATAGCTCCATCGGCTTCAACAGCGACAATAACGCGGTCACGGTACTGTGGGCCGGCGGCGGGGAGGTGCTCGCCGAGGCCGGCAAGGCGACGCTGGCCCGCCAGATCATACAGTTGATCGCCAGGCGGCTTACTGCCAATAACTGTAATTAAATCTGCCGGCGCATTTCAGTAGCCAGCGCTGCATAATATTATGGCCCCATCGGAAGTTGGACAAAGAAAGCAGAATGATCAAGCGAAAGAAGGGCGCTGCCCCCGGCAAGGAGCCGGGCAAGAAGCGTAAAAGCCCGAGTAATCCCCAGGGCATTGCAGCGAAAGGCAACGCGCTCTACCGCATTGCCGCCATCGCCATGCTCGGGCTGCTGGCCTTGATCGGGGCGGGCTTTGCCTACCTCATCCTGCTGCGCGAACCCGCCTTGCAGCAGGCGCAGATCGACCGGGTTGCGGCATCGTTCGCAACACAGCAGGCAACCGGCATTCATCAGCTGATCTCCGGCCTCGAGGGGCGTATGCAGGGTGCGGCCAAATCGCCACTGGCGCTGTCGGCCATCGCAAGCCAGTCCAATGACGATATAGGCCTGGTAGAGCAGGCGATGCTGGACTACTTTCCCGAGGTGATCAGCCTTCGCATCATCCCGATGGGGGAGATGGGTACGGCGGACTTCGAGGGCGGCAGCCAGGGCCTGCGCAACCATATTGAAATTGACATGGTGCGCCTGGCTGGAGAGGGGGAGGAGCCCCTGCCGGAGTCATACCAGTTCGAAGGGCGCTGGATGACCTCGCTGGCAGAACTGGTGACTCACCCCCGTATTACCAACCGACGCGCAGTGATAATCGCCACCATCGACAACCAGCTGCTGTCCGACCAGCTGGTTTCCCTGGAGCCGGGTGCCGGCAAGTTCGCCCTGGAGCAGGTATTTTCCGGCAGCACCGGCAAGGAGCGCAGGGACACGATCGCCAGGTCCGGCAGCGGGGATGGCGACGCTTTCTCACACAGCGCCGACATACCCGACAGCAACTGGTCAGTCATGTTCACCCCCTCCAGGAACCTGCTCAACGAACTGACCATCGATTCCACCCCCTTGCTGGCGGTTCTGGGTCTCTGCCTGCTGGCCGCACTCAGCGCCCTGGGTTTCGTTGTCACGATGTTCAGTCGCACCCTCGACAGCCAGATCAACAAGCTCATTTCCGCAGCAGATGTGAAGTCGCCACTCGAGCTCAGCGTTCCCCCACTCGTCTCAGTCGCCAAGCAGCTGCGTCGCGCCACACTGCGCTCACTGCGCCAGGGCGGCCCGGGGGTGACGTCGGATATCCCCGAGGCCACGGTGGAGATTCTGCCGCGCCAGGGCAGCGACCTCACCAACCCGATGTTCCAGTCGGGGAGCATGCTGGACGAGGACAACGAGGAGAGCGCCAGCCTGGACCTCGACCTCAACCTCGGCGGGAGCACGCTGGCGGAGACGCACCGCAGCCACCCCGATGACGGGTTTCCACACCATATATTCCGGGCCTATGACATTCGCGGCAATGCAGCGCTGGATCTGACCGATGAGCTGGTCAGCCGCATCGGCAGGGCCATCGGCACCACAGCCGGTGAAATGGATGAGCAGACCCTGATCGTAGGCTGTGATGGCAGGAAGTCGAGCCCCCGGATCAAGGCCGCCCTGATCAAGGCATTGATGGAGAGCGGCCGGGATGTCATCGACATCGGGCAAGTGCCCACTCCCCTGATGTATTTCGCCACCCGGCACCTCAACTGCAGGTCCGGCGTCATGGTTACCGGCAGCCACAATCCCGCGGAGGACAACGGATTGAAGATAGTGCTGAACCAGAAAACCATTGCCGCCGGGGCGGTTCAGCAAATCAAGGATCGGGTTATCCAGAACAAGTTCAGTTCCGGCAGCGGGCGCATGATTCGCGAGGATGTGGTGGGCGACTATACCGACGAGGTGCTGAGCGACATCGCCATCGCCGTGCCGCTGAAGATCGTGATCGACGCCGGCAACGGTGTGACCGGCAGTATCGCCCCCCGGCTGTTCGAGGAACTGGGCTGCGAGGTCGTACCGATGTACTGCGAGGTGGACGGCGACTTCCCGAATCACCCGCCGGACACCAGCGACGAGGACAATCTGGATGACCTGATCCAGGCCGTGCTGCGGGAGGAAGCCGATTTCGGTGTGGCCTTTGACGGCGATGGCGACCGCCTTGCGGTGGTCACCTCGAGTGGCGCGATTGTCCGTTCTGACGTGCTCCTGATGATCTTTGCCAAGGATGTCGTTTCGCGCAACCCCGGCGCCGATGTGGTGTTTGACGTCAAGTGCAGCCGCAACCTGACCCAACTGATAACCCGCCACGGCGGCCGGCCGGTGTTGTGGAAAACGGGTCACGCCTTCATGAAGGAAAAGATGGCGGAAACCGGCGCCTTGCTGGGCGGTGAATTTTCCGGCCATATGTTTTTCGGCGAGCGCTGGTACGGCTTTGACGACGGCATGTACGCAGCCGCTCGACTGGCGGAAATACTCAGCACCCATGGCGACAGCCTGGACGCCACGATATCGGAGTTCCCGGCAACCGTTAACACCGCTGAAATCATCATTCCGATAGCCGAGAGTCGTAAATTCAAATTGATGGAGACCATCGTCCGCAACTGCGATTTTTCCTCCGGGAAGGTCAATACGATCGATGGTATCCGGGTGGATTTTGCCGACGGCTGGGGCCTGGTGCGCGCTTCCAATACCAGCCCGGCGCTGACCGCGCGCTTCGAGGCGGATACCAGGGAATCGCTGGAAACCATCATGTCTGAATTTCGCAGCCAGATCGCCCTGGTCGATCCGGACCTCGATCTTCATTTCTGATACCGTCTGTCACCCTGACGGCACCAATACAGGCTAAAACAATGTCACTGAACCGGGAAAAAGCCCTCAATATCGCCAATGTTCTGACCGAGGCACTGCCCTATATCCAGCGCTTTACGGGTAAAACCATCGTGGTGAAGTTTGGCGGCAACGCCATGGTTGACGCCGACCTGCACGAGAACTTCGCCCGGGACGTCGTGCTGATGAAACTGGTGGGTATGAACCCGGTAGTGGTACACGGCGGCGGTCCCCAGATTGGCGCCCTGCTGGCAAAACTCAATATTCACACGGAGTTCGTCAATGGCATGCGGGTGACGGATGCGCAGACCATGGACGTGGTGGAAATGGTACTCGGCGGCAGCGTCAACAAGGAGATCGTGGCCTCCATCAACCGCAACGGCGGCAAGGCGATCGGGGTGACGGGCAAGGACGGACAGTTGATTCGCGCCCGCAAGCTGACCGTCACCCGGTTCAGCGCTGAGCTGAACGCCTCGGAGATCATCGATATAGGTCACGTTGGCGACGTCGACCAGATCGATACCGAGGTGCTGAATGTGATTCTGGGCAGCAACTTTATTCCGGTTATAGCGCCCATCGGTTCGGACGCCGCGGGCAATACCTACAATATCAACGCCGACCTGGTTGCGGGCAAGCTCGCCCAGGTGCTGCAGGCGGAGAAATTGATGCTGCTGACCAATGTGGCGGGCTTGCTGGACAAGGCGGGCCAGGTTCTCACCGGCCTGAGCACCGCCGAAGTCGACGCACTGATCGCCGACGGAACGATCAGCGGCGGCATGCTGCCGAAAATAGACTGCGCCCTGGAAGCGGTAAAATCCGGTGTGGCCAGTGCCCATATTATCGACGGCCGTGTCCCCCATGCCGTACTGCTGGAGACATTTACCAATGAGGGCATTGGGACACTGATCACAAATCGGCGCCAGTAATCTGTTCCGGCGATAAAAATCTGGGCTCATTCAACACAGACTTATTGCAGGCATGGCAGGTAATCGCTAGCATTGGTCGACACGCGACTGACTGTGGACCGCCATGCCCCCCAGAAACTCCCAACGGCGTCAGCAAATCCTGGAAGCCCTCGCCCAGATGCTGGAAGCCAACCCAGGCAATCGCATCACCACAGCCGGCCTCGCTCGCCAGGTCGGGGTCTCCGAAGCAGCGCTCTACCGTCACTTTCCCAGCAAATCAAAAATGTTTGAGGGCCTGATCGAGTTCATCGAGGAAACCCTGTTCAGCCGTATCAAGCTCATCCTGGCCGAGGAGCGCACCGCCGAACTGCGCTGCGAAAAAATGCTGGTGCTGTTGCTCACGTTTACCGAACGCAACCCGGGCATTACCAGGATCCTGACCGGGGATGCCCTGGCCGGCGAAACCGAGCGCCTGCGCCTGCGCGTGGCCCAGCTGTTTGAACGCTTCGAGACGCAACTGAAGCAGGTGATCAGGGAGGCGGAAATGCGCGAGGGCCTGAGGCCGGTCATTCCCCTGCCCGCCGCGGCCAACCTGCTGATGGCGGCGGCCGAGGGTCGCATTTCACAGTATGTGCGCAGCAGCTTCCAGCGGTCGCCTACTACCGACTGGCCCCAGCAGTG
Organism: Halieaceae bacterium; assembly: GCA_036350855.1. Classification (GTDB taxonomy): domain Bacteria; phylum Pseudomonadota; class Gammaproteobacteria; order Pseudomonadales; family Halieaceae; genus JARRPM01. Next base: position 29,197 of record JAZBNW010000111.1, read on the forward strand.
GGAACTGCTGATGCGCGGCTTTTTCCGGGAAGCCCTCAGTCGACCTCTCCCCGGGCAGGCCAGCTCACTGGTCAGCTAGCCGGGGCGGAATACCAGGGGTTCAGCGACGCGGATCGGCATTCGCCTTTTCCCGCTCAGCCTGCTGCTTCGCCAACAGGGTCTGGCGCAGCTCTACCACCTCAAGCAACATCCCGAAACGGTCGATATCTCGCTGATATGCCGCGGAAACTTCCTCTATCTCCCGTGCACGTTCGTTGATCGAACGGTCCGTGGCAGCAATTTCCGCCTGGATATTCTCTATCGCGGTGATCCGGGCAACATCCACCTCCTGACCGCTGCGCTCCATGTCTGCAGCCTGGGCCTGGTAGTTCTCAACCTGTTGCTTGAGTGAGCGCTTGTTGCTCTTGAGGATACTCAGGCGAATGCGCAGGTCCCTCAGTGCCCTCTCCTGGGCCGCTTCGATATCCGCCACCGTGCTGTAACGCAACAGCAGGGATTCGTCCCACTCGCGCAAGCGCTGCTCCTCGGCACTGGCGGCCGCCTCCAGTTCCTGCTGCGCATTGCGCACCTTTTTTTCCTCGTCGGACAGCTCCCTGGGCACCACCCGGACAACCATCCCATCCGCATTGAGAATTTCGTAACCGTTGCGGACGTATTCGGCGGGCACCTGGTAATCGACGACCGTAACACCCTCGGCGTTGGTGTAACGGTACAGGTTGGCGGCCTGAGACCACGTTGCTAGCAGCAGCGACAGGGCGGCAATGGTGTACTGGGCACAGGTTCTGATCGACATCCGGCTAATATAGAGTCTGGGACTGCCGGGAACAAGTCAGACCCCGTAGCTATCTCGATATTCCCGCATTGCGCCCAGCGACACCGCCATGTCATCGCCACCCGCTTCCAGATAGTCGATGATATGGCTCATATCGATGATGCTGAGTACCGGGATGTTGTATTCCCGCTCCAGCTCCTGGATAGCCGAGAGTGAGCCAGTGCCACGCTCCTGTCGGTTCAGCCCCACGGCCACCCCCGCCAGCCGGGCACCGGCGGTCTCGATCATGGCAATCACCTCGCGCACTGCGGTCCCCGCGGTAATCACGTCGTCGATCACGAGTACCCTGCCCTCCAGGGGAGCACCCACCAGCACGCCGCCTTCCCCGTGGCTCTTGGCCTCCTTGCGGTTGTAGGCGAACGGTATGTCTATGCCGTGATGTTCGGACAGGGCAACCGCCGTGGCCGTCGCCAGGGGGATGCCCTTATAGGCGGGGCCCAGCAGGACATCGAATTCCACCCTGGAATCGACTATCCTGCGGGCATAGCAGCGGCCGAGTTCGGCCAGGGCGCGGCCAGTGGAAAAGGCCCCCGCATTGAAAAAATAGGGGCTGATCCTGCCCGACTTGAGGGTAAATTTGCCGAATTTGAGCACATCGTATTCACGTGCCAGTTCTATGAAATCAGTCTGGTAGGGAAGCATGTTCGAGCGCGGTCCTTGTATCAGGCTTTGTATTGTGCAAAATCACCATATAAAATGCCTGCACACGTGGAAATGGCCGCCCAGTAACCGGCTCTGCCAGTAATGGCGGATCGGGAAGCAGATACCGCTGGCGTCAGCTGCGCAGCCCTGCGGTTTTCATAATGAATTTTGTACCCGAGCCCCTGCCTGGCAGGTAAAACGTCTGTCGGCGCGGGAAGCGCCATGATACACGCTCTCATTGCTAGGAGCCATGAATGAGAATAATCAGTTTCAGTGCTGACGGGATTATAAGCGCTGCAGAAAAAGGATTTTACGACTGGCTGAGTGAGCAGGATGCCGATTTTATCTGTATCCAGGACCTGCGCTGCTCCGAATACGACCTGCAGGACAACATCTATTTTCCGGCGGATTACAATGCCTACTTCCTGGACGATATCGACGGCAAGGCCAACGGCGTCGCGATTTACTGTCGCAAGTTGCCAAAGGCCATCATGACCGGCCTCGGTTTCGCCGATTTCGACATGGAAGGGCGTTACATCCAGGCGGATTACGAGAACCTGAGCGTCGGCTGCCTGCTGGCGCCCTACGCCGAGCCCGGCAATGCCGACCAGCTGGCACGCAAACTGGCCTTTTACGAGCAACTGGGCGGCCACCTGCAGAAAGTGCGAAACAAGCGCCGGGAGTTCATCATCTGCGGTAACTGGCACCTGGCCCACACCGCCGCGGACGTGCAGGACACCGAACGCAACAGCAACGCCCCGGGCTTCCTCACCTCGGAGCGGCAGTGGATGAATGAGCTGCTGGAGTCAGGCTACGTGGACGCCTTCCGGGAAGTCAACTCTGACCAGGATGAGTTCACCTGGTGGCCGGAGGGCGATCGCGACAGCAATGGCTGGCGCTCGGATTTCCACATTATCTCCAAGGGCCTGCAATATACCGTTGACTATGGCGCCATCTACAAGAGCAAGGAGTTTTCCACCCACGCGCCGGTCATCATGGATTACGACATCGAGCTGTAGCGGGGCCGACGCCAGCTCATCCCGCCAGGGCCGCCTTCTGGCTGGCAATCAACTCGTGGATTCCCGTCGCCGCCAGGTCCAGCATGGCGTCGAGCTGCTCCCGGGCGAAGGGTGCCCCCTCCGCCGTACCCTGCACCTCGATAAAGCCTCCCGACTCCCCCATGACCACGTTCATATCGGTATCTGCAGCGGAATCCTCCGGGTAGTCCAGGTCCAGCACGGGAACGCCCTGGAACACACCCACGGAGACCGAGGCCACCATCTGCAGCAAGGGGTCCTGGGTGAGCAACTTCTTGCGCTGCAGGTAGTTGATGCCATCGACCAGCGCGACACAGGCCCCGGTTATGGCGGCCGTTCGCGTCCCGCCATCCGCCTGGATGACATCGCAGTCGATGTTGATGGTGTACTCCCCCAGCCGGCTGAGATCAACGGCCGCCCGCAGCGAGCGGCCGATCAGGCGCTGGATCTCCACCGTCCTGCCGCCCTGTTTGCCCTGGCTCGCCTCCCGGGCCATGCGGGTCCCGGTTGAGCGCGGCAGCATGCCGTATTCGGCTGTCACCCAGCCGCGACCCCTGCCGCGCATGAAACGCGGAACCCCCTGTTCGACCGACGCGGTGCAGATCACTTTGGTGTCGCCGAATTCCACCAGTACCGAGCCCTCGGCGTGACGGGTGAAATTCCGGGTGATACTGATATCTCGCAATTGCGATGGCGCGCGGCCGCTGGGTCGTTGCATAAAGTGGCTCCGGTTGGTTCGGCCCAGTATACGCGAGCTCGCGCCCCGGAGGGCGGCAAAGGCGAAAATTGACCCGGGCTGCACGGCCTGTAAGCCCGGATAACAAGCTGCTACACTCGACGCCCCCGACCTGTCGCCACGAGGCTCGAAACCGTACACATGATTCACAGCATGACCGCGTTCGCCCGCGAGAGCGCCGCGACCGACCAGGGCGACCTGACCGTGGAGCTGCGCTCGGTCAACCACCGCTACCTTGACTGCACTTTCAAGTTACCCGACGCCCTGCGCCCGCTGGAGCAGCGCCTGCGGGAGCTCGCCGGCAAGGCCATGGCCAGGGGCAAACTCGACTGCCTCATTCGCCTGCAGGTGCACCCGACCATCGCGGGGGAACTGCAGGTCAACCCGGAACAGCTGGACAAACTGCTGGCCGCTGCCGCGCTGATCAGTGAAAAACTCCCCGGGGTGCGGCAGCCCAGCGCACTGGACATTCTCCAGTTTCCGGGCATCTGCGGGGCCGACGATCACTCGGAGGAAGATTTACAGGCCTCGGCCGAAGCCCTGTTTCGCAAGGCGATTGCAAACCTGGTGGACAACCGTCGCCGGGAGGGCGAAAAACTGGCCGCACTGGTACTCGACCGGCTGCAGCAGGTAGAGTCTGCTGTCAGCGCGACACGCCAGGTCCTGCCTGCGCTGATGCAGCAGCAGCGCGACCGCATCATGACCCGCATCGGCGAGCTCGATATAGACGTCGACCAGGGCCGGCTGGAGCAGGAACTGGTACACCTGGCGCAGAAGGCGGACGTGGACGAGGAGCTCGACCGTCTCGAGGCCCATATCGGCGAGGTTCGGCACATCCTGGAGAAGGGCGGCCCCTGCGGGCGCCGGCTGGACTTCCTGATGCAGGAACTGAACCGGGAGGCCAACACCCTGTCGTCGAAATCAACAGCCACCAGCACTACCCAGAGCGCGGTAGAGCTCAAGGTACTGATAGAGCAGATGCGCGAACAGATCCAGAATATAGAATAACAGGCCCCGAACAGGACCCACATGAGCAGCACAGGCACTTTATTCACGGTATCGGCACCCTCGGGCGCAGGCAAGACCAGCCTGGTCAACGCACTGATCGCAGGCGACGAGGCGCTGCGGGTTTCGGTCTCCCATACCACCCGGCCCATGCGGCCCGGCGAGCAGGACGGGGTCAACTACCATTTCGTCGACAAGGAGACGTTCCGGGGCATGCTGCAGCGGGCCGAGTTTCTCGAACACGCCCAGGTGTTCGGAAACCTGTATGGCACGTCCCAGAAGTGGGTCGAGCAGCAGCTCGGGGAGGGCACCGATGTCATTCTCGAAATCGACTGGCAGGGAGCGCAACAGGTAAAGCGGCTGATGCCCCAGACCCAGGCGATCTTCATCCTGCCGCCCTCCAGGGCCACGCTGAAACAGCGCCTGACCGCCCGGGGCCAGGACGACAGCGCCATCATTGCGGCGCGGATGGCCGAGGCTACCGAGGAGATGTCCCACTACGTCGAGGGTGATTACCTGGTGGTCAACCAGGATTTCGACAGGGCCCTGGCCCACTTGCAGGCCATCATCAGTTGCCAGCGCCTGCGAACATCACGCCAGCAGGTGGAGCTTGCGCAATTGCTGCAGGACCTGCTGAACTGAAGCGTTCGCCCGGGTCGCCGCGGACGGCATTTTTCGCGCTGGACGCACCCCGGGGGTCTGGGGGTATAATTGCCGGTTCCTCCGGTCACGCTGCACTGTCCGACACCACTTGCGTGGCGCCTGCTTTTATCGCAGACAGGGCATAGCTCCGGCACAATTAACCCGAGCCACCGGCACCGGCGGCCGGCACACTCAACGATGGGAAGTAGCAAGCAATGGCACGTGTAACTGTTGAAGATTGTCTCGAACATGTGGCGAATCGTTTCGAACTGGTCATGGTGGCCAGCAAGCGGGCCCGGCAAATGGCCACCGGCGGCAAGGACCCGATGGTCCAGGAAGAGTCGGACAAGCCCACGGTGATCGCGCTGCGCGAAATTGCCGAAGGCCATATCACCCCCGATATACTGGTTCGCGAGGATGAACTCGACGCCGAGCAGGAACTGGCAGATGTCATGGAGGCCAGCGAGGCCCTGTAATTCCCCAGGGGCATCCAGGACCACCGATCAGCAATGCAGACCATTGATGCCCTCGACTCCACCCTTCGCAGCTACCTCAACCCGGAGCAGACCAACCACGTAAGACGCGCCTATTACTTCGCCGAACAGGCCCATTTCGGCCAGGTTCGCCGCAGCGGCGAGGACTACGTGACCCACCCGCTGGCCGTTGCCGGCATCCTCGCCGACATGCACATGGACCACCAGAGCCTGATGGCCGCCATGCTGCACGATGTCATCGAGGATACGGGCATCCCCAAGGCCGCCATCGGCAGCCAGTTCGGGCCAACCGTGGCCGAACTGGTCGACGGCGTCAGTAAACTGACCCAGATGGAATTCGAAACCCTGGAAGAGAAGCAGGCCGAGAACTTCCAGAAGATGGCGCTGGCGATGGCCCGGGACATCAGGGTGATCCTGGTGAAACTGGCGGACCGCCTGCACAATATGCGCACCCTCGGGGTTCTCCAGACCAGCAAGGCCCGCCGTATCGCGCGGGAAACCCTGGATATCTACGCGCCCATCGCCATGCGCCTGGGCATGAACTCCGTGCGCATGGAGTTCGAGGACCTGGGCTTCAACGCGCTCTATCCCATGCGGGCCCGTCGCATCGACGCGGCCCTGCGCAGTGTCCGGGGCCACCGCAAGGAACTGGTGGACAAGATCCGCCACCAGATAGAGACCACGCTGGCCCAGGAAGGACATCAGGTCGAGGTGCTGGGACGGGAGAAACACCTCTACAGCATCTACAAAAAAATGAAATCCAAGCGGAAGTCATTTTCCGAGATCATGGATATCTACGCTTTCCGCATCATCGTCGATTCGGTGGACACCTGTTACCGGGTGCTGGGCTGTATCCACAGCCTGTACAAACCGGTCCCGGGGGAATTCAAGGACTACATCGCAATTCCCAAGGCCAACGGCTACCAGTCCCTGCACACCGTCCTGATGGGCATGCACGGCGTACCCATCGAAATCCAGATCCGCACCCGGGAAATGGAAGCCATGGCCAATAACGGCATTGCCGCCCACTGGCTCTACAAGACCGACGGCCAGTCCACCAACGGCAGCCACACCCGCGCCAGGGAGTGGGTGCAGGGACTGCTGGAGATGCAACAGCGGGCGGGTAATTCGCTGGAGTTCATCGAGAACGTCAAGATCGACCTGTTCCCCGACGAGATCTACGTGTTTACCCCCAAGGGGCGCATACTCGAGCTGCCCCGCGGTGCAACGGCGGTCGATTTTGCCTATGCGGTGCACACCGACGTGGGCAACAGCTGTGTCGCCTGCCGGATCAATCGGCGGCTGGCTCCCCTGTCGGAGCCACTGCAGAGCGGCGAGACCGTAGAGATCCTGACTGCCCCCGGGGCAAGCCCCAACCCCTCCTGGTTCAACTATGCGGTGTCCGCCAAGGCCCGCACCAACATCCGGCATTTCCTCAAGAACCAGACCCGGGAGGACTCGGTCGCCCTGGGCCGGCGCCTGCTGGATCGGGCACTGGCGGCCTTTGAAAAGAGCCTCGACACGATGCCCCCGGAGCAGCTGGCGGACTACCTCCATCGCCACCACTACGAACAGCTGGATGATCTGCTGGAGCAGATCGCCCGGGGCAATCGCCTGCCAGCCATTACCGCCCAGCAGTTGCTCGGCGGGCATGGCAACGACCCCGCGCTGGCGGAAGGGGACGTCTCCCCGGTGGCAATACGCGGCACCGAGGGCTTCATGGTCAGTTACGCCCGCTGCTGTCACCCCATCCCGGGCGACCCGATCGAGGGTTACCTCAGCTCGGAGAAAGGCGTGGTGGTGCACCGGGAGCGCTGCAAGAACCTGGGGGACATGCGGGAGAAGAGCGAGCGACTGGTCGCCCTGCGCTGGGACGAGCAGGTTGAAGGCGAGTACTCGGTGGAACTGCGGATCGAGGTTGAAAACCGGCGCGGCATGATCGCCGTCATAGCCACCCGCATCAACAGCATGGGGGTCAACATCGAGAAAATCTCCACCGACGACAAGGACTACCAGTTCACCTACGTCGACCTCGAGATGCTGGTCCACAACCGTGTGCACCTCGCCCACATCATGAAACGCCTGCGCTCTATCACCTCAGTGCGCAAGGTCACCCGGATCAAGAATTGACAGACAGGCCCCACCCACTACCCGCAGGAGAACCGCTGTGAGCAACCGCGCCGTCATTTCCACCCCCGATGCACCGGAGGCGATAGGCCCCTATTCCCAGGCAATCAAGGTCGGCAACACGGTCTGGCTGTCGGGGCAGATTCCGCTGGTTCCCGGCTCCATGGAGCTGGTCCGCGGTGACATCAGCGACCAGGCCAGGCAGGTTTTCAGCAACCTGGCCGCGGTGGCAGAAGCCGCAGGCGGGAGCCTGAACCACGCGGTAAAGATCAATATTTCCCTCACCAACCTCGACCATTTCGCCGCGGTGAACGAGGTCATGGCGAGCTTCCTGAAAGAGCCTTACCCGGCGCGCGCCTGCGTGCAGGTCGCCGCCCTGCCCAGGGGCGTGGACATAGAGGTGGAAGCCATTCTCGCTGTCTAGGCGCCTGTCCGCGACCCCCCGATCGTGGAGAGGAGCAAGCCGGGGCTCACTCCTCCCCGGCCAGGACGGCGCCGTAACCGCTGCGGTAATCGGGGTAAATAAGCCTGTAACCACTCGCGTGAAGTAAGCGGTTACTACAGCGCTTGTGCCCGGCAGACATGGTTTCATCCAATTTCGGGCCCCCAGTCCCCGGAGGACTTCCAGGTTTCGCCTGCACCCCCATTTGCGCAGCCAGCCAGGCCTCCACTTCAGACTGGGGCGCGGGCAGGTCATCGACCCCATTGTAGACAGGCTCCAGCGTCTGCCCCGACGCAGCCCGCGCCAGCAGGTGGCAGAGAAACCCCGCGCAGTCGTCCCGGTGAATTCGATTGCTGAAACGCTGCGGCTGCGCAGGGCTCAACTCACCTCGCCGGATCCTCTCCAGCAGGCGCCCCCCGGGGTAGCCGTAGATGCCCGCAAAACGCACCACGCTGACGCTGTGAGCCGAGTCCAGCAGGGCGCGCTCCGAGGCAATAATGGCCAGGGCGCGCGGGTCATCGACGGATAGCGGACTGGTCTCATCGACCCAGCCGCCATCGCGCTCTGCGTAGACCCGGGTACTGGAAACACTGAGGATCGCCCGGGGCCTGTGGCTGCCCAGCCCCGCCAGCAGACTGTCTGCTGCCTGGCTGAAGCCCCGCTGGTAGCCCTCGACCGACCGGTCGCTGGGGTTGAATGTGGCCACCACATAATCGGGTTTCAGTTCGGCGATGAACCCGGTCCCCGCCGGCGTGGTGTAGTCTCCCCGGATGCCGACAAAACCCGGTGGCAGCCGGGAGGGATCCCGCCGCAGGCCCGTCACCTGCCAGCCCCGGTCCTGCACAATCAGGCCACTGCGACAGCCCAGGTCACCGCAGCCGACAAATAGAATGGAATTGCTCTTCATAATGCTTTCCCCCGCCGGTTACACTATACCCAGCGCAGCCTCAGAATTCTCACCATGACCTCCACGAATCTCCACCGCAAGGCACGGCACACCCCCGGCGGACCCCGGGCGGCGACCCATCGTCCGTGGCGAACGCAGTTGTGAGCGGTATAGCCAGTATCCCGGTGCGGGAGCTGAGGGGTGTGGGGCCCAGGCTCGCCGAGAAACTTGCGGATTACGGCGTACACCAGGTGGAGGACCTGCTTTTTCACCTGCCGCTACGCTACCAGGATCGGACCCGGGTCACGCCAATTGCCGCCGCCAGGGAGGGCGCCGACCTGGTGATAGAAGGGGAGGTGAGGGCCGCCGATATCGTGTTCGGCCGACGCCGCAGCCTGGTTGCCCGTATCCAGGACGGTAGCGGCACCCTGACCCTGCGCTTCTTTCACTTCTCTGCCGCCCAGAAAGAGGGCCTGCGCTGCGGTACCAGA
>JAZBNW010000112.1:0-7078 GCA_036350855.1 Halieaceae bacterium
ATGATCCGGTGGACATCCGCGTCGCAGATAATCTCGCCGCCAAAGGCCTGGAAAGATTTGGCCAGGGCCCCCGCCACCGCCCCCATGCCGCCCCGGGCAAAACCCCAGGAGCCCACGTTGCCGTCGACATCGCCCATGTAGTGATGCAACAGGACGTAGGCCGTGCCGGGGGAATACACGCCCAGCGCCGTTCCGATGACCCCGGTACCGCCCAGGTGCGCCTTGATCACGTCGGTTTCGAAGTACTCGTTGAGATAGTCGCCGACACTCTTGGTCCAGAATTTGATGGTATCCGCCAGGCCCTCCTCGCCCATCTCGGTGAAAGAGCGGGCAAAACCCAGCAGGTCGCGCAGGTCCCGCAACTTGAGCGATGTGGGGTCGGGCGGGCGCTGCAGCAGGTAGGGCCGGATCAGCCGCGTCTGTTTCATGACATCCGTGGCGTAGCGCTCATAGGCATTGGCGTCGCGCTTCGAATGCCGCGCCATTTCCCGGTACTGGCGGTTGTGGTCGTAATAATTGCCGTAGTAATCGCCGTCGCGCTTGAAGGTGACACCGCCGCCGTAGGGCACTACCTGCAGGCCGTGTCGGGGCAACTCCAGGTCGCGGGCGATCTCGGGGCGCAGCAGGCTGCAGACATAGGAACAATTGGAGTAGGTCCAGCCAGGATACAGCTCGCGGCTGACGGTGGCGCCACCGATATACTCGTTGCGCTCCAGCACAGCCACGTCGAGCCCCGATTTGGCCAGATAGGCCGCGTTGGTCAGGCCGTTGTGGCCCGCACCGATAACAATGGCATCGTATTTCTTCAAGGCTCGCTCCGCTTGCCGGTCCCGCACAGGGCACCCCACCGATCGGCCCGAGCATGCCACGGGCGCCTGGTCCTGTCCAGCACTGAATGAATAGTCATTCAGTAGTTGCCAGCGCAGCGGCGCTGGTTTAGGGTTGGCCTGAGAGATTGCCAATCCAGGGCCCGCCCCGCACCGCGGGACCGCACGCAAGGAAGGTAACGGGGTGAGCAAAACCGCCAACAAGAATCGCCGCTCCCAGCCCAGGGAAGTGCGCAGGGAACAGCTGATACAGGCGACCATCAAGTGCATTGCCAGGCACGGGCTGTCCGGGGTTACCATGGGCCGGGTCACCAAGGAAGCGGGGCTCAGCATGGGCATTGCCAACCTGCACTTCGAGAGCAAGGAAAAACTGCTGCTGGAAACCCTCATGCTGGTCACCGCGGAATACGCGGCCGGCCAGACGGAGATACTGACCGACGAGGACTACCCGTCCACAGCCGCCCGGCTGGAGGCGCTGCTGGAATTCGACTTCAGCCAGACGGTGGGCGACAAGAACAAGCTGGCGGTCTGGTTCGCATTTCTGGGAGAGGCCAAGTCCCGACCCACCTATCAGCGCATCTGCTCGCGTCAGGACACGATTGCAGAGGAGAAAATCAGCGCCCTGTTCCAGCTCGCACTGGATGAAGCAGGCGACGAAACAGCGGATGCCGGACTGCTCGCGGCGGGTTATATTGCGCTGGTGGACGGCCTGTGGCTCAACTCCCTGGTTGACCCACGGCGCCTTCCCTGGAAGAAAGCGCGCAGCGCCGCCCGCCAGTTTCTGGCCTGTGCTTTTCCGCAGCATATCCGGCTGGCCCCCAAAGGAGAGCAGTGACGCCATGCAGATCGAACTGAACGAGCAGACCCTGGCCTGGCAGCACCGGGTACTGGACTACGTGGAGCGCGAGCTCCTGCCCTGGGAGGTCAGCGCCGAGCTCAATGGCGGCGAGTTGGCACCGGAGGTGATGCAGCGCATCCAGGGCGAGGCCATCAAGCTCGGCCTGCCCGGCATGGACGCGCCGGTCGAGCACGGCGGGCTGGGCCTGAGCATGGTGGACCAGGTGGCCGCCTGGGAAGCGCTCGGCCGCGCCACCAATGCCCTGTGCTGGTGTTTTCCGGAAGCGCAGTCGTGGATGTACGAGGCCTGCGGGGACAGCCTCTACCAGCTCGAGAGCTACATCCAGCCGCTGCTGGAAGGCCGGCGCCGCGAGGCCTATGCCATCACCGAGGCGGAATCCGGCTCGCACGAGGTCATCAACACGACGGCCCGGCAGACGGCCGACGGCTACCTGATCAACGGGGAAAAATGGTTTGTCACCTCCGGCAACCTGGCGGACTTCCTGTTTGTCCAGGCCAGGGCAGGCGAGGATGGCGACGCACTCTTTATCGTGGACATGGACAGCCCTGGTATCGAGATGGTGGAAAACCCGCTGTTCTCCCACACATTCCCCTCGCATCACCCGACCTACCGCTTCACCGATGTCCTGGTCCCCGCGCGCAACCGCATAGGCGGCGCCCGCTCGGGTATGGATTACAGCCGCAGCTGGTTCCGCCACGAGCGCATGACCATTTCCGCCCGCATGCTGGGCGCGGCCACCCGCATGATCGAGGAGGCCACCGAGTGGGCCGGCACACGGCAGATACTGGACGAAAAGCTGATCGACAAGCAGGCTATCCAGTTCATGCTCGCCGACTGCAGTACCGAGCTGTGGGCGGCGCGGCTGATGGTGTACGAGGCGGCCCGGGCACACGACCGGGGCGAGGTGGACCTGAAATCGCTGCACGTGCGCTGTTCCATGGCCAAGTTGTACGCCACGGAGATGGCCAACCGGGTGGCCGACCGCTGCCTGCAGATCTGGGGCGGGCGCGGCTATCGCCGGGACAACGCGGTGGAACGTTTCTTCCGGGAAGTGCGGGTCGATCGTATCTGGGAAGGCAGCAGTGAAATCCAGCGCATGATCATTGCCGGCGCCCTCGCCAAGCGCGGGCTGGACGGCATGTAATGCCGATGCACACGGCGCAGTGGCGAAGGACAGGTCAGGCCCTGGCGGTCATCGTCCTGCTGCTGGCAAGCCTGGCGCCGACGCACCCGCTTTACGCCGCGGAAGAACCGCTGCTCAACATTTACAACTGGTCGGACTACATCGACCCGGAACTCATCCGGGAATTCGAGCGGGAATCCGGGATCAAGGTCAACTACGATATCTACGACTCCAGCGAGATCGTCGACACCAAGCTGCTCACCGGCCACTCCGGCTACGATATCGTTGTTCACTCCGCCTCGTTTTCGGCGCGCCTGATACCCATCGGCGTGTACCAGAGCGTGGACTACGGGCGGCTGGAGAACTGGCATCATATCGACAGCGACCTGCTCGCGAAAATCCGCCGCTACTTCGGTGAGGACATCGCCGGCGTGCCGTATATGTGGGGCACCACCGGCTTCGCCTACAATCGCGAAATGGTCCTGGAACGCATGCCGGACGCACCGCTGGACAGCGCCGCCATGCTGTTCGACCCCGCCGTGGTATCGCGTTTCGCAGACTGCGGTGTGACCCTGCTGGACGACCCCACCTCGGTCATTCCCATCGCCATGTTGTACCTGGGCTTGCCGGCCAATTCCGTGGAGCCGGAACATCTGGCAAAGGTGGAGCAATTGCTCAAGGCGGTCAGGCCCTACATCAAGTACTTCAGCTCCACCAAGATGCTGCTGGACCTGCCCAGCCGCGAAGTCTGTATCGCCATGGCCTGGTCCGGCGACTACGCCGTGGCGACCACCCGGGCGGCGGAAGCCGGGGTCGATATCGACCTGGCCTACACCATCCCGAAGGAAGGGGCCATCGACTGGTACGATGTGATGTATATCCCCGCGGATGCGCCGCACCCGGACAACGCCTACCGGTTCCTGGACTTCATGCTGCGGCCCGAGGTCGTGGCCCGGGCCAGCAACTATATCGGCTACGCCAATGCCAACCGCGACGCCCTGCCCCTGGTGGACGAGGTGCTCAGCTCCGACCCGGCAATCTACCCGGACCAGGAGACCATGAAACGGCTGGAGCCCTCCGTGGTGTTGCCGCCCAAGCTGGAGCGGCGTCGTTCCCGCACCTGGACCAAAATCAAGACCGGACTATGACATGACAGGGTGTTACAGATGAGCACAGCAAGCGACGGCAAACAGGCGAGCCCCGGCGAGGCCGGCAGCGGCACGCCCTGGAAGGACCCGTCGCAGCAGCCGTTTATCGAATTGCAGTCCCTGAGCAAACACTTCGGCCAGTTCGCCGCGGTTGACGATATCAGCCTGAAAATCTACCGGGGCGAGCTGTTCACCATCCTGGGGGGCTCAGGCTGCGGCAAGTCCACCCTGCTGCGCATGCTCGCGGGTTTCGAAAAGCCCACCGCCGGTCGCATCCTTATCGATGGCGTGGACCTTACTGAAACCCCGCCCTATGAGCGCCCGGTCAATATGATGTTCCAGTCCTACGCGGTATTCCCGCACATGACGGTGGAGCAGAACATCGCCTACGGCCTGAAAAAGGAAAAGCTCGGCCGCGCCGAGATCGCGCAGCGGGTCGAGGAGATGTTGCAACTGGTGCAACTGCCCCAGTTGGCCAAACGCAAGCCCAACCAGCTCAGCGGTGGCCAGAGCCAGCGCGTCGCACTTGCCCGGGCCCTGATCAAGCGGCCCAAGGTACTGCTGCTGGACGAACCGCTGGCGGCACTGGACAAGAAGCTGAGAGAGCAGACCCAGTTCGAGCTGATGAACCTGCAGGACCAGCTGGGCATCACCTTTGTGGTCGTCACCCACGACCAGGAAGAGGCGATGACCCTGGCCACCCGCATTGCGGTGATGGACGCCGGGCGTTTCGTCCAGATAGGCACACCCAGTGAGGTCTACGAGTTTCCCTGCAATCGCTTCATCGCGGATTTTTTCGGCAAGATCAATGTCTTCGAAGCCACGGTGGTGACGAGCGACGGGCAGTACCTGACCGCGCGCCTGGACGACAGCGACACCGAGATCCGCACCCGGCACGAGCAGAGCCTGGTCCCCGGCAGCCGCTGCGCCATCGGGGTCAGGCCTGAGAAACTGTTGATCAGCACCCAGGCCCCCACCGGCGAGGCCTACACCGTGACCCGCGGCGTGGTGGAAGACCTGGCCTACTACGGCAACCGCTCGCTCTACCGCGTACGCTCCCAGAGCGGCAGGGTGATACAGGTCAGCGCCCAGAATTACCAGCGCTCCGCTGAATTGTTGCTGGAATGGGACGACGAGGTATTCCTGAGCTGGGATTCCGGCTGCAGCGTGGTGCTGACAGAGTGATCGGGAGGAAGCGCCTGTGACCACGGTCGTCAATCCCGGCAAACGCGACCGCCTCTGGCGCGGTGTCGTCATCGCCACACCCTATCTCTGGCTGTTGCTGTTTTTCCTGGTGCCTTTCGCCATCGTGCTGAAAATCAGTTTTGCCGACCCGCTGGTGGCCCAGCCGCCCTTTACCGCGTTCTTCGACTGGTCCGCGGATGCCGGCAACCGTGTGCTTGCAACGCTGGACAACTACCGCTTCCTGCTGGAGGACAAGCTGTACCTGGTGAGCTATCTCAAGTCCATCAAGATCGCCCTGATATCCACCGGGCTGTGCCTGTTGCTGGGCTTCCCCATGGCCTACGCCATCGCCCTGACACCCTACCCCTGGCGCAACCTGCTGTTACTGCTGGTCATCCTGCCTTTCTGGACGTCCTTCCTGCTGCGGGTGTACGCCTGGATGGTGATGCTGGGAAAACAGGGCCTTATCAACCAGATGCTCATGTCGATGGGGCTGATCGACGAGCCGCTGCAAATGCTCTACACCGACGGCGCGGTCTACCTGGGCATCGTCTACACCTATGTCCCCTTCATGATCCTGCCCCTGTACGCCACCCTGGAAAAGCTCGACCTGGACCTGCACGAGGCCGCTGCCGACCTCGGCGCCAGGCCGCTGCAGGTGTTCCGTGACGTCACCCTGCCGCTGGCCATACCGGGCATCATCGCCGGCTGCCTGCTGGTGTTCATCCCGGCACTGGGCGAATACGTCATTCCCGCGCTGCTGGGTGGGCTGGATTCACTGATGATAGGCCGCACCCTGTACGACGAGTTCTTCGTCAACCGGGACTGGCCACTCGCATCGGCGGTGGCGGTCGTCCTGCTGTTGATCCTGATCCTGCCCATCATGCTGTTCCAGCGTCTGCAACAGGAGACCGATGCATGAGGCGATCATCCACCTTCCTGTACTCCATGCTGTGTTTCGGCTACGCCTTCCTGTACCTGCCGATAGTCGTGTTGATGATTTATTCCTTCAACGATTCCCGTCTGGCGACCGTGTGGGGCGGCTTCTCCACCCGCTGGTACGGCGCCCTGCTGGACAACTCCCAGATCCTCGACGCCGCCCTGTTGAGCCTGCAGATCGCCGTGGTCAGTGCAAGCGCGGCAACGGTACTGGGCACCCTTGCCGCCCTGGGCCTCAACCGGATGGGACGCTACCGGGGCCGCACGCTGTTCACCGGCATGATCGCGGCGCCACTGGTCATGCCCGAGGTCATCACCGGCCTGTCCCTGCTGTTGTTGTTTGTCAGCCTGCAGGAACTGATCGGCTGGCCCGGCAGCCGCGGCGCCAATACCATCACCATCGCCCACATCACCTTTTCCATGGCCTACGTCGCGGTGATCGTGCAGTCGCGTCTAGCCTCGATGGACCACTCCCTGGAAGAGGCCGCCATGGACCTGGGCGGCCGACCCTTCGCGGTCACCCTGGATATCACTCTCCCCCTGATCGCCCCCGCCATGGCCGCCGGCTGGCTGCTCGCCTTCACCCTGTCCCTGGACGACCTGGTGATCGCCAGCTTCACCGCCGGCGCCGGCGCCAGCACCCTGCCCATGGTGATTTTCTCCAAGGTGAAGCTGGGTGTCACACCGGAGATCAATGCACTGGCGACGATCATTATCGGCATCGTCACCGTGGGCGTGCTCGTCGCGGGGTGGACTATGCTCAGGCAGCAGAGGCAACTGGCAAGTCAACAGTCTTTGAAGCCATGATGGGTCGTCAGTGGGAAGGCGGGCGCTGGTTCCGATACAGTCAGCCTGGCCCCGCCGTAAATACATGGACGTACTCGCGGCGTGTCCCAGCAATCCAAACCCGATCTCTCACCTCAAAGTAGTTCTAATCTACCAGGATGAACACCGGATCTCGATCCTTCACACCAGCCTGGATTACCTAATGCCGGAA
>JAZBNW010000113.1:0-4139 GCA_036350855.1 Halieaceae bacterium
ATCAAGGACCAGGGTTTCCTGCTGTCGCTGGCCCAGATGTTATGGGACCGCTCGGAATCCAGCGGCTACGTCTACCACATAGAACAGCACCCCCTGCCGAATACGCCGGCGCACTCGGTGCTGCTGCAGGTAGCCTATGGCGATCACCAGGTGAGCATGTGGACCGCGGAATTGATGGCGCGCACCATCGGCGCGAAATTGCGCGTACCGGCCCTGGAGCCCGGCCGGCACCCGGACAGCAACCCCTATTTTGCCCTGGAGCCGGTGCCCGCGGGAGACTATACCGGCTCGGTGCTGACGATCTGGGATAACGGGCCGGTCGGCGGCGGCGCCAGCGAAGGCGGCACAGCGCCCCCGCCGATCAACAACACCCAGCCCTTCGAGCCGGATTACGGCGCTGACCCCCACAGCTTGCCGCGCAAGGATGCCACCGCCCAGGCGCAGAAGTCGTTCTTCCTGATGCCGGGAGGGGAGGGCAAGTTCGTCGATACCTGCGACCCCAGCCTGCCTTGCACCACGGACGGTTACCTGCCGGGCGGAGCACTGTAGCTACTGCTTTCGCACAGGGGCAGCGTCGACTGCACGCTTGCCCCCTCCTGCTACCCTCTAATACGGCACCTCCCGGAGGCCACGGTAGTGGCCTTTGCCGCCGCTCACCGTGGCTGCCCGTCTATTCCCTCGATCTGCAACGAATTAAATAAGAATGATTCGCATTAGTAGTTGTGTATGGTAATGATTCTTAGTAATCTTTGCGCTCCACCGTATGGCGCCCGCGCGGGTAAGCCCGGCGCATATCGGTCAATCATGGCAATGGGAGGAGAAGATGCAACGGGGAATTCTGGCCGTCGTGGCAGTGGGGCTGTTGGGGAATACGGCCGCGCTCGCCGAGAATCACCGGATTGAGGAGGTGACCATCGTCGGCTCGCGGGAGGACGCGCGCGCGTTGGCCGGCTCAGGCTCAGTCATCGACAACGAACAGATCTTGATCGAAGCCACCGGCGATATCCACCAGCTGCTGCAGTCGGTGCCCGGCGTGTACATCATGGAAGAGGACGGCTATGGCCTGCGCCCCAATATCGGGATTCGCGGCGCGACCTCAGAGCGCTCTTCGCGCATTACCCTGATGGAGGACGGCGTGTTGATTGCGCCCGCACCTTATTCCAACCCGGCAGCCTATTACTTTCCCACCGTCCTGCGGATGAGCTCGATCGAAGTGCTCAAGGGCGCGCCGCTGTTGCGCCATGGCCCGCAGACCACGGGCGGCGTTGTGAATATGGTGTCCACTCCAATCCCGGAACAGCGCCTCGGAAACCTGGACCTGTCCTATGGTCAGAACAACGAGGTGAACATGCTGGGGAATTACGGCGTCCGCAGCGGCGATTTCGGCGCCCTGGTGGAAACCGTCCAGCGCAGCAGTGACGGCTTCAAGGACATCGACCGCTCCAGCGCCGACACCGGTTTCGATATCCAGGACTACCTGGTGAAACTGCTCTGGGAGGGAGAGCGCCAGAGCGTATTGCTGAAGGCCCAGTATTCCGAGGAAAACTCGGATGAGACCTATCTGGGTCTCACGGACCGGGACTTCGACCGCGACGCCAACCGGCGCTACGGCCTGTCGCGCATCGACAAGATGGAGAATGACCACGAGGGTTACAACCTGACCTATCGGTTGGCGGTAACCGATAGGGTCACCATGACCGCCACCGGCTACTACAACCGCTTCGCCCGGGACTGGTTCAAACTCAATGGTGGTAGCGCCTTCATCGACGCCGCCAACCAGGGAGATGCCATTGCCGAGGGCGTGCTGGACGGCAGCCTGGATGCCACCGGGCTCAAGTACAAACACAATAACCGCAAATACGAATCCTACGGACTGGAGCTCAACTTTGATGTCGACCTGGGCGCTCACCAGCTCGCGCTCGGCGCGCGGCCCCACGAGGATGAAGCCGATTATTTCCAGCCGATTGAAATATACGACCAGATAAACGGCCAACTGGTATATGTCTCCACCACGCAGCCGGTGGGGGGCGACAATCGGGAGGAATCTGCCGATGCCTGGAGTTTCTGGGCGGTAGACAGCTGGCAGGTGACCGACGCGCTGTCTGTGAATCTGGCCCTGCGCTACGAGGACGTCCAGTCCCAGCGCAAGGACTATGCTGATCCCGGTCGCTCTGCGGTCAGCGGCGAGCGCAAGAACGACACCGACGAGTGGCTGCCTGGCGCATCATTTACCTACGACCTGACCGATTCCTGGCAACTGCTGGCCGGTGTGCACAAGGGCTTCTCACCGCTGGGCGGCAGCGCCCGGGAAAATGAAGATCCCGAGACCAGTACCAACTGGGAGGCAGGCATACGCTACCACGCCGACTGGTTTGTCGAGGCCATCGGCTTCTACAGCGATTTCGAGAACAAGACTGAATTCTGCTCCAATGCATCGCCCTGCAGTAACGGGGAGGTCAGCGGTTCGTTCAACACTGGTAAGGCGGAGATTGCCGGACTTGAGCTGCAAGTCGGCACCACGTTGACCGCCGGCAGCTTATCAATCCCAATGGACCTGACGTACACCTACACCGATGCCACCATCAGCGAGGACAATGCGTTCAACGGCTTCGAAGAGGGTGACGAACTGGCGGCCATCCCGAAAAATACTTTCGGCATGAAGGTGGGGCTGGAAGCGAACAACGGCTGGAATAATTACCTGATCGCCAGGTACACCGACAGTATGTGTATCCGGGTGGGTTGCAACAATGACGATGATGCGTTTGACAGCACCGAGGACTTCTTCACGCTGGAGTACATCAGCCGCTATCCGGTGACCGACACTGCCGTCGCCTATCTGAAGGTGGAGAACGTACTGGATGAGCAGCGCATCGTGGCGCGCCAACCGGAAGGCGCCCGTCCCAACAAGCCGTTCACCGCCTCGGTCGGTGTGCAGTGGCAGTTCTGAGCTGAAGGGCGTTGCCGGGGGGCGCGTGGTCAGCGTTCCGCATAGGAGATTCGGGTAACGTAGTAGGTCCGTTCACCCGACGGGCTTTGCACCCTGATTTCATCGTCCAGGCGCTTTCCCAGCATCGAGCGGGCCATGGGCGAGTCCATGCTCAGCCTGCCCTGGGCCAGGTCGAACTCGTCCGGGCCGACAATGCGCCAGCGCTGCTCAGCGCCGTCCTCGTCCTCGAGGCTGACCCAGGCGCCGAAGTAGATTTTGCTGGTGTCCGCCGGCGTCTCGTCGATCACCTTCAGTTCGTCGAGGCGCTTGTTCAGGAAGCGCACCCGGGAGTCGATTTCCCGCAGCCGGCGCTTGCCGTAGATGTAGTCGCCGTTCTCGGAGCGGTCGCCGTTCTTGGCGGCCTCGTGCACCGCGCTCGTGACCTGGGGCCGCTCCACTTTCCACAACTGGTGCAACTCCTCCCGCAGGCGGCGCTCGCCCTCGGGGGTGATGTAAGTGGAGCCGCGCCGACGCGGTGGTCTGTATCTGCTCATGGGCGGGTATTGTAGCGATGCCGGGGCAGCTGCCATAGGGTAGAATTCACCGCGCCGGATAAACCTCAGGGAGGTGCAGCAGTGATGTCAGCAGTGGGGCGCGCATTAGGCGCGGTAACGGCAATGCTCCTGGCCGCAGCCGCGGTGCATGGCGAGTGCCTGCAGTTGCGCGGCGCGCTGGAGCAGGGCGGTTTTATCTGGGGCC
This sequence comes from Halieaceae bacterium, assembly GCA_036350855.1. GTDB lineage: Bacteria > Pseudomonadota > Gammaproteobacteria > Pseudomonadales > Halieaceae > JARRPM01. The sequence continues at coordinate 3,686 of JAZBNW010000113.1, forward strand.
GCGTGGCCCCCGGCAGCGCCGTCCGGCTCGGGGACCAGTTGCTCGACGTGCTGCCCGATGGTACCACCTTTGCCGGCTTTGGCCGGGACGCACCCCCTGAAGTGGAGCTGCTGGTGTCCGGCCCGACCAGTTGCAGCCAGACGCTGCAGGTGGCGCGCCGCGAGTACAATATCCAGCGTGTCGAGGGCGTGCCACAGGCGACGGTGACGCCGCCCCCCGAGCAACTGGAGCGGATCCGGCGCGAAGCCGCCCTGGTGGAGCATGCCCGCGCCCCCAGCATCGAGCGCCCCGAACTGATCGAGAGCGTGCTGGCGGGATTTGTCTGGCCGGCCCAGGGGCCGATCTCGGGCGTTTACGGCAGCCAGCGCTTCTACAACGGTGAGCCGCGCAACCCCCATTACGGTGTCGACGTGGCCGTGCCCAAAGGCACCCCGGTTCACGCCCCGGCGGCGGG
>JAZBNW010000114.1:0-3875 GCA_036350855.1 Halieaceae bacterium
CGCGATAGTGGCCCACGAGTTCCGCACCGGTGACGATAGCGGCAAAGTCCCAGTGTTTTGCGTTGCGGTCGGCGACGCCGTATTCCAGAAGTTCCGCCGGTTCTGCTCTCGGCCCCGTGGTCAGTTCCTCCCAGTGTACCAGTGGCATGCGCCACTGGAACTGGGGAAATGTGCGCGCCAGCTCTTCCCTCACCGCTTGCCGTGCGTGTCCGGTAGCGCGCAGATCGACCTCATCCAGCTTGCCTGCCACCAGCCAGCCGATTTCGACCAGTGGCAGATCAGTGCTTGTATTATCCATGCTGTTTTCGGCGCGAGTGTCGCCTACAGTGTCTGCGCCGTGTAATCCATCACCCGCTTTGCGCGGTCTTTCTGGTCGCCATCAGCGCAATGGACCACGACGGTCCAGTGTTGCGAACCCGTCGCAGCCCGGGCCTTGCCGACCAGACGGTCGTGATCAGGACGCAGGGATATGACACTGCCCAGAAAAAACCCGAGCATGGGGCAGATCAGCACCAGTGCCAGATACGTCAGCAGCGGGCTGGACCGGGTGATGGGCGGCCCCAGGTGCACCAGCAGCCAGGCAGCCGCCAGCCCGACCAGGAGCCCGGCAACTGTCCAGCCCAGGTGAACCATCGCCACCCCGGCCCCTATGGCGCGGGTTTCGGGTTCCAGTTTGTGCTCGAGATCCTGGTCATTGGGCTTGATCACTGTCACCTGCTTGCGCTCGAACCCGCCCTCATCGACCAGCGCCTTTACGGTTCTGTCGGCCTGCGTATCATTGGCGAACTCCGCACTGACCTTGCTAGGGTACTTCTCCTCCGGGATATAGGGCTGCGACATCACACACCTCCTCGATTCTCTGTGATTTCACTGTGCGCAGTGCTCCCTTGGTAATGCAAGGTCGATGCCATCGCAGGGCTTTCCGCAGGAGGCGACGCGGACGCTGTGAATCCCCGCGACGGTGCTATCGCGGCCGGCTGAGTGGAGCAGTCTGGACAGCGGTTTTTGTAATTCTTACACGCCAAGAGCCACTTTTACCCTGACGCAGCTGTCCTTGTCGCCGCCATTCGCAGCCTCGTCGTGGCGAATCTCACCGAACGTCCGATTGCAGCTCACGCCGCGATTTTCAGTACCGGCTCGCTACTGATCCTGCCCCCTGGCTGGTGAGCGCCTGCAGTCCCTGGGTCGCGATACTGGCTGAGCCTGTCGCGGCTGATGGGGCAGATCCGGCTGCACCCGGTTTCATTTCTGGCTTCAGGGGAGATATTGAAGACGTGCGGACTGCATTGGACTACTCGACCAGCTATTTTAGAGCCTACTTCAAATAGAGCTGGTAGAGCTGGTAGTGGCGTCAGATCCAATGCCGTCGCGGCCGGACTATCCAGGTCAGGCTGTGGGCGCGCGCGGCGCCCACTGGAGATCGTCCGGGCCCCTCAGCCCAGCCTGGTATCGCCAGCGGTGCCGGGATGCTCGCGTAGCCAGTTGATCAGTCCCCCTGCCAGAATCACGCTGCGCTGTCGCTCGGAGAGGTCGCAGTTCAGCTGTACGATGGTGTCGCCATCAATGGCCGCTTCGGAATCGCCTCCTGTCTGCAGCAGATTCTTCACGTTGGCGAACCGGACATTGCTGCCCTGTCTCACGGCGGTCGCATCCCCGGGTCGTCTGAACCGCAGCGGCAGCACGCCGTAGTTAACCAGATTCTGCAGGTGGATTCGGGCGAACGACCTGGCAATCACCAGGCGCAGGCCCAGGTAGCGTGGCGCCAGCGCGGCATGTTCGCGGCTCGAGCCCTGCCCGTAATTCTCGCCGGCGACGATAGCGTGCCCGTCGCCGCACCGGGTATCGCAAGCATGGATGGTATAGCTCGCATCCAGCAGGTTGAACACGAAACGGGAAATCTTCTCGATATTGCTGCGATATGGCAGGACCCGGGTGCCGCCCGGCAGGATATCGTCGGTGGAGACGTCATCGCCGAGGCACAGCAGCACGGGCAGTTGCAGGGTATCGGGGAGGGGCTCGAAGACGGGCATGTGCCGGATATTGGGTCCCTTGACCAGGCTTACCCCGCGGCCTTCCTGCAGCGGGGGCGGCGGGCTGATCCGCGTTGAACCCTGCAATCGCTGTGCCAGCTGTCAGGCCTGCTGAAAAGCAGTGGGACACTGCGTGGTACGCACTTTGCATAATTTGTTTCGTAATCGGCCGGAAGGAATATCGCACGTGGTGATCCAGATGCCGGGCGTCGGAACGTCCCTGTGCTGCCGCGTGCCACACACGGCGATTGATCCTGCGCGATATCCGCGCGAGCCTGACGAGGAGTAAACCTTGGCCAGCAGCTTGGAACGACATACAGAGGCGATCCTGTCGCCAATGAGGAGGTTTGTTCAGGACGAAGCGGTATCGAGCATCGTTCTATTTGTGGCAACGGTGGCTGCACTGCTGCTCGCAAATACGCGCTACGCAGAAACCTATTTTGCCGTAGTCGAACTGCCGATTCGCGTCGCGGCAGGCCATTTGCAGTTGGAGTTTCACTTGCGATCCCTGGTCAACGAGGGCCTGATGACGCTGTTCTTTCTGGTCATCGGGCTGGAAATCAAACGCGAACTGCTGGTGGGTGAACTGCGGGATTCACGCCTGGCCTTTACTGTACTCGCCGCCGCGCTGGGTGGAATGGCGGCGCCCGCAGCGATCTATTTCTTTGCCAACAGGCAGGAGCCGACCCTCGTCGGCTGGGGTATCCCCATGGCGACCGATACCGCTTTCGCACTCGGTATGTTGCTGTTGCTGGGCCACCGCATGCCGGCTGGACTCAAGGCGTTTCTTGTTGCCTATGCCATCATAGATGATCTCGGCGCGATGACGGTGATTGCCCTGTTCTACTCCCACAGTCTCGGCTCCGGTTCCCTGGGCGCAGCGGGGCTCTGCGTTCTGGCTCTGATAATCTGCAACCTGGCGGGGCTGCGGCACATCAGTATCTACCTGTTGCTCGGGGTGCTGCTGTGGCTGGAACTTGTCAATGCCGGCGTCCACGGCACGCTGGCCGGCGTGCTGGTCGCCGCGGCTGTTCCGGCCAGACCGAAACACGGCAGGCGCTGGTTCCTCAGGACTGCCAGGCAGATCACCAATCACCTGGAACGCCTGCACGATGATCGCAGGGACGTGGGGATCCTGGGTGACCCCGAACAGCACGCCGCAGTGGAGGCGGCGGAGCAGGTGTCGCGCCTGGCAGCCACGCCGCTGAGACGCTGGGAGCGGTCGCTGGAACGCCCGGTTCTGCTTCTGGTGCTGCCTGTCTTCGCACTGTTCAATGCCGGTATTCACATCGACAGTGGGCTATTGCAAGCCGTTGTGAGCAGCCCGGTATCCTGGGGTATCGTCGCCGGGTTGCTGCTGGGCAAAGTGACGGGAATCGGCCTGTTGAGCTGGCTTGCGGTGAAATCCAGCCTGGGTCGCTTGCCCGCCGGCGTCGGTATGCGCCACGTGCTGGGTGTCGGTTTGTTGGGTGGCATGGGCTTCACCATGTCGATCTTCATTGCGGGCCTGAGCTTCTCCTCTCCTGAGCAACTGGATACGGCGAAGGCCGCGATTCTCAGCGCATCTGCACTGGCGGGCATCGGCGGCTATCTCTGGCTGCGCTTTCTGACCACCGCAGAACCACACGCACAGTTAAACAAAAGCCTATGACCTTTCGAATCAGTAAGCAGTACGACATGGGGGACAATATCCGCCTGGTTGCCCGCGACCAGATCGACAAAGCCCTCACTGAACTCGCCGATACCACCCTCGGTCCACACCAGGTCGTGCACCAGGTACGCAAGCGTTGCAAGAAAATCCGGGGGCTCATTCGCCTGGTGCGCCCCGTATTCAGCGCGTACCCC
>JAZBNW010000115.1:0-3712 GCA_036350855.1 Halieaceae bacterium
CTTCATTAGATTGACCCACTAGTTTATTGGGGTGTCGCCAAGCGGCAAGGCACCAGGTTTTGATCCTGGCATTCGGAGGTTCGAATCCTCCCACCCCAGCCATACAGCAAGGCTCCGGTATACCGCCCCGGCCGGCGGGAACAAAAAGGAGCATCGTCGATGCCGGAAGGCTCGAACCGCCAGGTACCAATGGCCCAGGGGTAGCGCACAGTGTCCTCAAAAATGATGGTGTTTTCGGGAAATGCCAACCCGGAACTCGCCCAGAAAGTAGCGAGCAGGCTTTACCTTTCCCTGGGTAAGGCAGACGTCGGCAAGTTCAGCGATGGCGAGATAGCCGTGGAACTGAACGAGAATGTGCGCGGCAAGGACGTCTTTGTACTGCAGTCGACCTGTGCGCCGACCAATGACAACCTGATGGAACTGATCGTAATGATCGACGCCCTGCGCAGGGCCTCGGCGTCACGGATAACCGCAGTCGTTCCCTACTTCGGCTACGCCCGCCAGGACCGCCGGGTGCGCTCATCCCGGGTACCCATCACCGCCAAGGTGGTGGCGGACATGATGGTCACGGTCGGTGTCGACAGGGTGTTGACGGTAGACCTGCACGCGGAGCAGATCCAGGGCTTCTTCACCTGCCCGGTGGACAACGTGTACGGGTCTCCGGTGCTGAACGACGACATCCTCGCCTGCGACTACGAGAACCTGATGGTGGTATCGCCGGATATCGGCGGCGTGGTACGGGCAAGGGCCATCGCCAAGCAGCTGAACGAGGCGGACCTGGCGATCATCGACAAGCGCCGTCCCAAGGCCGGTGAGGCGCAGGTGATGAACCTGATCGGTGAGGTCGATGGCCGCACCTGCCTGCTGGTGGACGACATGGTCGACACCGCCGGCACCCTGTGCAAGGCCGCCGATGCCCTGAAAGAGCGCGGCGCCGCCAAGGTGGTTGCCTACTGTACCCACGCGGTGCTGTCGGGCAATGCGCTTGAGAATATCCGGACTTCCCAGCTCGACGAGCTGGTGGTCACAGACACGATTCCCCTGAGTGCGAAAGCGCGGGACGTGAGCAAGATTCGCCAGCTGACAATCGCTGACCTGCTTGCCGAGTCCATGCGCCGGGTCGCGAACGAGGAATCCATCAGCGCGCTGTTCCAGTAGGGACGGCGTTTACAGCAACTCATTGCCGAGCCGGTCGCAAGCGAGGCAGTGATCTATCAAAGGAGTCACGACCATGTCTGACCAATTTGAACTACACGCAGAAGTACGAGAGGACCTGGGGAAAGGTGCGAGCCGCCGCCTGCGTCGTCTCGCCGATCTGGTCCCGGCCATTATTTACGGTGGCGACAAGGACCCCCAGCCCCTGACCCTGATTCGCAAGGACCTGGAAAAGGCGCTGGAAAATGAGGCTTTCTACTCCCACGTACTGACGATCAATGTCGGCAAGGAAAAGCAGAAGGCCATTCTCAAGGACCTGCAGCGCCATCCCGCCAGGGAAAGCGTCATGCACGCGGATTTCCTGCGTGTCAACGAGAACAAGGCCATCAAGGTTCACGTGCCGATCCACTTCATCAACGAAGCGAAGTCACACGGCGTGAAGACCCAGGGCGGCATCGTCCAGCACCAGGAAACCGACATCGAAGTCCAGTGTCTGCCGTCGAAGATCCCCGAGTACATCGAGGTGGATATGCTCAATGTTGAAATCGGCCAGATCATCCACCTCTCCGATATCACCCTGCCCGAGGGCGTGACCTCTGTCGCCCTGGCCCTGGGTGAGGACCACGACCTGGCAGTTGCCTCCATCATCGCGACCAAAGGCGGAAGCGACGCGGAAGAGGCTGATGGTGGTGAAGGCGCTGCCGGTGATGCCGGGGAAGGCGCCAGCGAGGACTAAACCTCTCGCTGCAGGCTGCTCCCGATGACTGCAATCAAGCTGATTGTCGGGCTGGGCAACCCCGGTAGCGAATACCGGGGTACCCGTCACAACGCGGGTGCGGATTTCACTGAAGAACTGGCGAGGCGCAACGGCGGCGAACTGCGCGCCGAATCCCGCTTTTTCGGGCTGTCCGGACAGATAAGCCTGGCAGGGCATGAACTGCGCCTGCTCGTTCCCACCACGTTCATGAACCGCAGCGGCAAGGCCGTTGCGGCCATGGCCACATTTTTCAAGATAACGCCCGACCAGATACTGGTGGCCCACGATGAGCTCGATATAGCGCCCGGTACCGCCCGCTTCAAGCGCGGTGGCGGCCACGGTGGCCACAATGGCCTGCGCGACATCATCCCGGCCCTGGGCAACAACAGCGATTTCTACCGGCTGCGCATCGGCATAGGCCATCCCGGGCACGCGTCCAGGGTGAGCGCTTATGTGCTGAGCAAACCCTCGGCGGAGGATCGCGAGCGCATCGACGCGACTATCCAGGAGGCCATCAGTGCGCTGCCGCTGCTGCTCGGCGGGGACAGCACCAAGGCGATGACACGGCTTCACAGTTTCAGCGCGGCCTGAGCCGGCGCCATCACAGGCTGATACAGGCCGCTGACACAGGCAACTAACACAGGCCACCAACACAGGAAAGACACATGGGTTTCAAATGCGGAATCGTAGGCCTGCCGAACGTCGGCAAGTCCACCCTGTTCAACGCCCTCACCCGGGCCGGTATCGATGCCGAGAACTTCCCCTTCTGTACTATCGAGCCGAACGCCGGCGTGGTGCCTGTACCGGACCCGCGCCAGACCCGCATTGCGGAAATCGTCAAGCCACAGCGTGTAGTGGCCACCACCATGGAGTTTGTGGACATAGCCGGCCTGGTGGCGGGCGCCTCAAAGGGAGAGGGCCTGGGCAACCAGTTCCTGGCCAATATCCGCGAAACCGATGCCATCGCCCACGTGGTGCGTTGCTTCGAGGACGACAACGTCATTCATGTGGCGAATAAAATCGACCCGAAGTCGGACATCGAGGTCATCAACACGGAGTTGGCACTGGCGGACCTTGAGAGCTGCGAGAAACAGCTGCAGAAAGTCATCCGCACCGCGAAAGGCGGCGACAAGGAGTCCATCGCCCTGAAGGCCCTGCTGGAGAACAAACTCCTGCCCCACCTGAACGAGGCGCTGCCGGCACGTTCACTCAAGCTGGACGACAACGAGCGGGTGTTGATCAGGCAGCTGTTCCTGCTGACTGCCAAACCCACCATGTACATCGCCAATGTGGACGAGGACGGCTTCGACAACAACCCCCACCTCGATACCGTCCGCGCGATCGCCGAAGAAGAAGGCGCCGTGGTGGTGCCGATCTGCAACAAGCTGGAAGCGGAAATCGTGGAACTGGAGGACGATGAGCGCAAGGAGTTCCTCAATGACCTTGGAATGGACGAGCCCGGCCTGGACAAACTGATTCGCGCCGGCTACGAACTGCTGGGCCTGCAGACCTACTTCACTGCCGGGGTAAAGGAAGTGCGGGCCTGGACCGTGCGCATCGGCGCCACCGCGCCCGAGGCCGCCGCGGTCATTCACACCGACTTCCAGAAGGGCTTTATCCGCGCCGAGGTCATCAGCTACGATGATTTCATCGCCTACAAGGGCGAGCAGGGAGCCAAGGACGCCGGCCGCTGGCGCCTGGAAGGCAAGGACTATATCGTGCAGGACGGCGACGTGATCCACTTCCGGTTCAACGTCTGAGCCGCGCCGGGGCCCATACCGGCTGGAGGGCATCCGATGA
>JAZBNW010000116.1:0-2718 GCA_036350855.1 Halieaceae bacterium
GATTCGGGGCACAGGCCAGGATCCGATAAATAATGGAGAGAAACTGGACTCGGTGCGGATCGAACCTTGGGACGCCGCAATACTAGTGGTCCAGAGTGAAACTCCTGATACCGTTTCTCAAGTCAATGCGGCATCATTTTGAACATATGTACTTTCATGTGTTCGCAACTGCTTGCCATGGCCCGCTGCGCTGCTGCCCCCGTCCATGTCTCCACGAAACACCGCCGCCGTCTTGAAGCCATCGTACGGCAGCGTCACGCGCCGCAGAGTCTGGTAATGCGAGCGCGGATCATTCGGATGGCCGCCGACGGTGTCGGCGTACGTGAGACGGCCAGGATGCTGGATATGGGGCGCGCCACCGTGCAGTGCTGGCGCAAACGTTGGCGCGCCAGCGAGGGACAGCCGTTCGCCGAGCGGTTGTGTGATTCCCCGCGTCCGGGGACCCCGCCGACCTTCCCGCCCGAGCAGATCTGCCAGATCATCGCCTTGGCTTGTGAGCCACCGAGCGAGAGTGGCCGACCCTTCACCCACTGGACCCACGCCACCCTCGCCACGGCGGCGAGCGAAGGCGGCATCGTGGAACGCATCTCGGCCCACTCGGTGGGGCGTTTCCTGCGCGAGGTGAAGCTCAAGCCCCACCGCACCCGCGGCTGGATCAATACCCCCCGCGACGCCGACTTCGCCTCCAAGTGTCACGATGTCTGCCAGACTTATCAGCTCGCCCCGGCGCGGGCGGCCGCCGGGATCGAGACGCGTAGCATCGATGAGATGACTGGCGTGCAGGCCCTCGAGCGCGCGGCGCCCACCCAGCCGATGCGTTCTGGACGGCCCGAGCGCACCGAGTTCGAGTACATCCGCCACGGCACCACGACCCTCATCGCCCACCTCGATGTGGCCACCGGAGCGGTCGGCTACCGCCTCGGCCCGACCCGCACCGCGGCGGACTTCGCCCAGTACCTGGCCACGCTCCTGGCTACACGCTCGCCCGAAATCATTTGGCATCTGGTCATGGACAACCTCAACATCCATTGCTCGGAGGCGGTCGTGCGCTTGGTGGCCGAGGCCATCGGCTTTGGCGGCGACCTCGGTGTTAAAGGCCAATGCGGCATCCTCCAGTCGATGGCCACGCGCCAGCAGTTCCTGCGCGACCCCAGCCACCGCATCGTCTTTCACTTCACGCCCAAGCATGCCTCGTGGCTCAATCAGATCGAGATGTGGTTCTCGATCCTCTCGCGGAAGGTCATCCGCCGCGGCAATTTCACCTCCCTGGACGACCTTCATGCCAAGATCACCCGCTTCATCGACTTCTTCAACGCGACCATGGCCAAGCCCTTCCGCTGGACCTATGAAGGCAAGCCCCTGGCTGCGTGAACACCGCAACGGTCTCGGGATTTCCACTGCGGTGCACTAGGGATAAACCGGCGTCGGCCCTGGTGCACTTACCCTAGATCAAATACCCGAGTTTGCTAGTCGGAGATCTACGGAACGCGCTACGGGTTTCTACGGAAACGGATAGGAACGCAAAGCCATCCTGAGTGGCCAGGGATGGGCTGAGGCGGGAGGCGAGCCGGGGGTGGGTGCGCGGTCAACAGTGAACACGCAGCGGCAGGTCTGGCAGGCGTTGCGAGCGGCGTAAACGCGCGCGTTCCCGGGCGCTGGGGCACAGCGGACAGACAGGACACGAGGGCGGCAGCACCCCGCCTGCACGAGATGGCGGCTACCAGGCGATGCGCAGATCGAACTGGTGGTCGGGCTCGCCGATGTGGGCGAGTATTCGGTGCTCGGAAGCTTCCTGGCAAAGCCCAAGAGGGTATCAATGTGACTGCTTTCGGCCGCATTGCGATCGCCATAAGTCGGGGGGCTGGCGGCTGTTTTGGGTTGTCCCCAACCTGTGACCGGTACCGCATATTAGCGACAGCTAAAGTGCGGCAATCGGCCAGAACCCGACATCCGCACCGCCGTCCTTGGCGGTCCACTGTAAAGTTTTCTCACACGCTATCGCCGGGGACGCGTCGTGCTCGAATCGCTCGCCAGCATTGTTACTTCGCGGGCCGGCGTCACCAAGCGGAGAGATAAGTAAACTTTATAGACAACCGCTGCGCCGCGTAAAGTTGACAAAATTAATTAGCCATTCGAGGAAGGCAAACTAGACTGCGGTTAGAGACGGTGGAGATCCGCTGGCGTGAATTGGACAGACCCCAGGTGGCCGGCGGGCTGAGCCATCCACCAGTACCAGATGGAGGAAACACATAGTGAAAACGACGCTATTTGCCGTTCTTGCCGCGACCGTGGCGGGCTCCGTGTACGCAGCCGATATGGGAACGCCGGAGGAGGCCAAGGCCATGAGCCTGAAAGCACAGGCCGCCGTTAACGCGATGGGCCGGGAAAAGGCCTTCGCCGCATTCGCTGACCCGGACGGCGAGTTCCGCGACCGCGATTTGTACGTCTTTTGCATCGATATGGAGGGCGTGCTGCTTTCGCAGCCAATCAAGCCGGAACTAGTCGGAAGAAACATGTTTAACTTCAACAAATATGGGGACTTGCTTTTTCAGGACATGATCGCCGTCGCCAAGAACCCAGGCGCTGGCTGGGTGGACTATAGGTGGCCGTATCCCGGGACCGACGAGATCAGGCGGAAGACCAGCTACATCGCCGCCAACGACGGCGGCTTCTTCTGCGGGGTCGGAGCGTATAAGTAATCCTGGGCCAGCACCACCA
>JAZBNW010000117.1:0-10673 GCA_036350855.1 Halieaceae bacterium
ACGGTGATGGAGGCCTCCCGCGGCGATGGAGGGGGCGTGATCATCGGCTATTCCTCAGGCGCCGTGGTGCACTGCCCTGGAGAGAGTGACTGCAGGGTCTTCGAGGGCACTCCCGGCAGTACGCTGGTGGGTGGGGTGACCGCGATTGCCGTCTCGTGGCGCGACCAGCGGGAGGTCACCTGGGTCGCCTACCCGCACGGTATTCTCTATCGCTGCGCTGACTATGTGTGCCGGGAGTTTCTCCCCGGAGCCGTGCGCGTGCAGTAAATCGTGGCGAAATAAAGGGCGGGAGTGTTAAGCTCAGCGCATTCCCTGCAGGGAGTGCCCCGTCGGAATGCTTGCGAGATATGCGGATGATTCAACAACGTAAAGGGGACACCGGCTCACCCGCCCGGTTTCGCTCCGAGCGGTTTTTCCAGAACGGCGGCGACTGGTACTTCCATACCCGCGAGGGCACAGTCGAGGGGCCGTTCCAGTACCGGCTGGCGGCCGAGAACCGGCTCGCGGAATATATCAGGGTCATGGCTTCCGGGTGGCTTTCCGACGACAGCCCCCTGGCGATCGAACCGTTCAACTAGTCGCCGTTATCCGGGTCCAGTAGTTCAATCCAGTGCCTTACCGGCACCCGGGCAGCCGCCTGCAGGTGCAGCTGGCAGCCGACGTTGCCAGTGGCGATCAGGTCCGGTGAGTCAGCCGTCAGCGCCCGCAGCTTGTCGTCGCGCAGGCGTCGCGACATGGCCCCCTGCAGGATCGAGTAGGTCCCGGCGGAGCCGCAGCACAAATGGCTAGCTGAGACAGCGGCCAGTTCGAAGCCCGCCCTGCCGAGTATCGAGGTTATCAGGTCCGGGCGCTGCATGCCGTGTTGCAGGCTGCAGGGCGTCTGCACCGCGATTCTGCCGCTTGCACTGCCTGTGGCCAGCGTCTCCAGGTCCTCCTCCAGCAACACTTCCCCGATATCGCGGGCCAGTGCGGAAACCTGCCTCGCCCTGTCTGCATAGGCGGGATCGTGGGCCAGCAGGCGGCCGTACTCTGCCAGCATGCTGCCGCAACCGCTCGCGCTGGACAGGATAGCCTCTGCCCCGGCTGCCAGTTGCGGCCACCACGCGTCGATATTCCGGCGCATGTCGTCCAGGCCGTCCCGGTGCGCGGCCAGGTGGTAGTTGACCGCGCCGCAGCAACCGGCCCCGGGCGCCGTTTGCAAGCTGATGCCCAGGCGGTCGAATACCCGCCGCGCCGCGGCGTTGGTGCGCGGTGTGGCCGCCGCTTGCACACAGCCTTCCAGCAGCAACATGGTGCGGGAGTGCCGCTGCTCGGGCAGGGGGCCGGGATCCTGGCGCGGTGGCACCTGCGCCCGCAGAGCGGACGGCAGCAGGGGGCGAAGCAGTTGGCCGAGTGCCAGGCCGAAGCCGAATACAGCGCCTTGGGTAAGCGCCCACCGCAGCAGCCGCCGATACAGGCGAACCGGCGCGGGCCTGGGTACGCGCTGCTCCATCAGGCCCCTGCCGATATCCAGCAATTGCCCGTACTGCATGCCCGACGGGCAGGTGGTCTCGCAGCTGCGACAGCTCAGGCAGCGGTCCAGGTGGGTATGGGTCTGGTCGCTGGCCGCGCCGCTTTCCAGCAAATTCCTGATGAGATAGATTCGCCCCCGCGGACTGTCCCGCTCGTCCCGGTTGACGAGATAGGTCGGGCAGGTTTCCAGGCAGAACCCGCAGTGCACACAGGCACTGATCAGCGCGGCGGCTTCCTCTGCCTGTTCATCGCCAGTGTAGTCGGGGTGCAGCTTGACGTGCATGGACGGCCTCCCTATAGCCAGCCGTAGAGGCGGCCGGGGTTGAGGATGCCCAGGGGGTCGAAGGCCCGCTTCAGCTGTTGCTGGAGACGTACCGAGACGGCATCCGGCATCGGGCGGACCTCCCCCTTGCGGTTGCCGCCGCGGAACAGACTGGCATTGCCACCGGCTTGGGCAGCCGTTTGTTGCAGGGTTTCCAGCTGAAAGTCCCCGCGCAACCAGCGCTGGGCGCCGCCCCAGTCGATCAGGGTGGGCCGGGACGTGTCACCGCTGCTGGCGGTGGGGCGCAGCGACAGGCGCCAGAGGGGCTCCGGCCCGCTGAAGAAGGGCAGGCGCATTTCCCGCAGGTCGCGCCAGAAGTCCGCGCCCCCAGCGAGTCGTTCGCCGCCCCAGACGTCAGCGCTGTGCTCGACCGCGGACCCGTTGCCGGACAGGCGCAGGAGCAGCCGGCCATCGAGCCAGCAGGCGCCCGACAGGGGAGAGGGGGCGCCCGAGCGCCGGTTCATGCAGTCGATTGCCGCATCGGCGTCCATGTCGTACGCCAGGGTGAGGCTGTGTTCCGGCAGGGGCATCACCTTGAGGCTGATCTCGCTGAGGACGCCCAGCGTGCCCTGGGCGCCGGCCTGGAGACGGGAGACATCGTAACCGGCCACATTCTTCATGACCTGCCCGCCGAAGTTGAGCAACTGCCCGCGACCGTCGATCAGTTGTACGCCCAGCACCAGGTCCCGGGCGGATCCCGTCCAGGGTCGGGACGGGCCCGACATATTGCAGGCAACCGTGCCGCCCAGGGTGGCGCGTCCACCCAGCCGTGGCGGCTCAAAGGCCAGCGTCTGGCGCTCCTGTTCGAGTACCGCCAGAATCTCGACCAGCGGCGTGCCGGCCCGTGCCGTCAGCACCAGTTCCGAGGGCTGGTAATCGGTAATGCCCCGGTGGCCGGAGACGTCGAGGACGGGAACCTCGCAGTCGCGCCCCAGCAATTCGCGCTTGCTGCCGCCGCCACCGATATACAGGGCCTGTTGCCGCGCCGCCGCCGCCGCGATCGCCGCGGCTAATTCCCCGCTGCGGTCAGTCATGGGTGTGCCGGGCCGGCAGTGCGCGGTATTCCTGGCAGCGTTTGAGAATCGGGATGCCCTTGCCCGGGTTGAGGTTGAGCCCGGGATCGAAGGCGGCCTTGATATCCTCCAGCAGCGCCAGTTCCGCCGGGCTGAACTGATGACTCATCTGGCGCAGTTTTTCCAACCCCACACCGTGTTCCCCGGTAATGCAACCGCCCACCTGCACCGACAGCTCGAGGATTGCCGCGCCAAACTGTTCGGCCTTGTGCACTTCCTCCGGTTTGCTCGCGTCGAACAGGATCAGTGGGTGCAGGTTGCCGTCCCCGGCGTGGAAGACATTGGCCACCGCCAGGCCGTAATGCCCTGACAGCCTGGCTATCTCGTTCAGTACCCGCGATACCTGGCTGCGGGGAATGGTGCCGTCCATGCAGTAGTAGTCCGGCGCCAGCCGGCCGACCGCGGGGAACGCCGACTTGCGCCCTTTCCACAGCAGTGCCCGGTGGGCCTCGTCGCGGGAGACGATAACAGAGCTCGCCCCCATCTTGCGGAACAGGTCCTCCACCCCCCGGCTGCAACTGGCGACCTCTTCCCGGGTGCCGTCGACCTCACACAGCAGCAGCGCCTCCGCATCCCGGGGGTAACCGGCAGCGGCGAAGTCCTCGGCGGCCTGGATTGCCAGGCGGTCCATCATCTCCAGCCCTGCGGGAATGATGCCGGCGGCGATGACCGCGCCCACCGCATCGCCCGCGGCCGTGACCGAGGGGAAGCCGGCCATGATCACCCGGGCCATCTCCGGGCAGGGCAACAGGCGCACGGTGACCTCCACCACGATGCCGAGCAGCCCCTCGGAACCCGTCATCAGCGCCAGCAGGTCGTAGCCCGGGGTATCGAGGCCGGCGCTGCCGATGGTGACCCGCTCGCCCGCCACGGTGAGCACTTCCAGGGCGAGAATATTGTGCGTGGTCAGGCCGTATTTCAGGCAGTGCACGCCGCCGGAATTTTCCGCCACGTTGCCGCCGATACTGCAGGCGATCTGGGAGGAGGGGTCGGGGCCGTAGTAGAGGCCATGCCGGGCGACGGCGGCTGAGATGGCGAGGTTGGAAACGCCGGGCTGGACCCGGGCGGTGCGGGCCAGTGGGTCGATCTCGACAATCCGGTCGAGCTTCGACAGGCCCAGCAGCAGCCCCTCCGGGTGCGGCATCGAGCCCGCGCACAGGCCGGTACCGGCACCCCTGGCCACCACCGGCACCGCCAGTTCGTGACAGATGCGCAACACCTGCTGAACCTCCTCCACCGTTTCCGGCAGCGCGACCAGCAGCGGCAATTCGCGGTAGATGGTCAGGGCGTCGCATTCAAACGGCCGCTGTGATTCGGTTTCACTGATGATGCAGTGGCCGGGTAATACGGCCTGCAGGCGCGCCAGCAACTCGCCCCGGGGGACCGGCGGCAGGCAGTGGGATGGCGCGGGGGTCGGCATCCTAATCGATCGCAATGATGTCTTTCGAGCCCGCGGGCAGTGAAAAACCGGTGCCGTCCTCCCCGAGGGTGTAGCGCTCGAATACTGCGTCCACGCCACTCAACCAGGCGGCTTTCAGGCCCGGCAGCGGCGTGGGTGGTACCACGTGGTAAAACAGCAGATGGCCGACATTGGCGTCCCTGGCGATTTCCGCGGCTTCCACCGGGGTGGTGTGGTAGTCGGGAATATCCGCGCTTATTTTGGCGACGATCTCGTTACCGGCGCGCACGGCGGCCTTGTTCATCTGCTGCACCAGGGAGGCAGACAGGCCCTCGTGCACCAGCAGGTCTACCCCCCGGGCGAATGTCTGCAGGTTGGCTGACTTGACGGTGTCGCCGCTGACGAGAGCGCTGCGATCCTTGTAGTTGAACAGGTAGGCCACCGCCGGTTCCACCGGTTTGTGTTCGACCCGGATCATCGTTACCACCAGGCCGTCACTCTCGTAGACCACCACCGCCTCACCGTCTGGTGGTTGGGGGTGCATATGCGCCTGCATGCCCTGTCCCGACAGGGGCGCCACCGTGTCCCCGTGGTGCGCATGACGGTAATCCGCATCCATGGCATAGGACCGGTTGAAACCGGCCACCACCTCCTCGACGCCCTCCGGGCCGTATACCGGCAGGGGTTCCTGGTTGGCGGCGCTGACCCAGCGCAGGGTGGCCATTTCCCCGAGGCCGTCGATGTGGTCGGAATGAAAATGGGTGAGGAAAACCGCGTCCACCTGGCCGACCGGCAAGCCCATGGGGTTCAGGTTGCGCGCCCCGCCAGTGCCGGCGTCGACAATGACCAGATTGTCGCCGGCGACCACAGCGACACAGCCGCCCGACCTGACGGGATCCGGCAGCGGTCCCCCCGCACCGCACAGGACCACGTGCAGCCCGTCGGGAAGCGAATCCAGCAGGCTGGTGGACATGTTGCGCTCGAGGGTGCGCCCCATGATGGCGGTACTTAGCGGCGCCCGCACGCTGTAGAGCACGGTGGCCACGAGCGCGAGACCGATGAGGGCGATGCCGGCTTTCTTCATGTCGCGTTACCGTCTATTCTGGGGGCCGGCCGTCATTCAAGCACAAGCCTGTATTCAAAGCCAAGCCGGGAAGCCGGCGCCGCACGCGGCTGGCCCTGGCTGTGCACCGACCGCCGGACCCATTGCGGATCGTCCCGGACAGGCAAGACTATGACCGAACAGTTCAAGGAGCAGGGTGGCGCCGCCACCATGGATCCCAGCCGCCTGCGGCGCTGGCTCACCTCCAGGTTTCTCTCGGGGCTGCTCAGGCCCGATCGCCTGGCGAAATTGCAGGCCAGGGCAGAGCGGGAGCGCGTCAGGGCGGGCCTGCCCCATACCCTGGAATATTTCCACCAGGTGGACGACGCCTACAGCCATCTGGCGGCCCAGGCCCTGCAGCCGCTGCTGACCCGTTACGGCGTGAAACTGGTCCCCCACCTGGTGGAGGGCCCCAGCGGCGACAACCTGCCCGAGCCTGAATTGTTGCCGGCACTCGGGCGTTACGACGCGGCCCTGGTGGCGCCGCACTACGGGCTGGAATTCCCGGCAGCTGCCCCGGCCCCGGCGCAGGCGCTGTGCCTGCAGGCCAACCGTATCCTGGCGGCGGTAAGCGCGGCGGACTTCCCCACCGTTGCGGTTGCGGTCGGCCAGGCACTATGGGCGGGCGATGCCGCCGCCCTGGAGGACCTGGCCGGGCACTACGGCAGCAGCTCCCGGGAACAGGCGAACCAGGCGCTGGCGGCGGGAACGGCCAGGCGGGCAGAGCTCAGGCATTACTCGGGTGGCATGTTTTACTATGGCGGCGTCTGGTACTGGGGCGTCGATCGCCTCTACCACCTGGAGCGACGCTGGTGCGGCCTGGGCCTTGGCGATGAATCGGCTCTGCTGTTTCCACGTCCGCCTGTCGATGCGGGCAGCTACCAGGCCAACGGCAGCCTGACGCTGGAGATATACGCGTCCTTGCGCAGCCCCTACACCGCGGTTATTTTCGATAAGGCGGTCCAGCTGGCGGAGCGCACCGGTGTGCGCCTGGCGCTGCGCCCGGTGCTGCCAATGGTGATGCGCGGTGTGCCCGCCACCCGGGAAAAAGGTATGTACATTTTTGCCGATGCGGCGCGTGAGGCACGGGCGCTGGGGCTGGACTTCGGCAAGGTCTACGACCCCATCGGGGAGCCCGTGCGGCGCTGCTATTCCCTGTATGAGTGGGCGGAAAAGCAGGGCAGGGCGGTGGCGTTGGTCAGTGAGTTTCTCCGCGCCGCTTTTTATCGGGGTATCAACACCAGCAGGGAGCGCGGTCTGCGCCAGGTCGTGGAAGCGGCGGGGCTGTCCTGGCAGGATGCCCAGGCGGTGATCGACAACCGGGACTGGCAGCCGCGTTTCGAGGAAAACCGCAAGGCCATGTACGGATTCGGCTCCTGGGGCGTGCCGACCTTCCGCCTGCTGGATGCCCGGGGCAACACCGTGGTCTGGGCCTGGGGACAGGACCGGCTGTGGCTTATCGCGCGGGAGATCCAGCGCGTACTGGTGGCGGCATAATTGATGCCCCCTGTCAGTGCTTGCGCGGGTGCACGATAACCGGTAGCGCGGTATAGCCGTGCACGAAGGTCGACACCGACCGCTCGGCATCCCCCACCACCTCGATGCGCTCGAAGCGCTTCAGGATCTCCTCCCACAGCACCTTGAGCTGCAGTTCCGCCAGGCGGTTGCCCATGCAGCGGTGTATGCCAAAACCAAAGGACAGGTGTTTGCGCACATTGGGCCGGTCGATGATGAAGTCGTGGGGCCGGTCGAAAACACGCTCGTCGCGATTGCCGGAAACGTACCACATGACCACCTTGTCTCCCGCCTTTATCTGCTGGCCCGCCAGCTCCGTGTCGATTTTGGCGGTGCGGCGCATATGCGCCAGCGGGGTCTGCCAGCGTATCGTTTCGGCCACCATGCTGGGGATGAGTGACTGGTCCGCCACCAGCCGCCTGAACTGCCCGGGGTTGTTGGCCAGGTTGAGGACACTGGCGCTCATCGTGTTGCGCGTGGTGTCGTTGCCACCGACGATCAGCAGTATCAGGTTGCCCAGGTACTCTACCGGCCCCATGTCTCTGGTTGCCTCGCCGTGGGCCAGCATGGAAATCAGGTCGTTGCTGGGCGGGGCTTTCACCCGCTCGTTCCACAGGCCCGTGAAATACTCCAGGCATTCGAGCAGTATCGCCTTGCGTTCGTCGTCCGAGTCAATGAGCCCCATGCCGGGGACCGCCGTGGCGATATCGGACCAGTAGGTCAGTTTCGCTCGCTCCTCGAAGGGGAAGTCAAACAGGGTCGCCAGCATCCGGGTAGTGAGCTCGATGGAAACCTTGTCCACCCAGTTGAAGGTCTCGCCGACGGGTAAATGATCCAGCACGTCACTGGTGCGCTCGCGGATGATGGGTTCGAAATTGCGCAGGTTCTCGGGGCCGGTGACGGGCGCAACCACCTTGCGCTGCTCGTCGTGCTTGGGCCGGTCCATGGCGATGAACATGGGCAGGGGGAAGTCTTCCAGTGGGTCGCTGATGATGATGGTGGGCTCCGACGAGAAGATATCGTGGGAGGTGTCGACGGTCATAATGTCGTCGTAGCGGGTGACCGACCAGTAGGGGCCAAAAAAACTCTCGGCGCAGTAGTGCACCGGCGCCTCATCCCGCAGTCGCTTGAACCAGGCTTCCTGTACATCGTGGGAAAACAGGAAGGGGTTGGCCACGTTGATTTCCGCCAGCGGCACGGACCAGGGATCCACGTTGACCTGGTCTTCGGTGTAGATGGGGCGTTCGTCCGACATACTGATCACTCATTTATCTGGAAGGCTGCGAGGCAGTTTAGGCCATACAGGTCTCTTTGGCCAAGCCGGGCTCGACGCGGGGTATCTCTGGAAGGAATGGACTCGCTGCAGCTTTCGGCCGGTCGCCCGGCTTGCGTCGTGGCGGCATATCGCTACACTCCCGGAACGGTGGTGAAAAACGGGACGATGGCGACGCATGTCAGGCCCGGCCGCCGCACATAAAAATTCAGGAGATAACCCTATGAATCGCGCCTCCCGTTGTTACCTGGCAAGCGCACTTTTCCTGGCGCTGCCGCTTTCGACTGCGCTGGCCGCCGAACCCGCTGTGACCGCCTCCAATGCCTACTTTGGCGCGGTGCATGTGCACACCAGCTACTCCTTTGACGCCTACACCAACGGCACCCTGACCTCCCCGGCCCACGCCTACCAGTGGGCGCAGGGCAAGGCAATCCCCGGTGGCGGCGGCGGTCCCGACCTGCAGATCAGGCAGCCCCTGGACTTCTACGCGGTGTCGGACCACGCCGAGTGGATGGGGGTCTTCAAGCTGATGGAAGACCCCGCCAACCCATTGAGCAAGTTGCCCCTGGCCGCCGGTATCACGGCGGCGGACCAGAACACCCGCATGCAGACCTTTGCCAAGGTATTGCGCGATTTCAGCATGGGTAAATCAGACCCGGCTCTCAACGATCCGCAGGTCAACAGCACGGTATGGAAAGAGATCGCGGCTACCGCGGATGCCTACTACCGGCCGGGGGAGTTCACCACCTTCCCCGCCTTCGAGTGGTCGGCAAACCCCGAAATGCGCAATCTGCACCGGGTGGTCGTGTTCGGGAACTCGGAAAACCTGCCGGACATGGCCCTGTCATCGCTGGACTCCACAGACCCGGAGCACCTCTGGGCCTGGATGGGAGAGCAGCGCGCCAGGGGCGCGACCCTGTTGGCTATCCCGCATAACGGCAATGCCAGCGATGGCCTGATGTTTTCCCTGCAGACCCGGGATGGCAAGCCCCTGAGTGAGGCCTATATCCGGACCCGGGAGGAAAATGAACCGCTGTACGAGATCACCCAGATAAAGGGCACCTCCGAGACCCATCCCGCGCTGTCTCCCAACGATGAGTTCGCAGGTTTCGAGCAGTGGGATTACACCCTCTCGGCTGACGGCCTGCGGCCCACGCAGCGCAAGGGCAGTTTCGCCCGCCAGGCCCTGCTGGACGGCCTGGCTTTTGACGCCAGGGGGATGGGCAATCCCTTTCACTACGGTTTTATCGGTGACACCGACACCCACAACGCCGCGGCGAGCAACGAGGAGTACAACTACACCGGCAAATTCGCTTTCGAGAATGACCCGCGCCATCGCCTGGAAGGCATCGAGGGCCAGCCCGCGTCCCAGGTCCAGCAGGTGAGGGAGTTCAGTTCCGGTGGCCTGGCAGGCGTCTGGGCGGCGGAAAATACCCGGGAAGCGATCTATGACGCCATGTTGCGGCGCGAGACCTTCGGCACCACCGGCCCCCGGATCAAGGTGCGTTTTTTCGGTGGCTGGTCCTACGGCGCCAATGACGTGGCCAGCGCCGATTTCGTTGCCCGCGGCTATGCCAAGGGCGTCCCCATGGGCGGCACCCTGCAGGGGCCGGGTAAAAAGGACTCTCCCTCTTTCCTGGTATGGGCCACCAAGGCGCCCGACAGCGGCAACCTCGATCGCATCCAGATCGTCAAGGGCTGGCTGGATGGCAGTGGAGCCCAGCAGGAGAAGATCTATAACGTGACCTGGGCCGGGAACCGCCGGCTCAACGACAAGGGCGAGTTGCCCCCGGTGGGCAATACGGTGGATGCGGGCAAGGCCAGCTACGACAACAGCATCGGCGCTGCCGAACTGGCCGTGTTCTGGAGCGACCCCGAGTTCGATCCAGAACTGCACGCGTTTTACTATGCGCGGGTACTCGAGATTCCAACCCCGCGCTGGAGTACCTACGACGCGGTCAAACTGGGTGTGCCTGTCCCCGGTGGGCTGCCAACCAGTATCCAGGAGCGGGCCTTTACCTCGCCGATCTGGTATCGTCCGGTGAGCGCTGCGGTAGCAGCGGTGGGGAGGTAGATTCCATGAGTCAGGACAAGTTGCAAACTATCGACCAGCACGCCCCGGAGGCGGAGGCGGCACCCTATGTGCTGGAGGAACTGCGCGGGCATGTGCAGTGGTTGACCCTGAACCGCCCCCGGCAGCGCAACCCGCTGTCCAGCGGGATGATCGCTGCGCTGTCCAGTGCCATCGCCGCCGCGGACGCCGATCCGCGGGTGAGGGTGGTGGTGCTGGCCGGCAGCGGGCCGGTGTTTTCAGCGGGACACGACCTGCGCGAGATGAGCCCACGCCCGGGTGAAACCCACGACCAGCGCGCCGCGCGCATCCGCAGGATCCTGGACGACTGCGCCGCCATGATGCTGGGGATCGTCCACTCACCCAAGGCGATCATCGCCTGCGTGCAGGGAACGGCGACCGCGGC
>JAZBNW010000118.1:0-3466 GCA_036350855.1 Halieaceae bacterium
ACCGTCATGAGCGCAGTTGATACGCATACAGTCCATGCCATTGGCCATGAGGTCATGCACCAGCCTGTAATCGTCGGCCGCGTTGGTTGGCATGGTGACCATGATGTGGGCATTATGGGGTGCCAGGGGTTTACCCAGCAGCAGCTCCGTGTGGTCTCGCAGCAGCTCGGGCCCTTGCTGGAAGCCCGGCGCACCGGGCGCGGCATTGTCTGCGACCCACTCGCTGCCCAGCAGTTTGTGCAGCGTGCCCAGCACCGCCTCGACAGAGGCCATTACGTGGGATTCCGAACGCCCCAATGACGACAATCCGAGCTCGGCGAGCCCGCGCTGCAGCGGCCGTAAATCCCTGTGCCTCAGGGTGAGGTAGTGGAGCAGGTTAGTGGCGCTCGCCCGAAAATCCTCGTCAATGGAAGCTGGAACGCCGGCAGTCGCGGCAGCCATTTCAGTTCGTATGGCAGTCAATTGCGCAATCAGCGAAGAAATTTCTGGACCTCGAGTGGGGGAGGCGGGATGGTTGGAGGTTGCTGAGCTGACGGATGACATGAATACTTCCTTTGTTCGTCAGCCGGTCAGTATACATGCTTCAGGTTTCATTTTGATGACAGGCTAAGCCTGGCGCAGCCAGGTTTCCCATAGCGTTGCATTTCCCCGTATCAAGCGCCGCCGTCCGGCGGTACTATTTGCGCTGTGCTGGCCCAAGCCGGCACTTTTTCGTGGCAACAATACGGTGATACCAGGTTCAGATGATTGAACATATTACGGACAGGCTGTTCTGAATTATGTGCATTGACTCGAGTGTGCGGTCAGCGCCAAACGGCCCGCGGGAAACTGGGACACTAAACACCCTGCAAGTCCATGCGCTGCCGATCGACCCAGCGCCCGGTCAAGCTGAGGCGACCTGGAAATCAGCTCTTATGGCCTGTGCGCGGAGTGGACTGGCGGCAGTTACCCTGTGGCTGCCAATTTCCCCGTCGCTGGCAGCCCAGGGGTCGACCACCGACAGCGAATCCATAGAGCTGGGCTCGCGTCCATTTTACCTGCTGGAACAGATGGCGCCTGGTCCACTGAAGGACGAGTTGTCTCGCTGCGCAGCTGCTACCAGGCACTACGAGCGAACCGACTTCTCTATCGGCCATCGCGGCGCCCCAATGCGTTTCCCGGAACATACGCTGGAGTCCTACGTCGCCGCTGCGAGTATGGGCGCAGGCATTGTCGAGTGCGACGTCACCTTCACCAAAGACCGGGAGTTGGTGTGTCGTCACGACCAGTGTGACCTTCATGCCACGACTAACATCGTAGCGACAGAGTTGGCCGGGAAATGTTCGCAGGCTCCGCAGTTTGACGCGCAGGGAAATCTGCGCAATGCGCAGGCCATCCGGTGTTGCACGAGTGACCTGACACTGAAGGAGTTCAAATCACTCGAGGGAAAAATGGACCGGGTAAACCTGGCAGCGACCACGATTCAGGCCTACCTGGGAGATGAGGCCCCGCGTGGCACGCTGCTGACCCACGCGCAGAGCATAGACCTGCTGAGCAGACTCGGTGTGGGGATGACGCCGGAACTCAAGATCCCGAGGGTATCCATGCCTTTCGAAGGTGAATATACCCAGCGGGATTTTGCGCAGCAGATGATAGATGAGTATGTCGCCGCCGAGGTGGATCCTCGCCGGGTGTGGCCGCAATCATTCAGCTACGAAGACGTGCTGTACTGGATAGAGCACACCCCTGCCTTCGGCCGACAGGCCGTTTTTCTCGAAAGCCGTGACACGACTGAGGTAGATGACCCCGATGCGGTGGCAGCGCTTGTGCCCTCCATGCAGCAGCTGGCGCGAGATGGGGTCCGTTATCTTGCCCCGCCGATGCAGATGATGCTTGCGGTGGACCCATCCGGTCGGATTGTGCCGTCTGCCTACGCGAAGGCGGCGCGCAGCAACGGGCTCCAGTTGATTGGCTGGACGACGGAACGATCGGGGCGCCTGGAGACCGGGGGTGGCGGGTACTACTACAGCACAGTAAAGGACGTGATACACAATGACGGCGACATCCTCAGGGTTATCGATGTGCTGGCACAGGACGTGGGTATTGTCGGCCTGTTTTCCGACTGGCCCGCAACCACGACATTTTATGCCAACTGCAGGCCCGTAAAAGAAGGGGATGGATCCATGGATTCACAAACCCGCCCATCCACATGAATGGGCGGTTTGATAAACCGATGCTTGGGAGACTGCTATCCCGGATCGTAGCGGAAAATAAAACTGTCCTCTTTGATCCTACAGCACCTGCAGCGCGATGCTGATCATGCCGTACAGGCTGGCAAAGTAGATCAGCGGCCTGATCATCGGCCAGCCGAAGGCGTACACGATCGCGTGGGCAACGCGGGCATAAAAAAAGATGCTGGCGCCCAGTACCGTGGCCTCATTGGATACCCCGGCTGCATGCGCCACCAGTACCACGATAGCGAAGATGACCAGGTTCTCCTGCATGTTTGCGCTCAGGCGCAGCAGGCGGGACCGCAGCACGGTGGGCTCGGGCAGGCTGTCGCGGCTGCCCGCCTGCGCCATCAATCCGTTCTGGGCGATCGCAAGGCCTGCCTGTAGCAGGATAATGACCAGCAGTAATATGGCGCTGTACAACAACATCATCAGTTCGGGTGTCATGCGGATTCTCCTGTGATTATTATGATGACCGCCCAATACAGGGCGGCTGCAGCGAAGTATGGGACCAAAACGAGCGCGGGGAAAGGCCCGGTGAAATTGCCTCCCGCTCCCCAGCGCCGGTACTTCTCCCTGCAGCGCCTGGAAGCGGCCTAGTTCAGCCGCTCGAAGTTCCCTGTGGATTCCTCCCAGGCGCGGGTGATCACGAATTCGCGATCCATCGGCAGCGGGACAATCAGGCGAATGCGGCGGTAGCCCTCGTCGGCCGTCAGCTGGTCTGTCGCCAGGGTCTGCTCCAGGCTGAGCTCATTTTCCGCGGCGATGTTGCCGATCTCCGCCAGTTGGGCGATGAGGGCCAGAAACTGGCGCAGGCCGGCCCGGTCCGTGGTCTCCCCGTGGCCGGGGATTACCCGGGTAAAATCCAGGCGCAGCATGGTTTCCAGGGTCGTTACCCACCGCTGCACACTGCCACCCGCCTCCAGGTCGATATTCGGGTAGTAGTGATTGAACATCAGGTCACCGGTATGCAGCACACCCTCATCCCTGAACAGCACGACGAGGTCGCCGTCGGTGTGGCCGGCGCCCGGGTGAATCAGCTCGATGGTCTTGCCGCCGATACTGATGGTCCTGCGATCGCTGAAGGTCTCGTTGGGCAGCAGGCGGACGGCGTCGCCCTGCCAGAAGTCGGCATCCAGTGCCCGCAGGTGAGACAGGGTGCGCTCGGTGGACAGCACGCGGGTACCGGCCTCGAAGGCCGGATTGCCGTGGGTGTGATCGATATGGTAGTGGGTGTTGATCAGCAGGACCGTGTC
>JAZBNW010000119.1:0-3520 GCA_036350855.1 Halieaceae bacterium
AGCCAAACGGACTTCGCCACCCCCTTGCGGGAATGGCTCGACGGCGTCTCGGATGCGCGGTTGGCACCCCTTGTCGAGCGATACAGGCTATGAGTTCCGAGCTTTTCGAAACGCGGCAACTGATCGCATCAACGTTTCTGAGGGTAACGCCGCTGGCGGCGCTTCACCATGCTCCCAAGAAGTATCGACCCAGCTTGTATTTTTTCGACCTTTTTGACCGAGATCATTGCATTGCAAAAAACAGGTTTCGACAAACCCTCGCGAGCCTGCAGGAACTTCGCCGTAACCTATCTTCGTCGTAAGACGTGTCACAGCCCTGTTACAGCGCCGTCCCGCAGCGGGCGAACTACGCTCAAATGCGAAACCTGCAATGCGTGGCACAGCTACGATTATTGCGAGGGTCAGCCGAGCAAACGCTTTCGAGTCAATAGGATCAACTCCCGCGAGAGGACATACGGAGTAAGACACATGAAGATCAAAGAACTGAAACAACTGCTGCAAACCCGCCGGGCGCCTTGGAGCGTCCCTGCGGATATTGCTGACGATGCTGCCATCGATGCCGTGGCCACGCAGTTTCCCCTTGGGGCACTGACCCCCGCACCCGGAACACCGACCGCACGATTCCCTAAGATGCGGCGCGTTGCGCCAGACAGGTTCGCCCTTTGGCAGCCAAACCTACACCCCCTACTTCGCCCTGCGGTCAATGCACTACCCCAATCGTGGGATTGGCGCTCTGTAAACGGGAGCAATTGGGTCTCCGCCGTCCAGAACCAGGGTGGCTGTGGCTCGTGTGTTGCGTTTGGAGTCGCGGCTGCGCTGGAATCCCACCAGCGGATTGAGGAGAGCAACGCAAATCTGAACGTGGACGTCTCAGAAGCTGGATTGTTCTTCATTCCAGAGCGTCAGTGCAACCTTGGCGACGCTCGTTACGGTTGGTCCATACCAGCGGCTCTAGACTTCCTCGTTGATGAAGGCGCATGTTTTGAGGAGAACTACCCGTATCGGGGTGTGAACCAGAACGCCGAACTCATTGAAGGCACCGAACTCACCCTCAAGATCACTGGCTACGACTCAACTACACAAGCAAGTCAGATGAAGAGGTGGCTGTGCGAAGAGGGGCCACTCGTCGCGGGCTACACCGTGTACCAAGACTTCGACGTCTACTGGGGTGGTGGTGCAAACGGCGTCTACACGCACGTTACCGGCAATGTCCGTGGCGGACATGCTATCACTGTCATCGGATACGACGATGCGCAATCCTGCTGGATATGCAAAAACAGTTGGGGGCCGACCCGCGGAAACGATGGTTGCTTCCGCATTGGGTACGGGCAGTGCGGCATCGACAATCGGATGTACCTCATTGAGGATGTCTATCAGGTTCACACCCGCGATGAATTGCCCTACAACCCGCGCAACCTGAGAATAGTGGACGAAGGCTCAAAGGGCTGGCTCCTGACGGACGGTGTCAGTCGCATGAAGATGTTCGACACCAAGGAAGACGCACGCAACGGCCTCCGGGTCGCCCGCAGGCACACCCGCCACGGCTTTGTTGGACGCGACAATCCAAGGCGCAATAGAATCGACTACATTACTGAGTATTGGGTCGGGAACAGCGGATTGCCCCACGAGCCGCTCACGAAAGTAGACGGAATACCGTACAACCCCGCAAATGTGCTGGCGGAGGACTTGGACGCCAAGGGCTGGCGACTCAAGGAGGGTAATCACTGGATGTTGATGGCGCACGACATGAACGATGCACTTGCGGTTCTACGAGTTGTGGAACGGCACACCAGAATGTGCTTCATTGGGCGAGGCAACCGACGGCCCAACAGGAAGTCGTATATCATGACCTATTGGGAGTAGATATAGATTGCCGAATCGGCTGAGGGAGGGTGTTTAGCCCGCCCTCCCCACACCACCTAGCATGCGTCGGGTAGCAGGGTGGTAGTAACACCACCCTGCTACCCGACGACGTCTAGACTTCTGCGGGCAACAGTAACGGGAGGAGGTCGATGGCAACCCCGGATTCGTCCCGTGGTATCTACGAATTCTTTTGCCGCCTCATCAAGGGTCAAGGCATCGCCGGTCTGACGCCGGCATGGAGCCTGCTGGGCGGCATCCTGACGCCGATCTGGCGTGTTCTTGCCTATCTAGTGGGGTTCCTCTGGCGCCCCCTCTCCAGCCTGTTCAACTGGCTCTGGATGCGGATCGTACCAGTGATCTGGCTCTGTGCCTACGTGATGGCAGCGGCCCTGGCGGTCGCGCTGGTCTTTGTGGGCAACGACCAGGGTCAGGACCTGCTTCGCATCGCTGCGGAGGAGGAGCACCTTTGGTGGAGAACATCCCCTTCCTGCTCGGCGCAATCCTGCTCGGGTTGACGCTCTGGTACGGCGCCCGGGTGCTCTTGGCACGCAATTTCATGGGCGGAAAAGAAACCTGGGCCCGGACCGAGGCCGGTCGCACCCTGCTGCCCAGGTTGCTGGGCGCCTCGGTGCCTTTCTTCATCGGAGTCGGCTTCATCCTGGTGGAAGGCCCAGACCGGGTGGCGACCTGGCTCCTGGGTGCACTGTATATCGCGGTCTCGATCGGACTCTGGTGGTTCCTGACCCGCCGGCGGCAGCTGCGACTGTGCGGCCTGCCCCTGGTGCCGAATCCGGAGCGGGGGATCAAAGAACCCATGCTCTCGTTTGGCCGGGTCAACTGGATACTGGTCTACATCGCGGCAGTGGTGACCCTGGTGCTGGTCACCGCGTTCGTGATCTGGCCAGTGGGTGCACCCCGTTTGCTCGGAACGCCGGCCATCGTAGTCCTGGCATTCGCCGGGATTGCACTCTTCGGCAGCCTGGTGCTGACCTATTGGCCGCTATCCAAGGGTCAGCCAGGCGCTACCGCGCTGGTCCTGATCCTGGCCGTGGTCTTCGGATACAGCAACGACAATCACTGGATTCGAACCGCACCAGAGGTCCCCGCCCTGAAGGGCTTGGACGCCGTGGGTCAATTCGAGCACTGGTCCGATACCAATCCCACCGACCGGACCATCGACGGGAGACGTCCAGTGATCCTGGTGGCCGCCGCTGGCGGCGGCATCCGCGCCGCCTATTGGACCGCCACCACCCTGGCCACGCTGGAGTCCATTGCAGGCTTCGGCCAGGGACTCTTCGCCATCAGCGGTGTCTCGGGCGGCAGCGTGGGCGCCGCGGTCTATACAGCGATCAAGCGCGACCAGCTCGACGGCAGGGCCGATCCAGAGACCCTGGATGTGGTTAAGCGTGGGTTGGGAGAGCGGATTGTCCGGCCTGCCCAATGCGTGCTCGAACCCCTGCTCAAGGAAGCGTTGACGGTCGGCCCAGGCGAAGGGCACCGGGAAGAAGCGCTGCATGAGGTCCGGGAAGAGCAGGCCGGCCACCACCGGAGAGAGAAAGTCCTCGCCCAGCCCACGCTTGACCACATCCAGGGTCTCGGGATCGGCCCTGCCGTCGAGCTGGTCCCGCTTGATCGCTGTATAGACCGCGGCGCCCAC
>JAZBNW010000120.1:0-2888 GCA_036350855.1 Halieaceae bacterium
GATTACCCGCTCCACCGCAGACTTGTCGAGGTCGTCGGTTTCATCCAGCACGTTAAAGAAACGCCCATCGGCGAGTTCCTCGATCGTGGAGGTGGCTTCCTTGTGCCGCAGCAGGCTCTTTGGCGTCATCACCACCAGCGGCTTGCGCAGGGGGCGAATCGCCTGGCGCCGCAGCATGTGGAACACCTGGGCCGGCGTGGTGGGTACGCAAATCTGTATATTGTGTTCGGCGCACAACTGCATGAAGCGCTCCAGCCTGGCGGATGAGTGCTCGGGGCCCTGCCCTTCATAGCCGTGTGGCAGCAGCATGGTGAGGCCGCACAGGCGCTGCCACTTGTGCTCCCCGCTGGTGATGAACTGGTCGATAACCACCTGGGCGCCGTTGGCAAAATCGCCGAACTGCGCCTCCCATATCACCAGGCCCTGGGGCAGGGTTGTGGAATAGCCGTACTCGAATGCCAGTACCGCTTCCTCGGACAGCAGGGAGTCGTAAATCCTGAAGGTGGCCTGGTCGGGGCCGAGGTGCTGCAGGGGGCGATAGGTTTTACCGGTTTTCTGGTTGTGCAATACCGCGTGGCGATGGGAAAAGGTGCCGCGGCCTACATCCTGCCCGGTGATCCGCACCGGGTAGCCCTGCTTCAGCAGGGTGGCGTAGGCCAGGGTCTCGGCAAATCCCCAGTTCATGGGCATGGCGCCCGCCGCCATCTTGCGCCGGTCCTCGAGAATCTTGGCGACCTGTTTCTGCAGGGGAAAATTATCCGGCGGTACGTTGCTGTCGTGCGCCAGGCTCTGCAGCTCCTGGATATCCATGCCGGTTTCGGCCTGCAGGGTCCAGTCGTGCCCCAGGTAGGGGGACCAGTCGACAAACAGGGTCTTGTTCGGTTCCGTCACCAGGCTGCTCACCAACGGCTCGCCCCTGTCGAGGGATTCCCGGTAGCGCTCCACCAGGAACTTGTCCTCCGCCTCGGTCAGGATCCCGCTGGCGATGAGCCTGGCGGCGTAGAGGTCGCGGGTGGTCTTGTGCTTGCGGATCTTGGCGTACATGACCGGCTGGGTCACCGCGGGCTCGTCCGCCTCATTGTGACCGCGCCGGCGGTAACAGATCAGGTCTATCACCACGTCTTTCTTGAACTCGGTGCGGAAATCCACGGCCATCTGGGTGACGAACAAAACCGCCTCGGGATCGTCCGCATTGACGTGGAAAATCGGCGCCTGGACCATCTTGGCTATGTCGGTGCAGTACTCGGTGGAACGGGCATCCTCGCGTTTGCTGGTGGTGAAGCCGACCTGGTTGTTCAGCACGATATGCAGGGTGCCCCCGGTCTTGTAGGCCCGGGTCTGGGACATCTGGAAAGTCTCCATTACCACACCCTGGCCGGCAAATGCGGCGTCGCCGTGGATGACAATGGGGACGACGAGGTTGCCTATCTTGTCGTTGCGTCGCTCCTGGCGTGCACGCACTGAGCCCTCGACCACGGGCGATACGATTTCCAGGTGGGACGGGTTGAACGACAGCGCCAGGTGAATTTCCCCACCCGGGGTCATCACGTTGGAGGAGAAACCCTGGTGATACTTGACGTCGCCGGAACTCGAATACTGAACCCGGCCCTCGAATTCCGCGAACAGCTCGGAGGGGTTCTTGCCGAGAATATTCACCAGCACGTTGAGCCGACCCCGGTGGGCCATACCGATGACCAGTTCCTGGGCGCGGTAGGACCCGCTGCGCTGGATCATTTCATTCAGCATCGGGATCAGGCTTTCGCCGCCCTCCAGGCCGAACCGCTTGGTCCCCGGGTATTTGGTGCCCAGGGATTTTTCCAGGCCCTCTGCCTGGATCAGGCTGCTCAACAGCTGCAGGCGAACTTCCCGGCTGTAATCCGGCGCCGAGCGCACGGACTCCATGCGCTGCATCACCCAGTGACGCTGTTCGGTGTCGACGATGTGCATGAACTCGGCGCCGACGGTATGGCAGTAGGTGCGTTCCAGGGCCTGTACGATCTCGCCCAGGGTGGCATCCGACTTGCCGATGTGCATGCTGCCGGTCTGGAACACCGTGTCGAAGTCCGCGGCGGAGAGCTGGTGGAAGGAGAGCTCGAGATCCGCCACGTGTTCTCGCTCAGCCAGGCCCAGGGGGTCCAGCTGGGCCTTCTGGTGGCCGCGCTGGCGATAGGCGGAGATCAGCTGCACCACCCGGACCTGCTTGCGCTCGTATTCCGTGGCCTGGGAGTCGTGCTGGACGGTCGCCGCGGTGCGCACCCGCATCTTGCTGATCTGGGCGAAGCGGTCGCGGATGACGGAGTGGGGTATGTCCTCGATCTGGACGATAGCGGAGTCTACCCGGGGCAGCTTGTCAAAATAGTCGCGCCACTGCTCGGGAACACCGTTGGGGTTCTTCAGGTAGACCTCGTACAGGTCTTCCACATAGGTGGCATTGCCACCCGCGATATGCGAGCTGCGCCACAGCTGTTCCATCGAGCTTTCTTGCATCCGGACCCTTCCCGCGGGTTGCATCAGCGCCCCTGAAGCGCATCAGATAACGCAGTGTAGCAGCACTGGACAGGTCACGCACCGGACCGTTCCCGAGCCGGGCCAGGCCCGTCCTGAGCCGCCTCTAAAGCGATTTATCTGACCGCAATAAGAGCAATTATTTCAGTCAGTTAGAATAACAAGTTAACGTTATGTCGCACGACTCAGCAGCATGTTGCGAATATGCCCGATCGCCCGGGTGGGGTTGAGCCCCTTGGGGCAGACGTTCACACAGTTCTGGATACCGTGGCAGCGAAACACGCTGAAGGGATCATCCAGCCGCGACAGTCGCTCCTCGGTGGCGGTATCGCGGGTATCGGCGAGAAAACGATAGGCCTGCAGCAGTCCCGCGGGCCCGATAA
>JAZBNW010000121.1:0-4553 GCA_036350855.1 Halieaceae bacterium
ATGTTATGCGGCCAGCTGGACAGCCATCTGCGCCAGATAGAGCAGCACCTGGGTGTGCGCATCAGCGCCCGCGGCAACCAGTTCCTGCTGGCGGGGCCGGCGGACGAGGTGGCGGCAGCGGCGCGCCTGCTCACGCACCTGTACGAGGAGGTGTGCCTGGGCGTTGAACTGACACCGGAATCCCTGCACCTGCAGTTACAGCACACCGAGCTCGAACACCTGATCGAGTCCGATTCAGATCCGGACCAGCCAGTGCAGGCTATCCGGGTGATCCGCACCAAACGCGCCCCCATCAAGCCCCGCGGCAAGAACCAGCAGGGCTATGTGCGCACGATCGGGCAGTGCGACATCAACTTCGGTATCGGGCCGGCGGGTACCGGCAAGACCTACCTGGCCGTGGCCTGCGCGGTGGAGGCCCTGCTGGAAGACAGGGTGCGCCGCATACTGCTGGTGCGCCCGGCGGTGGAGGCCGGCGAAAAGCTCGGCTTCCTGCCGGGGGACCTCAGCCAGAAAATCGACCCCTACCTGCGCCCCCTGTACGACGCGCTGTACGAGATGCTCGGCTTCGAAACAGTCAACAAGTACATCGAGCGCCATGTCATCGAGGTTGCCCCGCTGGCGTTCATGCGCGGTCGCACGCTCAATAACTCGTTCATCATCCTTGACGAGGCGCAGAACACGACCCGGGAACAGATGAAAATGTTCCTCACCCGGATAGGCTTCGGCTCCACCGCGGTGATCACCGGCGACGCCACCCAGATCGACCTGCCCAAGGGCTCCCCCTCCGGCCTCACCCATGCCAGCAATGTGCTGGACGGGGTGGAGGGTATCGGTTTTACCTATTTCGGCAGCAAGGATGTGGTGCGCCACCCCCTGGTGCAGCGCATTGTCGAGGCCTACGACAGCCACGAAGACAAGGCCACGCCACTGGACAGGACCCGGCGATGAACCTCACGGTTGACATCCAGTGCGCCAGCGTCGAGCCCGTGCCCGACGAGGATGACTTACGCCGCTGGATAGCGGCCGCCCTGGCCAGCCAGCAAGATCGGGGTGATACCGAAATCAGTGTGCGCCTGGTCGACACCCCGGAAATGACCAGCCTGAACAA
Organism: Halieaceae bacterium; assembly: GCA_036350855.1. Lineage (GTDB taxonomy): Bacteria > Pseudomonadota > Gammaproteobacteria > Pseudomonadales > Halieaceae > JARRPM01. The sequence continues at coordinate 1,109 of JAZBNW010000121.1, forward strand.
GACCTACCGCGGCAAGGACGGCCCGACCAACGTCCTGTCCTTCCCGGCAGACCTGCCCCCGGAACTCGATCTGCCCCTGCTGGGGGATATCGTCATCTGCGCCCCCGTGGTCGCGGCACAAGCGCGGGCGCAACACAAGAGCCCGGAGGCCCACTGGGCCCATATGGCGGTGCACGGTACGCTGCACCTGCTGGGCTATGACCACCTTGAAGAAAACGAAGCGATCACCATGGAAGCCCTCGAAAGCGCCATACTGGCGGAACTCCACTACCCCTGTCCCTATCAGGCCAACCTACCGCGGGAGAGCTCCCTGGCATGAGCGACGATCGATCGGGCAACGATACAGGCGAGAGGTCCTGGATCAGCAAGTTTGCCGTATTGTTTTCTTCCGAACCACGCAATCGCAAGGACCTGCAGGACATCCTGGCCATCGCGGTCGAGAACGAGATCATCGACGGCGACGCGCGCAGCATCATGGAAGGCGCGATGGAAGTCAGCGACATGCAGGCCCGGGACATCATGATCCCCCGCACCCAGATGGTAGTGATCAAGGCGGACTCCTCGCTGGAGGAGATCCTGCCGCAAATCGTGCGCACCGCTCACTCGCGCTACCCTGTGGTGGGGGACAGCCTGGACGATATCTACGGCATCCTGCTGGCCAAGGACCTGCTGCCGCAGATCCTCAACAAGGACCAGAGCGAGTTCAATATCAGCGAACTGCTGCGCCCCTCGGTGGTGGTGCCCGAAAGCAAGCGCCTCAATGTCCTGCTGCGGGAGTTTCGCGAGAATCGCAATCACATGGCCATCGTCATCGACGAATACGGCGGCGTGGCTGGTCTGGTCACCATCGAGGACGTGCTGGAGGAGATCGTCGGCGATATCGAGGACGAAACCGATGCGGAGACCGACCAGTTCATCCGCAAGATAACCGACGACGATTTCTTTATCAAAGCGCTGACACCGATCGAGGACTTCAACGAGTACTTCGGCACCGAATTCAGCGACGACGACTTCGACACCATCGGCGGCCTGGTGATACAGGCCCTGGGCCATATGCCCACCCGCAACGAAACCGCCACCATCGACAAATTCGAGTTCCAGGTGATCAACGCGGACCAGCGCAAGATTCACAGCCTGCGCATGCGGCCGCTGCAAGACTGACCCGGCCCTGACCCAGATGAAAACCGAACCCGGCCTGCACCCGTTGCTCGTGCTGTTTCTGGCGCCCTTCGCGGGCGTGCTGATACCCCTGTCACTGGCCCCCTTCAATCTGTGGCCCCTGGGCATAATCAGCTGCGCCCTGTACGCCTACCTGCTTTGCACCTGCAGTGTGCGCGAGGCGATCTGGCGCAGCTGGCTGTTCGGCCTCGGCATGTTCGGCAGCGGCGTATCCTGGGTTTACGTCAGCATCCACGACTATGGCGGCGCCAGCCCGGTGCTGGCCGCCTTTCTCATCGTCGTGTTCTGCGCCGGCCTGTCGCTGCTGTTCCAGGTCAGTTTTGGCTGGTTCTATGTGCGCTTCGTGCGAGCCCTGCCGGGCGGCATGCTGGTCGGATTTCCCGTCACCTGGGTCCTGTCGGAATGGCTGCGCAGCTGGCTGTTCACGGGCTTTCCCTGGCTCTACCTCGGCTATGCCCATATCGATACGCCGATCTCGGGCTGGGCGCCGGTGGTCGGCGTCTACGGGCTGTCATTCATCTGCGCCATGACCGGCATCTGCCTGTTTCTCGCCTGGCGCAGCCGCCAGGCCATCGCCTGCACCACCTACGCCGTTATCATCATCACCCTGTGGGGTGGCGGCGCCGTCCTCAGACCCATCGAGTGGGTGGCCAGGGGCAGCGAGCAGCCGCTGTCGGTTGTCATCTACCAGCCCAACGTGCCACAGGAGCACAAATGGGACCCGGCCTGGTACCAGCCCATATTGCGCCAGCTGCGCGAAGCCAGTGAGCCGCATTACGGCGCCGACATCCTGGTGTGGCCGGAAGCCGCCATCCCGAATTTCTACCAGCGCGCCCGGGGATTTCTCGACCCGATTGCCCAGCGCGCCGCCGCCAATGAAACCACCCTGTTCGTCGGCGTCCCGTTCCAGGCGGAACAGGGCGGGGGCTATTACAACAGCGTGGCCGCGCTGGGCCAGGGCTCGGGGGTCTACCACAAGCAACACCTGGTGCCCTTTGGTGAATACGTACCACTGGAAAACCTGCTGCGAGGACTGATCGCTTTCTTCGACCTGCCGATGTCGGCCTTCAGCTCAGGGCCCGCCGACCAGCCCCCCCTGCGCGCCGGCCCCTACCGGGTCGCGCCCACGGTATGCTACGAGGTGGTCTACCCGGGGATGGTGGCCCGCAGCGCCCGCAACAGCGACCTGCTCCTGACCATCAGCAACGACAGCTGGTTCGGCAAGTCCATCGGCCCCCTGCAACACCTGCAAATGGCCCAGATGCGCGCGCTGGAGAACGGTCGCTATATGATACGTGGCACCAATAACGGCGTGTCGGCCATTATCGACCAGCGCGGGCAGATCGTGGCCCGCAGCGAGCAGTACGTGGAGGAAACCCTGACCGGCGAGGTGGAGGTGATGCTGGGCAACACGCCCTTTGGTATGTTCGGGGTGACGCCGGTCATAGCCGGCTGCGTTCTCGCGCTGCTGCTGATGTACCTGATGTACCTGGGCTTCTGGCGCGAGAAAGGCTAGCGGCCCCTGCCTATTTCGCGGGTGAGCGCAGGATGAATTCCTCCAGCTCCTTGTCGATACCGAATACGTGGCGGGTCAGCCACTCGGTCAGGAAGGTGGCGATGATCTCCCTGAACACTGCATCCGGTTCGTCGCCCCCCTCCACCAGCTGGGTGATCTCCCTGCGAAAGCGCTTGTGGGCCTGGATGTGTTCCTGCCGGCCGGGGAAGCCCAGCTCCAGCATGTACTGTTCTTCGAGCCGGAAGTGGTAGTCGGTGTAGTCTTCCAGCCTGCACAATACCTGCCTGTCTGCCTCCGGTTCCTTCAGCAGATCCAGTATCTCGAACAGCACCTGGTGCTGGGCGTCCTGCCAGATGATCTCGCTGGTTTTTCGCATGGCTTAAGCTTGGACGCTAAAAGCCGATTGCGCCACGATTTGCGTCAAGTTTTGTGGGCTGTCTGGGTATTTGAGATCGCGCTGTATGCAGCACCCGCCCGACCAACCGGACACTACCCGCCGCACCAGGTCTTCAGCAGGTTACTTCTGGACTCGCCGTGAATACATCCATGTAGGCTCGTGTCGGCCATCCATGGCCTCCAACGGTCCACGTCCGCTCTACTCCAAAGCCGTTGCTAACTCCTCTCACGGTGCCACGAATGGCATTCGATATGCGTGAATGACAATATCGATGTGTTTGAACGATGGAGAGTCGTGGATGTGTCATTTGCGCTTCCGGGACCGTTGGAGGCCATGGATGGCCGACACGAGCC
>JAZBNW010000122.1:0-5598 GCA_036350855.1 Halieaceae bacterium
CCTGCTGGCCGCAGCCCCGCAGCGCGCGGTCTACATGGGCTGGTCTCTCGGCGGACAACTGGCGCTGGAACTGGCCGCCAGCAACCCGGAGCGGGTTGCGGCGCTGGTAACCGTGTGCAGTAATCCGCGCTTTATCGCCGACAGCGGCTGGCCAGGCATGGAGGCGGAGGCTTTTGCCGCGTTTCAGGCTGCCTATGCCAGCGACCCCGCGGCCAGCCTGCGGCGTTTTGGCAGCCTGCAGGCGCAGGGTGCGCGGCGGCCCCGTCAGTTGTTGCGGCAGTTGCATGGCCCGCAGGCGGGGCCACCCGGGGCCGAGTTGTTGCCGGGGCTCAACTGGCTGGCGCGCCTGGACCAGCGCGAGCTGGCGCGGGGCCTGCAGCGGCCCTGCCTGCATCTGCTAGCCGAACACGACCAGCTGGTACCGGCTGAACTCGCGACGGTGTTGGCAGCATTGTCGGCCCCCGTTGCGCAGGTGCAGGTGCTGAGGGGCGCCAGCCACCTGGCCCCCCTGGACAGTGCGCCGCAGATCGCCACCGCCACCCGGGACTTTCTCGCCGCGGCGGATCTGCTGCAGGATGACGACTACCGGGAGACCGGGCCCGCCAAGAAAGACGTGGCCAGCTCCTTCAGCCGGGCCGCCCGGTCCTACGATTCGGTGGCCAGGCTGCAACAGGACGTGGGGCGGGAACTGCTGGCCAGCCTGGATAGTGGCCCCACATCCCCCGCGGTGCTGCTGGACCTGGGCTGCGGGACAGGCTATTTCCAGCCCGAGCTGCGCAGGCGCTACCCCGGGGCCAGTTGCATCGGCCTGGACCTGGCCCCGGGCATGGTCGAGTACGCGCGAGCCCACGCGGCAGGGGGCGGCCACTGGCTGGTGGGGGATGCCGAGTCGCTGCCGCTGGCAACGGATGCCGTCGACCTGATCTTCAGCAGCCTGGCTATCCAGTGGTGTCACCGGCCGCAGCAGCTGTTCGCTGAATTTGGCAGGGTGCTGCGACCGGGCGGGCGCTGCGTATTTACCACCCTGGGTCCAGACACCCTGCGCGAGTTGCGCCTGGCCTGGGCAGCCGTGGATGATAGCCAGCACGTGAATACCTTCCTGCCCCCGGAGCAACTGGCCGCCGCCGCTGAATCGGTGTCGGGCATCAGGCTGACCCTGCAGACGCGCCGCCACTGCATGCAGTACACGCGGGTAGGCGAGCTGTTGGCGGAACTGAAGACACTCGGCGCCCACAATATGAACCGGGGCCGGCGCCCGGGCTTGACCAGCCGCAAAACACTGCAGGGTATGCTGCAGGCCTATGAGAGTTGGCGGGCGGATGGGCTGCTGCCGGCAACCTACGATGTCATTTTTGGTGTGGTGGAGACGATATGAGCAAGACCTGGTTTGTGACCGGTACGGATACCTGGGTGGGCAAGACCGCGGTCAGTTGCGCCCTTCTGTCCGCGGCGGGTGCGGCGGGATTGCGCACCGCGGCGGTAAAGCCGGTCGCCGCCGGTTGCGACGCGGCGGGGCACAACGAGGATGCCCTGCTGTTGATGGAGTGGATGAGCGAGACCCTGGACTACTCGCAGGTAAACCCTGTCGCCCTGGAAGCGGCCATTGCGCCGCACATTGCGGCCCGGCAGGCGGGGCGCAATGTGCAGGCCAGTCAGCTGGAGGGCTTCTGTCGCGGGGTGATGACCAGTGGCGCGGAGTTTGTGCTCATCGAGGGCGCCGGCGGCTGGCGGGTGCCGATCAACGAGCGCGAGACCCTGGCGGACCTCGCTGTCCGCCTGCAGGCGGGGGTTATCCTGGTGGTGGGCATGCGCCTGGGCTGTATCAACCACGCCCTGCTGACGGCCGAGGCGATTGTCCGGGACGGCCTGCCCCTGGCGGGCTGGGTGGCGAACCAGCCGGGCGAATCGATGCCCTGTTACGCGGAAAACCTGGACAGCCTGCGGCGTCGCCTGCCGGCGCCGCTGCTGGGCGAGATCCCTCCCATGTCGCCCTTTGATGCGGAAGTGGCAGCCCGAGCGCTTTCGCTGGAAGCGTTATCCAGTTAATAAGCGCTCACTATCAAAAATATTGATTCAGGTCTATATAGCGGATTTATAAGCCTCCCGGGTCCGCCCCGGCGCAAAAATATATTTGACTTCCGCCGGGAAAAGCCGAAAATGTGTGCACTGAACACATGTTTTTCCGCACGCCCGTGCACGATTTTCAGGACCCAGGACAATCGAGAGGTAGTTAGCATGCCAGCTTACAAGGCGCCCCTGCGCGATATCAGTTTTGTCATGAACGAGTTGCTCGAGTCCGAGAAGCTCTACCAGACCCTGCCCGGTTATGAAGAGGCAACAGCGGATCTCATGAGCGCCATTGTGGAAGAGGGTGCGAAGTTCGCTGAGAACGTGTTGTCTCCCCTCAACCAGAGTGGGGACGAGGAAGGTTGCCACTGGACGCCCGAAGGCGTCACTACCCCCAAGGGATTCGCCGACGCCTACCACCAGTACGTGGCCAATGGCTGGCCCGCCCTCAGCGCGCCGGCGGAAGTCGGCGGCCAGGGGATGCCCAACCTGCTCGGCATCATCATCAATGAAATGGCCGGCACCGCGAACTGGTCCTGGCTGATGTATCCGGGCCTCAGCCACGGTGCGGTAAAAACCATCGAGGAGCACGGGGACCCCGAGCAAAAGGAAAAGTACCTGGGCAAGCTGGTCGAGGGCGCGTGGACCGGCACCATGTGCCTGACCGAGGCCCATTGCGGCAGTGATCTGGGACTGCTGCGCACCAAGGCAGAGCCCCGGGCTGACGGGAGCTACGCCATCACCGGTACCAAGATATTCATCAGCGCCGGTGAGCACGACATGGCGGAGAACATCGTGCACATCGTGCTGGCGCGACTGCCGGACGCCCCCGCGGGTACCAAGGGCATTTCCCTGTTTATCGTACCCAAGTTCAAGGTCAGGGAGGACGGTTCCATCGGTGAGCGCAACGCGCTCAGCTGTGCCTCCATCGAGAAGAAAATGGGCATCAAGGGCTCCGCGACCTGCGTGATGAACTTTGACGGCGCCACAGGCTACCTGATCGGTCCGCCGAACAAGGGCCTGAACTGTATGTTCACGTTCATGAATACTGCCCGGATCGGCACCGCCATCCAGGGCCTGGCTCACGGCCAGCTGGCCTACACCGGCGCGCTGTCCTATGCCAGGGAACGCCTGGCGATGCGCAGCCTGACCGGCCCGAAAAACCCGGACGGCCCCGCCGACCCGATCATCGTTCATCCCAATGTGCGGCGCATGCTGCTGACCCAGAAAGCCTTTGTCGAGGGCAGCCGGGCTTTCCTTTATTTCCTCGCACAGCTGGGTGACATGGTCGATGCCGGCAATGAGAAGCAGGCCAAGGCGGCGGATGACCTGATGGCATTGCTTACCCCCATCGGCAAGGCGTTTGTCACCGAAACCGGTTACGAGGCGGCCAACATCGGCGTGCAGGTATACGGCGGGCATGGTTTTATCAAGGAGTGGGGCATGGAGCAGATTGTTCGCGATGCCCGCATCTCCATGCTCTATGAGGGCACCACGGGAATCCAGGCCCTCGACCTGCTGGGCCGCAAGGTCATCGGCAGCGGCGGCAAACTGCTGCTGGGCTTTACCGCACTCATTGACGAATTCTGCGCCGCCAATGACGGCCCCGAGGACGCTGAATTCGTTGACGTGCTGAAAGCGTACAAGGACGAGTGGCTCGGTCTTTCGATGAAAATTGGCGAAAATGCCATGCAGAACCCTGACGAGGCCGGCGCTGCGGCTGTCGATTACCTGATGTACAGCGGTTACGTCACCCTCGCCTATTTCTGGGCGCGCATGGCGGTACTGGCGCGCCAGAAGATCGCCGAGGCGGACGGGGACGTATCCTTCTACGAGGCGAAACTGATGACGGCCCGCTTCTACTTCGACCGCCTGCTGCCGCGAACCATCAGTCTCAAGGATACTATGCTCTCGGGCGCCGATAACCTGATGACAATGCCGGTAGCTCTGTTCGAGTTCTGATACGGCCTGCTGCTCGGGAAGTCGACCCTGCGGGGTGACTTTCCGGCCTTAAGGGGGGAGAATACGCCAAGTCATTCTCTCCCCTTTTTTTGATGTTGAAAAATGCCTGACCAAGAAGACAAGAGCTACCAGAATCGCCTGCATCCGGAAGACCAGGCGCGCGTGGACGAGTTTATCAAGCGGGGTGTCAACTCCGTTGAACGCAAACCCTTTCGCCCGCTGCGCCTGTTGTTGATCCTGATTGTCATCGTGATGGGCCTGAGTATATTCAGCCAGTTTCTGGCGCGCTGGTCCGGAATCTACTGACGCGGGAAAGCCCGCCGCGCCCGTGCATCAGGGCATTGGTTCCGCCAGCCTCTTTTGGTATAGTGACGCGCCCAGAAATATCGGTGTGTGGCGCAGCCTGGTAGCGCACTTCCTTCGGGAGGAAGGGGTCGGAGGTTCGAATCCTCTCACACCGACCAAATCACATGGGTGCATTCCGGTCACATAGGTTGCACTTTATTCCGAGGACATGGGTAACACTTTTGGAGCGAATGGTTTTACCCCCACTGGCTCCACCCTGTTCTCGTCCTGATCAAAGAATCCTGGGTCATAATCCATCAAACTGACAAGCCAGGTTCTTCCCAGGCCTGGTTGCATTGGCTATAGTGGGCCGATGAAGAGAATCGCTACCCCCATTTTGCTTGTCGCCTACCTCTGTCTGATTTCGATGCAGATGAGCGGCTCGCACCTGCACGTCGATGCGGGTGGCGAGCATGTGGGATTACACAGTACGCACCTGCATGGAACCGCTGTGCACGGTCATGATCACAGCGCGGAGAGGGATGTTCCGCTCCTTGAAGAACTGGGGTTGACCTGGTCCAAGCTGCTGCCGCTGATTCTGGCCTGTGTGGCCTTGCTGATCTCTGAATATTGGTTGCGAACACATTACTGGCCACTTCCTGCCGAATTTCCCAAGCCGCGCCGACGATCACGTTGGCGACCTCCATTACGCGCCCCTCCCCTCTAGCCCGCTTCTTACATCACCGTCTGTAACGTGTGCGGCTCAGCCGTCCGCGTCGTTCCTGGATTGAATGATCGCGCCCTGCGGCGCGGGGATAAATATGTATGAGGGGTATAATCAACCGTGGCGCCAGAGTGCGACTTTGGCTGAACGCCTTTGGCCTACTGGTATTTGCGCAAGCTGGAGTAGCAGCCAGCAACGCAAACCTTAGCCTGCAAGAGGCGATCGACCGGACACTTGCCCGCAACCCGGACCTGGTATCGTTTGGCTACCAGCTGGAAGCGCAACAGGGGCGGGTTACGCAGTCGATGGTCAAGCCGGCTCCGGAACTGGGATTGCAAGTCGAGAACGTCATGGGATCCGGCATCTATGAGGATGCCGATGCCGCTGAGGCGACGCTGAGCCTGGGCTGGGTACTAGAACGCGGCAAGCGCGAGCACTATATCGAAGTGTCGCGCGCTGGCGTCTCGGCACTGGAGGCGCAGGCCGAGATCGGTCGCCTGGACGCCATCGCCCGCACGGCTCGCCTGTTCCTCGACAACCTGGAATTTCAACAGCGGCTC
>JAZBNW010000123.1:0-20580 GCA_036350855.1 Halieaceae bacterium
GGCCGTAGATCTGGCGGAACTCGAAGGCCTCGGTGTCGGCGGTGCCGGTCATGCCCGACAGTTTGTTGTAGAGCCGGAAGTAGTTCTGGAAGGTGGTGGAGGCCAGGGTCTGGCTCTCGCTCTGGATGGAGACACCCTCCTTCGCCTCTATCGCCTGGTGCAGGCCCTCCGACAGGCGGCGGCCGGGCATGGTGCGCCCGGTGTGCTCGTCGATCAGTATCACCTGCCCGTCCTGCACGATGTACTCGACGTCCTTGTGGAACATGACATGGGCCCGCAGGCCGGAATGGACGTGGTGCAACAGGTTGAGGTTGGTCGCGGCGTACAGGCTGTCACCCTCTTCCAGCAGCTTTTCCCTGACCATCAGGGTCTCGATGTACTCGTGCCCCTCCTCGGTCAACTCCACCTGCCGCTGCTTCTCGTCGACCGTATAGTGTCCCGGCTGCCCCTCTTCATCGCGCTTGAGCAGGGGCACCATGCGGTTGATCCGCTTGTACAGCTCGGAGCTGTCCTCGGAAGCCCCCGAAATGATCAACGGGGTGCGGGCCTCGTCGATCAGGATCGAGTCGACCTCGTCCACGATGGCAAAGCTCAGGTTCCCCTGCAGCTTGTCCTCCAGGGCAAAGGCCATATTGTCCCGCAGGTAGTCAAAGCCGAATTCGTTGTTGGTGCCATAGACGATATCGGCGGCGTAGGCGGCCCGTTTTTCGGCCTGCATCTGGCCCGAGCGAATGACGCCGACCGAGACGCCCAGGAATTCGTAAAGGGGTTTCATCCAGTTGGCGTCGCGGCTGGCCAGGTAGTCGTTGACCGTGATCAGGTGGACGCTGTTGCCGGCCAGGGCATTGAGGTAGGCGGGCAGGGTCGCCACCAGGGTCTTGCCCTCGCCGGTTTTCATTTCGGCAATCTTGCCCTCGTGCAGGGCCATGCCGCCGATCAGCTGCACGTCGAAATGGCGCATGCCGAGCACCCGTTCACCCGCCTCGCGGGCGACCGCAAAGGCCTCGGGCAATAATTTGTCCAGGGCTTCGCCCGCCTCGAGCCGCTGCCTGAACTCGGCGGTCTTGCCCGCCAGTTGCTCCTCGCTCAGCGCCTTCATATCGTCGGCAAGCGCGTTGATCTGCTTGACGACCTTGCCCATGCGCTTGAGCTCCCGGTCATTGCGGGTACCGAAAAGTTTCTTCAGGCTATTGGTAATCATCGTATTTCACTGTTCCACATAGGGGTCTTGCGCCGGGGCGGAGGCCACGACGGCGTTCAGGGTCAGGGAGGGCGGGGACTAGCGGCGGGTGCGGTGGACGTAGCTCGACGGGTCTACGGACCGGCCGTGCTTGTAGACCTCGTAGTGCACGTGGGCACCGGTAGAGCGACCGGTGGAACCGACCAGGGCAATGGGTTCGCCCTTGCGCACCAGGTCCCCGGGGGTCACCAGATTCTGCTTGTTGTGGGAATACCGGGTGACGAAACCGTCGCCGTGGGATATTTCCACCATGTTGCCGTGACCGGACTCCCTGCCGACCCAGGTGACCACACCGGCGGCCACCGCCAGCACGTCGGAGCCTTCCTTGCCGGCAAAGTCGATGCCGTTGTGCATGGACTTGCGGCCCGTGAAGGGGTCGGTCCGCTTGCCGTAGGGGGAGGATATCCAGCCTTTTTCCAGGGGCTGGCCCGACAGCCAGGTCTCGTCGGCCAGTTTGCGGTTGCGGAACAATGATTCGAGGATACCCAGCTGCTGCTCGCGATTGCCGAGGCGGGCGGTAAAGGTGTCCACCTCGCTCACCAGGTCCATGGTGTTGAAGTTGACGCTGTATTCCCCGGCCATGGGCCCGCCCACCGCGGGGGGTTGGCTGAAATCGAACTCGCCGTCGCCGAGGTCGGCCATGGCGGTGAGGTGTTCCCCGAGGGCGTCCAGCCGGGTCATCCTGGCCTGGAGCTCCGCCAGGTTGATGGTCAGCGCCTGCAGTTTCAGCTCTGCCTCGTTCTGCAGGGCTTCCAGGCCGCTCGACTGCTTGTCCAGGCCCTCCTGGATGGTATCCAGGGCGACGCCGCGCATGGCGCTGGCCTCGCTGTCCTGCCCGGCCAGGTAGCCCACAGCCAGCATGCCCAGCGGAAAACCCAGGCAGCAAAAGGACAAAAGAGCACGGGACCAGCGCCCCAACTCGATTGACCGGGAGCCGCCGTGCTTACCGCTAATAAGAATTACTTTCATTATGTAGAGGCGAGCAACAGTATGGCCCGGGACTATGCCACAATAATTGGTAAAAATCCACGAATCCTCGGGCGCCCCCCGAGGCGGGGTCAGCCGGCCGCTGCCGGCGCCATCGCGTAGCAGATCGGGGCCGGCACCTGGTCGCCGAAGGTCACCATTTCCCAGGCGTCGGGCTGGGCAATCAGGGCCCGCAGGGTGGCGTTATTCAGCGAGTGTCCCGACTTGTAGGCCCGGAACTCCCCCAGCAGGCTGTGGCCCAGCAGGTACAGGTCTCCCACCGCATCGAGCACCTTGTGCCGGACGAACTCGTCCTCGAAGCGCAGCCCGTCCTGGTTGAGAATCCGGTATTCGTCCACCACGATAGCGTTGTCGACACTGCCTCCCCGGGCCAGCCCGCGGGAGCGCAGGTATTCGATCTCGTGAATAAAACCGAAGGTCCTGGCGCGACTGACCTCCTGTACGAAGGTCGTGGTGGAAAAATCGAGCTCGGCGTGGGCCGTGCGATCGCGGAATACGGGATGGTCGAAATCGATGGTAAAGGACACCTTGAAACCGTCGAAGGGCAGCAGGCTGGCCACCTTGTCGCCGTCTTCCACGGTGATCTTGCGCTTGATACGGACAAACTTCTTGGCCGCGTGCTGTTCGACCACACCGGCGGACTGGATCAGGAACACGAATGGGCCGGCGCTGCCGTCCATGATGGGCACTTCGGGCGCACTGACGTCAATATAGGCATTGTCTATGCCCAGCCCCGCGAGGGCGGCCAGCAGGTGTTCCACCGTCGCCACCCGCTCCCGGCCCACCACCAGGGTGGTGGACAGGGTGGTATCGCCGACGTTCTCAGCCCGGGCCGGCAGCTCCAGCACCGGATCGAGATCGGTCCGGCGAAACACGATGCCCCTGTCGATCGGCGCGGGGTGAAGTGTCATATAGACCTTTTCACCCGTGTGCAGGCTGACACCCGTCGCCTTGATCGAGTTACGCAGTGTGCGCTGTCGCATGCAAACCTCTCCAAAAACCTTCTAATTATTATGGTTTTGCCAGCGGCAGCACGGCCGCTGTGGATAGTTACTCCGACGACAGCATACTACCTAATCGGCCTGGCGACGCAAAAACGCCGGAATATCGAAATACTCCTCGCCGCCCGCGTCCATCGCCAGGGCCTGGCCCGAACCGGCCCGGCGCGACTTGCGCATCGCGGTGGGGCGATCAAATTGCGCGTAATCCGGCTCGAGGTCAAGCTCCGTGGAGGCCGGTTTCGGCGCGGCTTCGACCACCTGCAGGGGCGTCCTGATAGCCTCGCTGCCCAGGCCGGTGGCGACGACGGTCACCCGCAACTCGTCGCCCATATCGGGGTCGATGACGGTGCCCACCACCACAGTGGCTTCCTCCGACGCAAACTCTTCGATCGTGTCGCCCACTTCGGAGAATTCACCGAGGGACAGATCGAGGCCGGCGGTAATATTGACCAGGATACCGCGGGCGCCCTCCAGGTTGATATCGTCCAGCAGCGGGCTGTTGATCGCCCTCTCGGCTGCTTCACGCGCCCGGTTTTCGCCCCTGGCACTGCCAGTGCCCATCATCGCCATACCCATTTCGGACATCACGGTGCGCACATCGGCGAAGTCCACGTTGATCATTCCGGGCCTGATAATCAGGTCGGCGATGCCCTGGACTGCGCCCAACAGTACATCATTGGCTTCTTTAAAGGCATCCAGCAGACTGGTATTTTTCCCCAAAACCTCCAGCAGTTTTTCGTTGGGAATAGTGATCAATGAGTCCACGTGCTGCTGCAGTTCGGCCACCCCTTCAGCGGCGATCTGCAGACGTTTTTTGCCCTCGAACGGGAACGGACGGGTCACCACCGCCACCGTGAGAATACCCAGTTCACGGGCGATCTCCGCCACCACCGGAGCGCCACCGGTGCCGGTTCCGCCACCCATGCCGGCGGTGATGAACACCATATCGGCGCCGCGCAGGGCCTCGGCGATACGGTCGCGGTCCTCCATCGCCGCCGCCCGACCGATTTCCGGGTTGGCACCCGCGCCCAGTCCCTTGGTGATGTGGCCACCCAGCTGCAGCACTGTTTTCGACTGGATGTCGGACAGCGCCTGGGCGTCGGTGTTGGCGCAGATAAAATCCACCCCCTCGACATTGTTGGCGATCATGTGCTTCACCGCGTTACCGCCGCCGCCGCCGACGCCGATGACTTTGATTACCGCACTTGAAGGTACATTTTCTATAAGTTCAAACATGGCCTTGCTCCCCTTGGTATTGATATGCCGCGCTCACGCGCGACGGTCTACTTCAAACAAACAGCTAAAAATTGCTCTGCAGCCAGGTTTTCGCCCGGCTGAACAAACCCGCCCCGGAACCGCCGGTCTTGCCGGCAGCCGCGGCACCCGCCTCCTGGTTGTGTTCTGCCCCGTACAGCAACAGGCCCACGCTGGTGGCGTAGATCGGGTTGCGCACGATGTCGTTCAGGCCCTGCACGGAATGTGGATAGCCCACCCGCACCGGCATGTGAAAAATTTCCTCCGCCAGCTCGACCACACCTTCCATCTTCGAGGTGCCGCCGCTGAGCACCACGCCGGCGGGCACCAGGTCCTCGTAGCCACTGCGGCGCAACTCCGCCTGGACCAGGGTGAACAGTTCGTCGTAGCGCGGCTCGACCACCTCGGCCAGCGCCTGGCGGGACAGGTCCCTGGGGGGACGATCGCCGACACTGGGCACCTTGATGCTTTCATCGGCGCCGGCGAGCTGGGTCAGCGCGCAGGCGTAGCGGATCTTGATTTCCTCGGCGTGCTGGGTCGGCGTGCGCAGGGCCATGGCGATGTCATTGGTCACCTGGTCACCGGCGATCGGTATCACCCCGGTGTGGCGGATGGAGCCGTCGGTAAAGATGGCGATATCCGTGGTACCACCGCCGATATCCACCAGGCACACGCCGAGTTCGCGCTCGTCGTCGGTGAGCACCGCGTAGCTGGAGGCCAGTTGTTCGAGGATGATCTCCTCCACCTCGAGACCGCAGCGGCGGATGCACTTTTCAATATTCTGGGCCGCATTCACGGCGCAGGTGACCAGGTGCACCTTGGCTTCCAGGCGGACGCCGGACATTCCCAGGGGCTCCTTGATGCCCTCCTGGTTGTCGATGACATACTCCTGCGGGAGGATATGCAGGATCTTCTGGTCGGCGGGAATCGCCACCGCCTGGGCCGCGTCGATCACCCGCTCCAGGTCGTGGGCGTAGACCTCCCGATCCTTGATCGCTACGATGCCGTGGGAGTTGAGGCTGCGGATATGGCTGCCGGCTATGCCGACGTAAACCGAGTGGATCTGGCAGCCGGCCATCAGCTCGGCCTCCTCTACCGCCCGCTGGATGGACTGCACGGTTGACTCGATGTTGACCACCACACCCTTCTTCATGCCCTTGGACGGGTGTGAGCCGATACCCACCACCTCGATCGTGCCCTCCGGGCCGATCTCCCCGACAATCGCCACGACCTTGGATGTCCCTATATCCAGGCCGACGATCATCTTTTTATCCTGTACGCTGCCCATGGCAGTGACTCCCCTGTGCTGCTTGTTATCGATTTATATTCCCGCTACCCGCGACGACTCTTCGGTGAAAGCCACCGCGATTCCCGTCTCGTAGCGCAGATCAACCCGCTCAACCTCTGCCGCCCTGCCGGCCAACTCCGCCCGATAGATCGCCACGAAGCGATGCATCCGCTCCAGGAAATCCTCGTTGCCCAGCAGCAGCTGCATGCCCCCTTCCAGTACCACGTCCACCTGGCCCCGTTCGTCCACCGTCAACTGCGCCACCCGCAAGTGCAGCGGCGCCAGTATTTCCACAATCCGCTGGTAGCCCGCCACCAGCGCCTTGGCGCTGCCATCGGGCCCCTGCAGCCTGGGCAGGGTCTGCCAGTCATGGCTGGAAGCAGACTGGAACACCTCACCCTCGTGGTTGAGGAAGCCGTTGTCGCTCCAGCGGGCGATAGGCAACTGCTCGACCACATGAATTTCCAGGGCGTTGGGCCAGCGGCGCTGGACCGTGGCCTGGTAAATCCAGGGCAGCTCTTCCAGTTCGGCGCGGATACGCTGCAGGTCCGCCCGCAGGAACCCACCCACCAGGGCGGGCTGGATCATGTCCTGTATCAGGCTGGTGCGGGTGTGCTCCAGCTCGCCGGTCACCGTGATGTGCTGCACCGGTATCGACTGCAATGTGATGTAGGCCTGCAGCGCCGCGACCATAACCACCCCGGCGCCGGTGAGGATGATCAGCCGGTTGAGCCAGGCCGAAGGCTTGCGTTGCGGCTTGACCGGCGGCGCCTTGCGGGTGGCCCCTGCCGCCGGTTTGCGGGCGCGCCCTTCCGGCAGTGCCTTGCGGCGCACTGCGGGCGTCGGCCTGCCGCGCACCCCGACAGTCATGAGCGCCACCCCTGCTGGCTCATTTCCAGGATCCGCAGCACCAGCGTGGCAATATCGATCCCCGCGGCCCGGGCCGCCATGGGCACCAGGCTGTGTGAGGTCATGCCCGGAACGGTGTTGACTTCCAGCACATAAAACTTGCCGGCCTTGTCGCGCATGATGTCGACCCGCCCCCAGACGGCGCAGCCAAGGGAGCGGAAGGCCCACAGGGCCAGCTCGCCGATCTGTGCCTCCTCCGCAGCGGTCAGGCCGCTGGGACAGTGGTAACGGGTGTCGTTGGAAATATACTTCGCGTCGTAGTCGTAAAATTCGTTGTCGGTTTCCAGCCGGATCGACGGCAGCACCTCGTCTCCCAGGATCGCCACGGTGTATTCCGGGCCGTCGATAAACTGCTCGGCGATCACTCCGCCGCCGTACTTGCTCGCGGTGATGAACGCCCGCTCCAGGGCCGCGGCGTCACTGGCGGATGTCATGCCGATGCTGGAACCCTCGCAGCTGGGCTTGACGAAGACCTTGCCGAGGCTGTCGATCACCCCCTGCCAGTCGGTGTCCGGGCCGAGCCGCACGAAGCCCCCCGTGGGCAGGCCAATACCCTGCCACAACTGCTTGCTGCGCAGCTTGTCCATGGCCAGGGCCGAGCCCAGCACCCGGGAACCGGTGTAGGGAACCCCCAGTGCCTGCAGGGCGCCCTGCATACTGCCGTCCTCACCACCCGGGCCGTGCAGGGCGATAAAGGCAAAGGACAGCCCCTGCAACCGGGCGATCCAGTCCGCTGCCGCCGGGTCCACGGCACGCACGTCAAAGCCCTGCCCCTGCAGCGCATCGATCACGGTTCGTCCGCTCTGCAGCGATACCTCGCGCTCAGCGGAGGTCCCGCCCAGCAGCACCGCTATCGGGGCCGACCGCAACGCATCCCCACTCATTGTCCTGACTCCTGCGTAAATTCCATGGCGGCGAGATCCTGCGCGAGGCGACCGATATTGCCCGCGCCCTGGGTGATCACCACGTCGCCGGGCCGCACGATGTCACGCAGCACGGCCGGCACATCTTCAATGCTCTCGACAAACACCGGCTCCACCTGTCCGCGCTGGCGAATGCTGCGGGCCAGGCTGCGGCTGTCCGCCCCGGCGATCGGCTCTTCGCCGGCGGCGTAAACATCCAGCAGCAACAGCACGTCGCAGCGCGACAGTACCGCCACGAAATCCTCGTAAAGATCCCGTGTGCGGGTGTAGCGGTGGGGCTGGTAGATCATGACCAGGCGCCGCTCGGGCCAGACCTGCCGCGCGGACTCCAGCGTGGCCCGAACCTCGGTGGGATGATGGCCATAGTCGTCGACCAGTTGCGCGCTGCCCTCGGCCAGGGCCAGTTCACCCATGCGGGTGAAGCGCCGACCGACACCGGCGAAGCCCGCCAGGCCGCGCTGGATCGCGCTGTCGTCCAGGCCCTCGTCACAGGCCACGGCGACCGCGCCGGCGGCATTGAGGACATTGTGGGTGCCGGGCATATTCAGGTTGATTGCCAGCGGGCCCTGGCCGCCCGGGCGGTGCAACATGAAGCGGGTGGCCAGACCCGCCGTCTCGACGCCGTCTATGCGGTAGTCCGCGTCCCCGGCAAAGCCGTAGGTGATCACCTGCCGGGTGACCTCGGGCAGCATCTCCCGGATGACCGGATCGTCCAGGCACAGCACGGCGACACCGTAAAACGGCAGGTTGTGCAGGAACTCCAGGTAGGTGCGACGCAGCACCGAGAAGTCGCCGCCGTAGGTGTCCATATGGTCCGCTTCGATATTGGTGACCACGGTTACCATGGGCTGCAGGTGCAGGAAAGAGGCGTCGCTCTCGTCCGCCTCGGCAATCAGGAAGCGGCTGGCGCCGAGCTGGGCATTGCTGCCGACGCTGTTGACCAGGCCGCCGATGACAAAGGTGGGGTCCAGGCCCGCCTCGGCGAAAATATTGGCGATCAGGCTGGTGGTGGTGGTTTTGCCGTGGGTACCGGCCACCGCGATGCCGTGGCGATAGCGCATCAGCTCCGCCAGCATTTCGGCCCTGGGCACCACCGGGATGCGGGCGGCCCGGGCCGCAATCACCTCGGGGTTGGCCGCGTTGACGGCGCTGGAACTGACCACGACGTCGGCGCTGCCGACATTGGCTTGCGCGTGGCCGATATATACCCGGATTCCCCTGGCCTCCAGCCGACGGGTCACCGGGCTCGGGCGGATGTCGGATCCGGACACCTGGTATCCCAGGTTGACCAGCACCTCGGCGATTCCGCTCATGCCCGCACCGCCGATACCAATCATGTGAATACGGCGGATGCGGCGCATCTCCGGCACGGCGTAGACATTGCGCTCAACGGCCATGGATAAGCACCTCGCAACAATCGCTGACCCGGGCCGCGGCATCCGGCCGGGCGGCGGCGCGCGCTTCAGCGGCCATCTTCGCCAGTATCTGCGGGTGCGCCATGTAGCTGCGCAGGGAAGCAGCGAGGCCCCCGGCCGTCATGTCATCCTGGCGCAGCAGGATGGCGGCGCCGCGATCACTGAGGGAGCGTGCGTTGGCGCTCTGGTGATCATCGATCGCGTAGGGCAGAGGCACCAGGATGGCGGGGCAACCCATGATCGCCAGCTCGGACACGGTCAGCGCGCCCGCCCGGCACAACACCAGGTCGGCCCAGCCATAGGCCGCCGCCATATCCTCGATAAAGGGCACCACGCGGGCGCCGGCATCCAGCAGCTCGCCGTAGCTCTGCCTGACAGCGGCAAGGTGCGCCTCACCGGTCTGGTGCCACAACTCGATCTGCCCACCGTTGTCGCGGATGGCTTGCAGCGTCGCCGGCAGCACCTCGTTGATCGGTTTTGCGCCCAGGCTGCCACCCAGTACCAGCAGACGCAGCGGCCGCTGGCCGCTGTAGTCGTAGCGCCGGGCCGCGCCCGCCTGCACCAGAGCGCTGCGCACGGGATTACCCAGCACCGCGACCTCCACGTTTGCACTGAAAGCGCCGGGGAACGCCGCCACTACCCGCGCGGCCAGGGGTGCCAGCATCCGGTTGGTGGTGCCGGCGACCGCGTTCTGCTCGTGGATCAACAGGGGTTTGCGCAACAGCCACGCCGCCACGCCCGCCGGTCCGGCCACATAGCCGCCCATCCCCACCACACAGCCGGGGGCCAGTCGATACAGCAACCACAGCGCCTGTACGGAAGCGAGCAGCAGGAACCACAGGCCCAGCAGCTTGTCGACGACCGACTTGCCGCGCACACCGCGCACCGGCAGGCAGTGCAGTGTTATGCCCGCGGCGGGAACCACCCGGTGCTCGAGGCCCCGGGCCGTGCCCACCCACTCGACCCGCAGGCCGCGGGCCATCAATTCCGTGGCGACCGCCAGTGCCGGGTAGACATGCCCGCCGGTGCCGCCGGCGGTCATCAGGACGAGGGGTTGCAAGGCCGCGCTCATTTCGACCGCACCCCCTGGCGCGTGTCGCGCTCTATCCGCAGTACCAGGGCCAGCATGCAGCAACAGACAATCAGGCTGGTGCCACCGTAACTGACAAACGGCAGGGTCAGGCCCTTGGTCGGCAGCAGGCCGCAGCTCACTCCCATGTTCACGAAGGCCTGGCCGGAAAATACCAGCGCCACGCCGTAACACACGTAGGCGCCAAAGGGGTCGGCCGCCGCCAGCGCCCTGCGCCCGGTCCAGAGGATGCGCCCGATCAGCGCCGTGTAAAGGGCGATGACCGCCAGCGCACCGACGAAACCGGTTTCCTCGGCCCAGATGGAGAACACGAAATCCGTGTGGGCTTCCGGCAGGTAGAACAACTTCTGCACGCTGTTGCCGAGGCCGACCCCGAGCCACTCGCCGCGGCCGAAGGCGATCAGCGACTGGGTGAGCTGGAAACCGGTATCGAAAGGGTCGGCCCAGGGATCGGTGTAGGCCGTCAGGCGCTTGAGTCGGTATGGCGCGCTGATCACCAGCACCAGGGCCGCCGCGAGAGCGCCCCCCAGCACCAGCATGAAATGGCCCAGCCTCACCCCGGCCAGGAACAACATGCCAAAGGCGCTGCCGCCGACGATGACAGTCGCGCCGAAATCGGGCTCAATCATCAGCAGCAGGGTGGTGGCAAACAGCACCGCCATCGGCTTGAGAAAGCCCTGCCAGTGATTGCGCACCTCGTGCTGCCGGCGCACCATGTACCCCGCGAGGTAGACCACCATGGCCATTTTCGCGAATTCGGAGGGTTGCAGGGTAAACGGCCCCAGGGGCAACCAGCGCTGCGAACCGTTCACCTCCCGGCCTATGCCGGGGATCAGCACCAGGATCAGCAGGGCCAGGGCGGCAAACAGCCAGATCCAGCCGGTCTCGAACCAGAACTTCGGCGGGACCTGGTAGGTCACCGCGCCGGCGGTCAGGGCCAGCACCAGGTAGATGAGATGGCGCCCGGTGTGGAACCAGGGGTTCTGGTAATGCCAGTCGGCGTATTCGATGGACGCTGAACTGATCGCGACCAGCCCCACCAGCAGCAGGGCCAGACCCACCAGCAGGAGTGTGGGGTCGGGTGCGACGGATACCGCGCTGGCGGGGCGATACGCACTCACAGCCGCGCCTCCCGCAACTGCTCTACGGCCCGGCAGAACACGTCCCCCCGGTTGACGTAACCGGTGAACATGTCGAAGCTGGCGCAGGCGGGGGACAGTAACACCACGTCCCCGGCGCTGGCCTGCGCCGCCGCGAGAGCCACGGCGTCCGCCATGGTAGCGGCCAGCCGGACCGGTGCGCTGTCGCCCAGGGCAGCCTGCATTTTCGGCGCGTCTTCACCCAGCAGCACCAGCAGTTTGCAATGCCTGGCGACCGCGTCGCGCAGCTGGCCGAAGTCGGCGCCCTTGCCCTGCCCGCCGGCGATGAGCACGATGTTGCGCGCCTTGCCCATGCCATTGAGCGCCGCGATGGTGGCGCCGATGTTGGTCCCCTTGGAGTCATTGACGTAACTGACCCCGTCTATCTCTGCCACTTCCTGGCAGCGGTGGGGCAGGCCGCGGAAGTTGCGCAGGGTCGTCACCATGGCCCCCAGCGGCAGGCCCGCCGCGTGGCCCAGCGCGATGGCCGCGAGGGCGTTGGCGACATTGTGACGACCCACCAGCCCCAGTTCGCCGACGGGCAACAGCGGCTCGAAACCGTGGCAGAGACATTCCCGTCCGTCCACGTCGACCAGGCCAAAACCACCCAGCTCCGGCTTGCCCATGCGCCAGCTGGTCACTTCCACCCCGGGGCCTACCAGGGGAATGGTCAAGGGGTCGTCCCGGTTTACCACGGCCTTGTGGCAGCCGCGGAATATCCGGTGCTTGGCCTGGTGATAACGGGGCATCGAGCCGTGCCGGTCGAGATGGTCCGGACTGACATTCAACACGGTGGCAACCGCCAGCTTGAGCTCGCCCGCCCGCTCCAGCTGGAAGCTGGACAGTTCGAGCACATACAGCGACCGCGGGGGATCGAGCAGGTCCAGGGCCGGAGTGCCGAGGTTGCCGCCCACGCCCACGTCCACGCCTGCATCCCGGGCCATCTGGCCCACCAGCTCGGTCACCGTCGACTTGGCATTGGAGCCGGTGATGCCGACTACCGGCGCCGTGGCCTCACGCACGAACAGGTCGATGTCACCCACCACGCTGACACCGGCAGCCTGGGCCTCGCGCACAATGTCCGCATCCATGGCGACACCCGGGCTGACCACCATTTCAGTCGCGCCGGCCACGACAGCCGCCGGGTAGGCGCCGGCGTAGACCGGGACGTCCGGCATTTCCTTGCGAAAGGCATCCAGGCCCGGGGCGTCGGCACGGGTGTCCACCACGCTGAAGGGCAGGCCGCGGCGGTGGAAGTAGCGGGCGCAGGACAAGCCGGTGACACCCAGGCCGACGACGACCCGGTTCACACTGCTTGCAATTACATCCTGTGTCACGTTTGCCAGCACCCCGTTAACGCAGCTTCAACGTCGCCAGCCCGAACAGGACCAGCATGACGGTGATAATCCAGAAGCGCACGATGACCCGCGGCTCCGGCCACCCCTTGAGTTCGAAGTGGTGATGAATCGGCGCCATGCGAAAGATCCGCCGGCCGGTGAGCTTGAAAGAAGCCACCTGCAGAATCACCGACACGGTTTCCAGCACGAAGATGCCGCCCATGATGAAAAACACGATTTCGTGCCGGGTGATAACCGCCACGGTGCCCAGGGCCGCCGCGAGGGCCAGCGCGCCGACATCCCCCATGAACACCTGGGCGGGATAGGTGTTGAACCACAGGAACCCCAGCCCCGCGCCCGCGATTGCGCCGCAGAAAACCGCCAGCTCACCACTGCCGGCCACGTAGGGAATGTGCAGGTATCTGGCGAAATCCGCATGCCCGGTGAGGTAGGCGATGATGCCGAGGGCGGTACCGACCATCACCGTGGGCAGAATCGCCAGCCCGTCCAGGCCGTCGGTGAGGTTTACCGCATTGCTGGCACCCACGATGACGAAGTAGGCAAGCACGACAAACAGGGGCCCCATGGCCAGGGCAAAGTCCTTGAAAAACGGCACGTACAGCGCAGTGGTGACCGGGCTGTCCGAGGTTAGAAAGAGATAGAGCGCGGCACCCAGACCGGCCAGCGACTGCCAGAAGTACTTCCAGCGGGCAGGCAGGCCGCGGGAGTCCCGCTCCACCACCTTGCGGTAGTCGTCAACCCAGCCGACCGCGCCGAACACCGCCGTCACCAGGATGGCCACCCACAGGTAGGGGTTGCGCAGGTCGCCCCAGAGCAGGCTGGCAATGGCGATGGCCACCAGGATGAGCGCGCCTCCCATGGTGGGTGTACCGGATTTGGTGAGATGGCTCTGGGGGCCGTCGTTGCGCACCGACTGGCCCACCTGGTAATAGTTCAGGCGCCGGATCATGGCGGGGCCCACCAGCAGGGAGATCGCCAGGGCGGTCCCGGCGGCCAGGATACCCCGCAGGGTCAGGTAGCCGAATACCAGGAACGCCTTGTGGAACTGGCCGAGATATTCTGCAAGGAACAACAACATGCTCAGCCCTCTCCCGCCGGCGCAGCGGCCAGCAATGCGTGTAAAACCCGCTCCATGC
Source organism: Halieaceae bacterium (assembly GCA_036350855.1). Lineage (GTDB taxonomy): Bacteria > Pseudomonadota > Gammaproteobacteria > Pseudomonadales > Halieaceae > JARRPM01. The sequence goes on from JAZBNW010000123.1 coordinate 13,741, forward strand.
GGGTGCTGCGAGAGCCCTTGACCAGCACCGTATCGGCGGCGCCGAACTCCGCCCCGATCGCGTCGATGGCGGTCTCGCAATCGGCAAACCAGCGACCGCCCGCACCGAAACTGTCCACGGCGCCCTGCAACTCCGGGCCCACGCCCCAGAAACGATCCAGGCCCGCCGTGCGGGCATAGGCGCCGATGTCCCGGTGCAGCGTCTCGCTGGTCGGACCCAGTTCACGCATGGCCCCCAGCACCAGAGTGCGGCGCCCCTCACAGCCTGCCAGCATGTCGATGGCGGCGCGCACGGAACCCGGGTTGGCGTTGTAGCAGTCGTCGATAACGGTGGCGCCTGCAGGCGAGACAGCCGCCGCCAGGCGGCCCGAGGTGGGCTGCACGGTTTCCAGTCCGGCGCCGATCTCGTCGAGACGCAGGCCGCAGGCCAGGCCCACCGCGATGGCCGCCAGGGCGTTGGCCACGTTGTGGCCGCCCGGCAGGGCCAGATTCACGCGCAGTTCGCCGCCCGGGGTGATTGCAGTGAAACTGACACCCGCGGTGCCGCGGGATTGCACGTCAGCGGCGGTGATCGCCGCTGGCGCGGTCAGGCCGAAATCCAGCACGGCTGCCGCGCCGGCGCGACGGCGCCAGTCGTCGGCCCAGGGCATATCGGCGTTGATCACCGCGCAATCACCCTCGCCGAGCCCATCGAATATCTCGCCCTTGGCGGCGGCGACGTCGTCCACACTGCCGAAGCCCTGCAGGTGTGCCGGCATGGCATTGAGCAACAGCGCGACACTCGGCCGGCCGAGCTCACACAGCCAGGCGATATCGCCCGCCCTGGCCGCGCCCATTTCCACCACGGCGAACTCCACGCCCGGCTCCAGCGCCAGCAGGGTCAGCGGCACGCCGATCTCGTTGTTCAGGTTGCCCTCTGTCGCCAGGGTCCGGCCGCGCTGTGCCAGCACGGCGCGGACCATATTCTTGACCGTGGTCTTGCCGCTGCTGCCGGTAATCGCCACCAGCGGCCCCTTGAACAGCGCCCTGTTGCAGGCGCCCAGGCGCCCCAGCGCCCGCAGTGTGTCGGCCACCCGCAACTGCGGCAGCGCACCGTCGGCGGGCTCGCTGACCAGTGCGGCCACCGCACCCGCCGCGGCCACCTGGTCGAGGTAATCGTGGCCGTCGAAATGCTCGCCGCGCAGGGCTACAAACAGGTCGCCCCGGTGCAGCTGCCGGCTGTCAGTACTCACCCCGATAAACTCGCGGTCCGCGCCGACCAGCTGCGCCTGCAGTGGCGTTTCCAGCTCAGCCAGGGAGAACGGTCGCATCATGACGCCACCCTCCGTGCCAGTGCCTGCAGTGCCTGCTCCTCGTCGCTGAAATGGCGACGCTCGCCCTCGATAATCTGGTAATCCTCGTGCCCCTTCCCGGCGATCACCACACAGTCGCCACTGCGGGCCCCGTCGATCGCGGTGGCGATCGCCTCGGCCCGGTCCGGCACCAGGGTATAGTTGCCGCTGCAGCCGGTGGCGATATCGGCCAGGATGGCAGCGGGGTCCTCGCTGCGCGGGTTGTCGCTGGTAAGCACGACCCGGTCGGAAAACTGGCTGGCCACGCGCCCCATCACCTGCCGCTTGGCCCGGTCCCGGTCGCCGCCGCAGCCGAATACCGTGACCAGCTCGCCGTCGACATGGGGTCTCAGTGACGCCAGCACCTGTTCCAGCGCATCCGGGGTGTGGGCGTAATCGACAATGACCTGCAGCCCCAGCGCATTGGGAATCAGCTGCATCCGCCCGGGCACCGGCTGCAGCCCGGACACCGCTTCAAGCACCGCCCGCAGCTCCTCTCCCGCCAGCACCACGGCGCTGACCGCCGCCGCCAGGTTGGCCAGGTTGAAATCTCCCGGCAGCGGGCTGGCGAAGCGGCCCCGCCCCCAGGGGGTCAGCATTTCGCCCTCCACGCCGGTCCCGGCAAAAGCGGCATCCACCACCCTCACATCTGCTGCGGCGCCGCAAGTCGAGTAGGTGATGACCCGCACGCCTTCGCCGACCGCCGCCAGCACCTGGGGCGCGAATTCGTCGTCCAGGTTGACCACCGCGTGGCGCAGGCCCTCGCTGGCAAACAGTTGCAGCTTGGCGCGCCCGTAGGCATCCATGCTGCCGTGATAGTCCAGGTGATCGTGGGACAGATTGGTGTAGACCGCCGTCTCGAACTCGACACCATTGACCCGGCCCTGCACCAGGGCGTGGGATGACACTTCCATGCTGACGGCGAAGACGCCCTCATCGCGCCAGAGGGCCAGCTGGCGCTGCAGCGAGACGGGGTCCGGCGTCGTGTTGGCCGAGTCAGCCACGCTGTCATCGAGGGTGGCGCCCAGTGTGCCGATCACGCCGCAGCGCTTGCCCAGGGAGCGGCCCAGCTGCGCGACCAGTCGACTGGTCGTGGTTTTGCCATTGGTTCCGGTGACACCGACCATGTGCAGGTCACGGCTCGGATAGCGGTAAAATCTCGCGGCCAGGGAGCCCAGGTCGAAGCGCAACTCGGGGATTTCCACCAGCGGCACCGGCAGCGCGTCGACAAAGCCGGCCACCGGCGCCTCCGCCGCGACCGCCGCCGCGCCGTTGGCGACGGCCTGTTCGATGAACTGGCGCCCGTCGTGCACGTCACCGGGCACCGCCAGGAACAGGTCGCCGCGCTGCACCTTGCGGCTGTCCAGCTGCAGACCGCCAATGAGCGTGTCACCACCGGCGCAATCGGGCCGACCCAGCAACCGGGCGAGTGGCATTGTCGGGACCGCCTTAAGGTTTGCAGACAACATCACGCCGGCCCTCCCGCAGCCGCCGCGCTCGCCGCGGCCAGCTCCTCGGTCTCGGTGGGGGTGACATTCAGCAGGCGCAGGGCGCCCTGGGTGATGGTGGAGAAAACCGGCGCTGCAACCGCACCACCGCCATAGGCCTCTCCCTTGGGATCGTTGATCACCACTACCGTCACGATGCGCGGATCTTCAATCGGTGCGATGCCGGCAAACCAGGCAACGTACTGGTTGGCACTGTAGCCCTGCGGACCCATCTTGCGCACGGTTCCGGTCTTGCCGCCGACGGCAAACCCGGGCACCCGGGCCTTGCGCGCGGTGCCCTCCTCCCCGGTCACGGCGTGCAGCACACCCAGCACCTCCCGGGCGATCTGGGCGGAAATTATGCGCTCACCCGGCGCGGCCTTCCCCTCCAGCGCCAGTAACGACAGCGGCTGCTGCACGCCGCCGTTGGCGAAAACGCTGTAGGCGCGGGCCAGCTGGAGCGGGGTTGCGCTGATACCGTAGCCAAAGGCCAGGGACACTTTTTCGGTCGCGTACCAGCGGGCCCGGTCGGGCAGCGACCCGGCGCTCTCCCCCGGAAAACCGGTACCCGGCGCATGGCCGATACCAAATCGGTTGAACACTTCGCGGATAGGTTCGTGCCCCAGGTCCAGCGCGATCTTGGTGGTACCCACCTGGCTTGATTTCTCGATCACCCGGGATACGCTGATCAGCCCGTAATTGCGCGGGTCGGGATACACCTTGGGACCCACCCTGATGCGCCCGGGCGAGGTATCGATCATGGTGCTGGTCGTGAAGCGGCCGCTTTCGAGGGCCGCCACCAGGGTCAGGGTTTTCATGGTGGATCCAGGCTCGTAAACGTCGGTCACCGCCCGGTTGCGCATGGTTGCCGGATCCGCACCCCGGGCGCTGTTGGGGTTATAGGTGGGGTAGTTCACCAGCGCGAGGATTTCCCCGGTGTGGGCGTCCAGCGTAACCACCGAACCGGACTCGGCACCTATACTGGTCACCGCCTTGCGCAGCTCACGGTGCTGCAGGTACTGCAGGCGCAGGTCGATGCTCAGGGTCAGGTCCTTGCCGGGTTGCGCCGGCTGCAGCACGCCGATATCCCTGACCACCTCGCCGTGCAGATCCTTGATGTACTTTTTCTTGCCGGGCACACCCCTGAGCCATTCCTCGTAGGCCAGCTCGAGCCCGGCGATCCCCTGGTCATCCACATTGGTAAAGCCTACCAGCTGGGCGGCGACCTCCCCGGCCGGGTAGAAGCGCCGGTATTCCCGCTCCCCGCTCACACCCCTGATTTTCAGGGCGAGGATATCCCGGGCGTCCGCCGGCACCATATGCCGCTGCAGGTACATGAACTGCTTGCCCTGGTAGCGCACCAGCCGCTCCCTGAGTGCCGCCAGCTCCAGTCCCAGCGCGTCGGCCAGTTCGGGCAGGCGCTCGGAACCGGCCAGTACGGAGGGGTTCCCCCAGATGGATATGACCGGGGTGCTCACCGCCAGCGGCTCACCCCGGCGGTCGGTGATCACGCCGCGATAGGCCGGAATCTCCGCGGTGCGAACAGAGCGCATGTCTCCCTGGTCCTGCAGAAACTCATAGCCCCTCTCGGTATCGATGATCTGCAGCGACAACACCCGCCCCACCAGCAGGGCCAATAGAGTGCACAACACCACCACCACGAGGTAGAAACGTAGCAGGGACTCCGGATTTTTTTTGCCGGCTCGCCTCAACGCGGCACCACCTTGAGCTGGGCCAGACCGGGGGGCTGCATGTGCAGCTCCTCCGCGGCGACCTTCTCCACCCGATAGTGGGACGCCCAGGTGCTGTGCTCGAGCAGCAGGCGACCGTAGTCTTCCTGCAGATACCACTGGGAAGACTCCAGTTCCTGCAGCTGGGAGTACATGGCGCGGCAGGCATGCGTGGTGCTGATCACCACGAAAGTCGACGCGAGAATGAGCACCACGAGACCCGCGTTCAGCCACATCAGCTCGCGGCCGGACTTGCCTGGTTCGACTGTCGATGCGCCTGCCATCATACCGTTGATTACCCCCTGAAAAGCTGACCGCAGGTCAGCTGATTTTTTCCGCCACGCGCATGATCGCGCTGCGTGACCGCACATTCCCCGCCACTTCCTCTTCACTCGCCCTGACCGCTTTCCCCACCAGGCGCATGCGCCGGTTGAGGGCGCTGTCCCGCACCGGGACGCCCATCGGGAACTGCTCACCCCGGGCCATATCCCGCATATAGCGCTTGACCAGGCGATCCTCCAGGGAGTGAAAACTGATCACTACCAGCCGCCCCCCGACACGCAGCATGTCCAGCGCCGCCGCCAGCAGCTGCTGCAGGTCCTCCAGCTCACTGTTCACCTTGATGCGAATGGCCTGGAACGCCCGGGTTGCCGGGTGCTTGTGCTTTTCCCACTTCGGATTGGCCTCGCTGACCACCTGGGCCAGCCGGCCGGTGGAGACAATGGGCCGCTCGGTCCTGGCGGCGACGATGGCCGCGGCAATGCGGCGGGAGAAACGCTCCTCCCCGTACTCTTTCAAAACCAGGGCGATCTCGTCGACCCCGGCATGGGACAGCCACTGGGCGGCCGTTTCGCCGCGCGTCGTGTCCATGCGCATATCGAGCGGGCCGTCCTGCAGAAAACTGAAGCCCCGCTCGCTGTCATCCAGTTGCGGGCTGGACACCCCCAGATCGAGCAGGATGCCATCGACGGCGTCCACCCCCATCCGGCGCAGCTGATCGGGAAGTTCTGCAAAGGAGCCGTGGAAGAATTCAAAACGGGGTTCCGTGGCGGCCAGTTCCAGGGCCGCCGCCTGCGCCTCGGTGTCCTTGTCCACTCCCAGCACCCTGCCCTGGTCGTTGAGTTGCTGCAGCAGGTAGCGGCTGTGGCCGCCGCGACCGAAGGTGCCATCGACATAAAAACCAGCGGGGCTTGTCACCAGAGCCTCTACCGCCTCTCGCAACAGAACTGTCTGATGCATTGCACTCACCTACAGGGTCAGCGACATTAATTCTTCGGGCAGTTCGGCCCCCGGACCGGAATCCTGCAGGGCCCGGTCGCGCTCGGCCAGCCACAGGTTCTCGGACCACAACTCCAGCTTGTTGCCCTGCCCCACCAGCACCAGCTTCTTGTCCAGCCTGGCGTATTCGCGCAGGGACTGGGGCAGCAGCATGCGGCCGTTACCATCCAGCTCCAGATCGGTGGCATAACCGAGCGTCAGGCGTTGAAAGCGTTTCACGGCGGGGTTGAGGGCGGGAAGGCCCTGGATGTCGCGCTCGATGCGCTCCCATTCGGGCAGGGGATAGATCACCAGGCAGGCGGACTGGGTGTCGATGGTCACCACGACCTGACCCCCGCACTCACTCAACAACGGCTCGCGCTGGCGGGCCGGCATCGCCAGCCGCCCCTTCGCGTCCATGTTGATATGTTGTACTCCGCGAAACATGTTGGTTTTCCCCAAATACCTGACTTCAAAAACCACTTAAAGCCAAATAATTCCACTTCTTCCCACTTTTCGACACTATAGGTCTCGCCGAGAGAAAGTGTCAACCCAGCCAAGGAAAAAAACGTTTTAATTTCAGCTAATTAGAGCAACTTTTGCGCCCTGGCAGGCAGCATTCAGGGTGCTAGCCTGGACGAAATAACGGGGTAAAACAGACTGGTAAGCGGGGTTCTTGAGGTTCTACTTTAAGTTACAGTTTAATTTTCTATTGTGCCTGGGCTTTTTTAGCAGGAAAAAATATAAGAGATTCGGCGCGACAGGCCGGACGGAACCTCGGCACCGCCTTGGCTGGAGGTAAACCGGGAGAATTGCCGCCCCCGGAGGGGCGCAAGGGGAAAAAAGTGAGTCGGTCGGTAAGCCGGGTTCTGTCGTGGACGATCATTCATCTGCGACAGGTGTCACCACCTGCCTGTAGCGACCTACCCGAATCCACTGCGGGCCACAGCTGACGGATTCCTATTTGGTCTTGCTCCGAGTGGGGTTTACCATCGCCACGCCTGTTGCCAGCCGCGCGGTGCGCTCTTACCGCACC
>JAZBNW010000124.1:0-18626 GCA_036350855.1 Halieaceae bacterium
CAAGGCGATGCATGCCCGCGGCGTGAAAAACGTCGAGATGGGCTGGATCCTCGAGGATAACGACGGCATGCGCAATATCATTGAAACTATCGGTGGGCAGGCGTATAAGCGCTACCGCGTCTACGAAAAAGAGCTATAGAAGGCACATCATGCATCTCAATCCCGAACAGTACCAACTGACGGCCATCGTCCTGGCGGGCGACCGCACCAAGGCGGATTCGCTGATCAACCACTCCAATGTCGGCAGCAAGGCCATGATCGATATCGACGGCCTGCCGATGGTGCGCCGGGTCCTGAACGCCCTGCGCCTGTCCCGGGTGGTGAACAAGATAGCACTGTCCGGACCAGAGGCCAGCGAGTTGTCCAGGGACGAGCAGCTGGCACAGTGGGTCGAGGCGGGAGAAGTGGCCTGGACCGAGCCGGGCGCGAGTCCCAGCACCAGTGCCTACCAGGCCATGCAGGCGCTGGGCCCGGAGGAGGCGGTTCTGCTGACCACCGCTGACCACCCCCTGCTGACGGCCGAGATCGTCGACGCCTTCGGTCGCCAGAGCCTTGCGGATGATGTGGACGTCGTGGTGGGCCTGGCGCCCCACGCCCTGGTGCTCGAAGCATACCCCGGCATCAGGAAGACGGTACTGCGTTTCAGTGACGGTGACTTTTGCGGCTGCAACCTGTTTGCCTTCATCACTCCCGAGGGCCGCCGTGCCGCCCGCTTCTGGCGCCGCATCGAGCAGCAGCGGAAAAAGCCACTGGTGGTAATAGGCCTGCTGGGCTGGTGGACGGTGATCCGCTACCGCCTGGGAGTGTTGTCACTGGAAGAGGCCCTGGCCAAGTTGAGCAAGCGCCTGGGCCTGCGCATAAGGGCGGTGATCCTGCCCTACGCCAATGCCGCTATCGACGTGGACTCGGTCGCGGACCTCATGCTGGTCAAGGGCTCCCTGGCCAGGGCCGCCGAGGAAAACGCCTGATTGCAGGCCCCTCGACCCTGCGGGATCTCATTCCCGCAACAGCTGTACCTGCCTCGACTCCCCGGGGCTGAACTCGCCGCTCCCCGGTTGGTAGTCCCGGGAGTGAATCGCCAGCTGCCAGCCCCCGTCATTGCGCTCCACTGAATAGCAGTTGTAGCTCGCCGGGTTGCCGTGCAGTCCCAGTGCCGAGGCGGAGGGTACGGCGATGACCGGGGCGCTGCCGTGGGTGGTGGTCAGCTCGTCGTAATGGGCCCTGTGGCCGTGGCCGTTGAGTACCAGCTCGGCGCCGTGTCGACTGATGACGGCCTGCACCTCGGCCGCGTCCGTCAGGCGTTTGCGCCATTTATCCTTGCCGGGCAGCGGCGAGTGGTGAAGGTAGACTACCCGGAACTGGCCCCTGGCGCGGGCGGCGTCCAGCAGTGCCGGCAGTCGGGCCAGCTGTTCGGCGCCCACCGTCCCGGTGGCCATGAAAGGGGGTTTGGGGCAGGCCGTACTGAGGCCGATGAAGGCGATGTCGCCCCGGGTCCGCAGGCTGGGGTACAGTGCCGCCAGGCTTTCCTGCGTGCCGCGCGGGCCGTCCGATGCCATGTAGTCCAGCCAGAGTGCGAAGGTATCCTGCCACGGACTCGGCACTGAGGCATCGTGGTTGCCCGGAATAAGCGCGATCTGTTCCGGGGTGCCGAGGTTTTCCAGCCATGCCAGGGCCTGGCTGAATTCCCGGGGGAGACCGATGTGGGTCAGGTCGCCGGTGACCAGTACCTGGTCGAGCTCGAACTGGTCCAGGTCCCGCTGCAACGCGGCCAGCACCTCGGGGCGGTGTTCGTGACGCCGCCGGCGGCGCCAGGACAGATAGCCCAGGGCGCGCTTGGACAGCAGGTCACCGGCACGGACGCCTTCCAGCGAACTCAGGTGGGGGTCGGATATCTGGGCAAAGTGCTGCATGGCTCCTCCCGGCGGTGTTCAGACCCGCTGGATAATCGCCCCCAGTTCAGCCAGCTTCCTGTCTATATTGTCGTAGCCCCTGTCCAGGTGGTAGACCCGGTCGATGGTGGTATCCCCATCGGCGGCAAGCGCCGCGATAATCAGGGAGGCCGAGGCGCGAAGGTCGGTGGCCATGACCGGCGCACCCTGCAGTCGCTCGCGTCCGCGCACGATCGCGGTATGACCCTGCAACTCGATATCGGCGCCCATGCGCTGCAATTCCGCAACGTGCATGAAGCGGTTTTCGAAGATGTTCTCCACCACGGTGGCCGAGCCCTCGGACAGCGCATTCAGGGCCATGAACTGGGCCTGCATGTCGGTGGGAAACGCCGGGAAGGGGGCCGTGTTGATGTGGACCGCCTGGCAGCGCTTGCCGTGCGTGTCCAGCTGGATCCAGTCCGGCCCGAGCTCGATTGCGGCGCCGGCCTGTTCCAGCTTGCCCAGCACGTGGTGGAGGAAGTCCGGATTGGTGTCCAGCACCCGGATGCTGCCGCGGGTCGCCGCGGCGGCGGTCAGGAAAGTGCCGGTCTCGATCCTGTCCGGCGGTACCCGGTGACGGGCGCCGCCCAGGCTCTCCACGCCCTCTATGGTGAGGGTGCTCGAACCCACGCCCCGGATGCCGGCTCCCATGGTGGTGAGCAGGCGGGCCAGGTCACCGACTTCCGGCTCCAGCGCACAGTTTTCCAGCACCGTGGTGCCCTCGGCCAGGCAGGCCGCCATCAGCAGGTTTTCGGTGGCGGTCACCGAGGGGATATCGAAGGTGAAATGGGCGCCGCGCAGGCGCTTTGCCTTGGCCTTGATATAGCCGGCCTCTATCACGATCTCGGCGCCCAGCGCCTGCAATCCCTTGATATGCTCGTTGACCGGGCGTGAGCCGATCGCGCAGCCGCCGGGCAGCGACACATCGGCCTCGCCGAAGCGGGCCAGTAGCGGGCCGAGCAGCAGGATGGCGCCGCGCATGGTCTTGACCAGTTCATAGGGGGCGTACACCGAATGCACCTTGCTGGTGTCGATGCTCAGGTCCGTGCCGGAGCGGTCGACGATACAGCCGAGCAGGGTCAGCAGTTTCAGCGCCGTGTCGATGTCACGCACCCCGGGAATATTGCTGATGTGCAGGGGCTCGACGCTCAACAGGGACGCCGCGATGATGGGCAGGGCCGCATTTTTTGCCCCCGCCACCCTGACTTCTCCGTGCAACGGGCCATTACCGGTGATGATGATTTTTTGCATCAGGCGGCCTCGGCCGGCTCGAACAGGCCCGCCGCCTTGAGGCCCGCATAGGCGCTGATGATCCTGTCGATCTGCTCACTGCTGTGGGCTGCGCTGACGCTGTTGCGCAACAGGAAGTTGCTCGAGGGGGAGGCCGGTGGTATGACCAGGTTGACGTAGACCCCGGCCTCCATCAGCGCCTTCCAGCAGTCGATGGTGCGGGAGCGATCCACCATTTCCACTGCCACCACCGGGCTGGCGGTGGGGCCCACCGGCAGCTCCAGCGCCTTCAGTCCCTGGTAAAGCCGGTTGGCATTGTCCCACACCTTCTGGCGACGCTCGGGCTCCTGCCGGATGATGCGCAGTGCCTCGCGGGTGGAGGCAATGACCGACGGCGACGAGGACGCGGTGAAGATATAGGCCTTTATGCAGAAGCGGATGGCCTCCAGTTCGCTGTGGGGGCTGACGCAAAAGCCGCCGATGGAGCCCAGGCTCTTGCTGAATGTACCGACGGTGAAGTCCACGTCCGCCTCGACGCCCGCGGCCTGCGCGGCGCCGCGACCCGAGTCGCCCAGCACGCCCATGGAATGGGCCTCGTCCACCAGCAGGTAGCCGCCGTACTCACGCTTGACCGCGGCGATTTCCTGCAGCGGTGCGACATCTCCCAGCATGGAGTAAATCCCTTCCGCGATGATCAGCGCCTGGCCGGCACGGTCGCCGAGGCGGCGCATCCGCTTGGCCAGGTCGTCCGGGTCGTTGTGCTTGTAGCGGATGATATCCGCCTCGCTGAGCTTGACGCCGGAGTAGATGCTGGCGTGACTGTCCGCATCCAGCAGGATCACGTCGCCGGGCCCCGCCAGGGTGGCGCACATGCCCATGGTTGCGGCGTAGCCGGTGGAGAAAACGATGGCGTTGCTCACACCGTAGAATTCAGCGATTTCCCGCTCCAGTGCCTGGTGTTCCGCGAAGGAGCCGTTGGCCAGGCGCGAACCGGTGGTGCCGGTACCCCATTTGGCGGCGGCTTCCTGGGCGGCGGCGATGCAGCGGGAGTCAAAGGAGAGGCCCATGTAGTTGTTGGTGCCGGCGAGGATGACCTTGTGGCCCTCGACTACCCCCTCTGTGGCGGACAGCAGTTGCTCGGTGACCGCGCCGAAGGGGACCACCCCGCGTTCTTTGAGTTCGGCCTGGAAGTCGGCCATTGTCTGGAATTTGTCAAACAGCATGGGGAATCCCTGTTGTACTGATGAAATCTGGCCGGTAAGCCTATTCTACAAACGCCGCAATCGCAGTGCCGGATTACCCGTTTGAGCTGGTATTTTTACGCAATGGAAATCCCGCGAAGCGGACACCGGGACCCGGATATCAGGGGTTGAGTTCCTGGACCTTCACCGCCAGTTCACCGATGGTGTTTACGTCGGGCAGGATGTTGAGGGGAATCGAGATGTCGAAGTGATCCTCTATCTTCTCGATGAATTCCATGACCTCCAGGGAGCTGAGGCCGATATCGGCCACCAGGTGGGTTGATTCCGTCAGTTCAATATTCTTTTTATTTTGTGTTGCGAGAGCGCTGTACAGGAAACCCAGGTATTGTTGGTAATCGGTCATTTCGTCTCTACCCTTGCGCCACCCAAGCTAAGTCGCTAGATTTCGAAGGCTGGAACTATACCCATGGAAGAATGGTAATGCCAGTCATTTGGTTGATCGACGCCTACCGGGCGGGGGAGCAGGGGCAGGTTCGGGCCCTGGTTGATACCCTCGGCTGGCCTTGCGAAACCAAGCGGCTCACTTACCGCAAACATGTCGTCCTGCCCCATGTGCTGGGGCTGACCAGCCAGCGCGGTATCACCGTCGAGTCGGCGGCCATGCTGGAACCGCCCTGGCCGGACCTGGTCATCTCCAGCGGGGTGCGCAACGAACCCGTGTGCCGCTGGATTCGCGCCCGCTCCGGCGGTCATACCCGCTATGTGCACGTGGGCCGACCCTGGGGCCCCCTGGCATCTTTCGACCTGGTCATCACCACCCCCCAGTACCGGGTTCCCCGCCACCCCAGCGTACTGAACAACCTGTTGACCCTGCACAGCGTGACCCCGCAGCGCCTCGCGGCCGCCCGGGACCAGTGGGGCCCGGTTTTCGAGCACCTGCCGCGACCGTATATCACCGTCGTCGCCGGTGGCGACAGTGGCCCCTTTACCCTCGGCCGGCTGGCGGCGACCCGTCTCGCGAAGCAGGCCTCGGTGCTCGCCCGCCAGACCGGTGGCTCGCTGCTGGTGTCCACCAGTTCGCGCACCAGCGATGAGGCCATTGACGCCCTGCAGGCCGGCATCGATGTCCCCAATTACTTTTATCGCTGGCAACCCGCCGACCCGGTCAATCCCTATTTCGGCATGCTGGCGCTGGCGGACAGGCTGGTGGTTACCGGCGACAGTATCGCCATGTTGTCCGAGGCCTGCGCCACCGGCCGCCCCGTGCAGATCTTCGACCTGGGCGGAATGCGCGGCGAGAGTTCCGTCGCCACGGATTTTCGCATGACCGCCACCCTGTATGCCGGGCTGATGCGCTGGTGCTGGCAGCGCCTGAGTCGCGACATCACCCTGGTGCACCGGGAACTGCGGGCCAGTGGCAGGGCATTCTGGATGGGGGAGGAGTCCGGCGCCGCGGTGGTGCCGGGGGAGTCCGATATGGACCGGGCCGTGGCGGCGGTGCGGGCATTGCTGCCACCTGACCCTGCCGGCCAGGAGCCTGTCGGACTTAGGGGTTCGTAGCGAGGCGAGTGGGAAATCGAGTCAAATTTTCCCCGGTTTTGAGGCGCATAGTGGGGCTACGCAACGAAAAACCGGGGGAAATTTGGCCGATTTCCCGCCGCCGCAGTAGAATCATCCTAAGTCCGACAGGCTCCTGGAGCCAGGCTACTTCGCCAGCCCCGCCCTGGCGGCATTGTCGAGCAGCCGGGCGCTGCCCGCAGACATCTGGTAGACATGGTCCGCGGCCTGCACCAGCGCCCGGTTGTGGGAGATCGCGAGAATGGTCAGCCGCCCCTTGAGGTCTTCCATGGTCTGCCGCACCACTTCCTCGCTCTCCGGGTCCAGGGCGCTGGTGGCCTCGTCGAGGATCAGCAGTCGAGGCTTGTTGATGAGCGCCCTGGCGATCACGATACGCTGGCGCTGGCCACCGGACAGCTTGCCGCCGCGTTCACCCACGATGGTATCCAGCCCGGCGGGGAGGCGATTGACAAAATCCCAGGCGCCGGCGGCGCGCAGGGCCTCCTCGGCAGCTGCCAGGTCCAGGTTCGGGTCCCCGAGGGTGACGTTGTGAAGAATGCTGTCGTGCAGCAGCAGCGTGTCCTGGGGTACATAGCCGATCATGCTGCGCCACTGCTTGATATTGATCTCGGACAGGGGCACGCCGTCCAGCAGCACCGCGCCCTCCTGGGGCTTTAGCAGGGCGATCGACAGGTCGATAATAGTGGTCTTGCCGGAACCGGATGGGCCCACCAGCGTGGTCAGTGCTCCCGCCTTGATATCCAGGCACAGACCGTCGAATACAGGGTGCTGCGAGTCATAGCCAAACACCACATCCCTGAACTGCAGGCCCTGTTCGAAGTGCGGCGTAACGCCACCGTCGACGTGTTCTTCCGCCCGGGTGGCGGCATCGATGGAGGCCATCAGCGACCAGTAGGCGCTCTCGCCCTGGGCCAGTTTCTGGTGCTGCTTCTGGACCTTGCCAAAAAAGGAAAAGGCGCGCCCCAGGGCCACCACCAGGACCATCACCATGGCCAGGTCGATGTCGAACTTCTCGATCGCCACCCAGACGCCCAGGCAGATAAAGCCGGTAAACATCAGCTCCTGGGCAGAGTCCAGCACCGCGCCGTACAGTACCTGGCGGCGCAGCGCGCGGTTCAGCTGGTTGGTGTCGTGGGCCAGCACCTGGTCCGCCAGGTGTTCCCGGGACATGGCCTTGAGCGGTTTCACCGATTGCAGGGTGTCCGTCAGGTTGGCCATCAGCGAGGACATCAGGCGGGTCTGTCGTTTGCCGGCCTTGCGGGTGAGCCGCACCAGGAAGTGGGACAGCCCGATCACCACCACTCCCGCGACGATGGCGGCCAGTGAGGCGCGCCAGGAGATGGCGAAGGCTACCGCCCCGTAGACCAGCGCCTGGATCAGGAAGGTGATCGCGGTGGCGCCGTTGACGAAAGCCGCCGAGGAACGCTGTGCCTCGGTGGCCAGGGCGTTGGTGAGCCTGCCGACCGGCTGGTGCAGGAAATACTCCCACTTGCTGCGCAGCACCGCGCCCAGCATCTGCAGGCGCAGGTCGGTGCCGACCTGCGCCGCGGTATAGCCCACCTGGCGCTGGGCCAGCAGGAGGAAGGCGCTCTTGAGAGTCACGCCGAACAACATGATCCCCAGCATATTGCCCAGTGTGGGCGCGATCCCCAGGTAGGCCAGCATATCGAGCACCTTCTGCTCGAATGCGTTGTCACTGGCCGGGGCGACGCCGGACAGCATCTCGGTGGCCTCGGTGCCCAGGGCGATATTGATCATCGGCAGCAGCGCCGACAGACCAATACCCTCGGCCACCCCCGACAGCAGCAGGGCCAGCAGCATCAGGGTCGTCTGCGAGGGGTAGGCGCGAAAGAAATTGAGCATCAGCCCCATGTCAGGAGACTCCGGTCGGGTGCCCGTATGGCAGGCGGGCAGCGCATGGGTGAGCGTGATTCAAGGGACGATTACCAGTGCATCCGGTGCAGCATCAGCGCCGCGCAGGCGACGATCACCAGCGTGGGCGCCAGTGCGACCAGCGGTATGTTCAGGTTCAACAGTTGCCCCAGGGCGAATACGATCTGTGTGCCGAGGTAGAACAGGATGCCCACCAGCGCACCCATGGCGATGTCCAGGCCGAAGCTGCGATCGCGTCGGGCGCCCAGGTTGGCGCTGATGGGGGTGGCCAGCAGCACCATGGCGCCCACTGTCAGCGGCATCAACAGTTTCTGCCAGAACATACTGAGGTACTTTTCATTGGGTTGGCCATTCTCGGCCCGGTACTGGCTGTAGCTGTGCAGCACCGAGAGTCTCATGCTGTCACTGTCCAGGGTGAGTGTCGGCAGCTCGTCCGGGGACCACAAATTGGGGATCTGCAATTCCCGGTGGCGGCGGTTGACCAGGGTGCCATCCACCAGCAGTTTCTCCCGCACCTTCTGGAACAGCCATGTGCGGTCCTTGCTGACCTTCGCGGTCTCCGCGTGCAGGGCGCGGGTGAGTTGTCCCGAAGCGTCGAACTCGAACAGGTCGATATCCCCGGGAACCCCGTCCTGGTACATTTTTTCCAGGTGAATATAGCGGTTGGCGTTTTTTGACCAGACGCCACCGTCGGGGATCCTGACCTGGTTGCGATAGCGCAGGGCGTGTCGCTCGGCCTCCGCGGACTGCTGCAGGGGCGGCGTGACGTATTCCATGCACAACCACAGCAGTGCCATCATCACGGCGGTGGGCAGGGCGATGGCGCGCACCAGGCGGCTGCGTGACATTCCGCTGCAACTCATGATGGTGAGCTCGTTGGAGCGGTCGAGGCTGGCCAGCGCCACGATGCTGCCCAGCAGGGCGATGACCGGTGACAGGCTCACCAGCTGATGTGGCAGGTTAAACAGGGTGTAGCGCCCCACGGCCAGGGCATTGTAGTCGAAGCGTGTATGGTCCAGTTCCTGCACGAAGCCGATCAGTCCGAACACCGCACCCAGCACCAGCAGTACCAGCAGCCAGCCCTTGACAAGGTTTGTTGCAATGTAACGCTCGAGAATCATCGCCGCTTCATCCATGGCTGGGTGACCAGCACCACCAGCAGAATAGCCTGGAAGACATAGGCGCCCCAGAGTCCGGGTAGTTGCCCTATCCGACCCTGCTCGATACCCGTGCGCACCACGCTGGTCATGGTAAATAACGCGATGTAGATGCCGACGGCTATCAGCACGTTGCGCATGCGGGACTCCCGTGGCGCCGAGCGGGCCAGGGGCACCGCCATCAGCGCCAGCAGGACCGTGGCGATAGGCGTGGTGACCCGCCACTGGAACTCGGCGATATCCTTGGGCTGGTCCGACTGGGACAGGTTGAGCGTGGTCTCTGCCTTGCGCCGGTACTGTTCCTGGGCTTCCTGGTTGTCGAGCCGGACAATCAGGTTGTCAAACTTCAGGGTCACGTCCTGGCGGTTTTCCAGGTCGAGCAGGTAGTTGTAGCCATTGAAGAATTCGGCCTGCATGGCGTGGCCGGGGTTCAGTACCGGCAATTCCGCCGCCTCGGCGATGATGATCTCGGAGCGCCGTTGCTTTTCATACTCCTTTTGCAGGAACACGCCCATGTGGCGGCCGCGATCCAGGTCGAGGTCGTTGGCGATAAAGATATAGTCGCTGCCGCTCATATTGACGAATTCGCCGGTTGCCATTTTCTTGAGGTCGAACTTGGCTGCGGCTCTGGACTCCAGGTCGTAGCTTGTCCGGAAAGCCCAGGGCCGCCCCAGGATAGATATGGCGCCGGTGATCAGGGCGATCACCAGGGCCAGCTTGAGCACTGCCTCGATTATCCGCGCCCGGCTGACCCCCGCCGCATACAGCGCGCTCATCTCCGAGTCGCGATACAGCCGGCCGATAGCCGCCAGCACGGAAAAAAAGAACGCCGACGGCAACAGGATTTCCAGCGTGACCAGCGTGTTCAGGCCGACCAGCTTGAAGGCCGTGATCATTTCGAGCTGGCCCGCGGCGGCAGCCGAGAGCTGCCTGGCGGCGGAAAAACCGATGAAAACGAGGACCAGCAGGCCGAGTCCCATCACGAAAGGGCGGAGGATTTCCAGGCTGATGTGGCGGTCGATGATCAAGCGGGTTGCGGTCCTTTGAGAGCTGCGGGCCATTGTACCCCAAGCGGTGGCCGTCTGGTCATTTTGGCTGCCTTGCCCCATAATTGCACGCTTTGTGCAAGGCCCGTGAGTATCCCCGCATGTTCAAGTTGAGTGACGGCGTCAAGAAGGCGTTAATTCTCATTCCGACCGAGCCCCTGCCCGCCGGAACCCGGGTGGCCCTGCGCCGGAAATACCTCGCGGAGCTGGAGCTGGCCAAGGCGCATGCCGCCAACTTCCTGATTATCGGCCACCCCAAGAGTGGCAATACCTGGCTCAAGGTGATGATTTCCCGGCTCTACCAGCTGCGCTATGACCTGCCGGAATCCAGGCTCATCAATACCGATGAATTCGCCCGCAAGATCCCGGAGATTCCCCGGCTGGCGGCGACCAATGCCTACTACAGTTACGAGGGTGAGGTGGGCAAGCTGCTGGCGGTGGGCGCCCCGGACAACCCCCTGCGGCACAAGCCGGTCATGTTCCTGGCGCGCAACCCCATCGATATCGCAGTGTCCTGGTATCACCAGTTCACCAAGCGGCAGTCCCGGGCCAAGCAGGAACTGATCAACCATTTTATCGAGCATCCGATCGACCGGAACACGATCGATATGTGGAATTTCGTGCGACACTCGGATATCGGCCTGCCCTTCCTGATCGAGTACCAGAATACCTGGGCGCGCAATGTGGAACAGCTCGAAAAGGGCCTGCTGGTGAAATATGAAGAGCTGCGGGCTGAACCCGTGCCGACCCTGCAGAAGATCCTCCGGCTGATGGGTGAGACCTTCACCGAAGAGGAGGTCCGGGCGGCGGTGGAGTGGGGTTCCTTTGACAACCTGCAGAAGCTGGAGACCAGCGGCACCTTCAGCCAGGGCGGCATGAAGCTCGTCAACGCCGACGACCCCAGCACCTTCAAGGTGCGCCGGGGCAAGGTCGGCGGTTACCGCGAGGACTTTCCGCCGGAGCAGGTGGCCGAACTGGAGGCCCTGGTTCGCGCCAATATCCTGCCGCAGCTGGGCTATTGCCAGGATGGCGCGGAGTCCTGATTTGGCCACCCCCCGGACCTGGGTCATCCTCAGTGACAAGCAGGGCGACAACGGGCAGGTAGAGACCATTGTCGACGCCCTGCCCTGGCCGGTGGAGCACAAGTATGTCCACATGCTTCCCCAGTGGGTGCTGGGCAAGCCGCGTTATCGCCCCTCCCTGGATCATATCGATCCGGAGCAGTCCGACCCCATCGAGGCGCCCTGGCCCGACCTGATTCTCACGGTGGGCAGGCGCCCCTCGATGGTTGCCCTGTGGATCCGCCGGCAATCCGGCAACCGGACGAAGATCGTGCTGGTGGGCAAGCCCTCCGGTCATATGCTGGATTTCTCCCTGGTGGTCGCCAGCGCCGAGAACCAGATGCCCCCGATGGACAACTTCCTGCCCACCACGCTGCCCCTGATGCGGATCGGCGAGGCCGACGTGGCCGCCGAGGCCGCGGCCTGGCGGGACCGCTTTGCGGCACTGGACAAGCCGCTTATCGCCATGCTGATCGGGGGTGAGACGAATCCCTTCATCATGAACCGCAAGGTGGCGCAGGATCTCGTGGCGATGGCCCACTGGGTGGTGGACGAACTCGGGGGGACGCCCTACGTCACCACCAGCAGGCGCACCACGGCGGAGGTGGTGGAGGTACTGCGGCGCGACCTGCCGCCCCAGGCACAGTTTTTCGAGTGGGCGGCGGGTTCTCGCGACAACCCCTACCGCGCCCTGCTGGGCAGTGCCGATGGCTTTATCGTCACCGGCGACAGTGTGTCCATGATGGTGGAGGTCATCTACCTGCATAAACCCCTGGCCATATTCCCCCTGCCCGGTGGCGCCCTGGGCAGTATCGACCAGCTGCGCCGGTCCCTGGCGCACTGGCTGTTCAACCCGAAACTGCAGACATCCGGCGACCGCCTGCGCCGCCGCCTGGCCCGGGGGGTCTACCATGTCGATGTGTTCAAGATTCTGTGTGCGACCCGCGATTTTCGCGCCTTTCACCGGATGCTGGTCGAGCAGGGTCTGGCAGTCTGGGCCGGGCAGCCCTTTCGCCGCACGGCCGCCGAACTTCCCGACGATGTCGGCAAGGTGGTCAGGCGGATAGAGGCCCTGTTCCCCGGCTGATACCCGCGGGGGGTGGCCTGCGCGAAGGCAGGCCGGGGCCGGTGTCAGCGTATGCGCAGAACGTTCTTCATGAAGTGGGTGCCGAAGCGGCTGAGGCGCTGGGCGGCGACCGCCAGCGGGCTCTCGTCCAGGTAGTTGAGCTGGACCATGCGCCGCTCCCCGACAAAGCGGGTGTGACCGTGCCAGGAGTGGTCGGTGCGACGAAACGCCAGCAGCGTGCCCCCCAGCGGCGGCACCTGGGCGGCGTAATCCTCGATATCACCCTTTGAGCGCAGCATCCGCAACTGCCCGTCCTCGTGATCCCAGTGCTCGTTGAAATACACCAGCACGGTGATGACCTTGCTCTTGTGGTCAGTGTGAATATTGCCGTCGGTCCGCTCGCAGAATTTGCGCACGGTGACCGTGGTGGGCAGGGAGGCCAGCTCCATGTCGAAGCGCTCGCCCAGGGCCGTGGCGAACGCCGGGGCGCGCAGCTCCTCCATCAGGTCGGCGAAAGCCGGGCCATACTGCAGGTTATCAAGTGCGTGGTTCGCCGCGGTTTCGATGGCGGGGTAGTCCGCGTTGACGCGGGCCAGGATCTCGGGGCTGAGAAAGCCCGGCACCACCATGTAATCGAATGGGTCGGTGTGCAGTTCGGCGGTCTGCAGGGCTTGTAGGTTGATCATCGACATCGGCGCATTCTAGTGGCCGTGGTGGTCCCGGACAAGGCGGATCGGGCCTGTGATCCTGTTAATAGTGCCCCTAATCGATGTTAATAGTGCGGTAAATCGGCGCTTGCCCCGTGGTGCGGGAACAGGCGTTTTCCTGTAACATGCGCGGCCTTTGCAGTTTCCAGATCATGTCTTGCCAGCGAGGACCTCCCGCATATGGCCGATACCGCACGGGCTGTCGTCCGCCACCTCATAATGCTTCTCTGCTTCTGGCTGCCCGCGCCGCGGCGCAAGAAGATCGAGCGCTGGCTGCGTGGTCGCGAGGAGTTCAAGAAGCTGGAGCAAAGTGACTGGGTGCTGATGAGCTGGGGCAAATCCGGTCGCACCTGGCTGCGGGTGATGCTGTCCCGTGCCTACCAGCTCAAGGGTGGCCTGGATGCCCGCGAGCTGCTCGACTTCGACAACCTGAAGAAGCTCGACCCGCGGCTTCCCGCGGTGTTTTTCACCCACAACAACTACCTGCGCGACTATACCGGCAACCAGGAGTCCAAGGCCCATTTCCTTGGCAAGCGCATCGTGCTGCTGGTGCGCGACCCCCGCGACGTTGCCGTGTCCCAGTTTTTCCAGTGGCAGTTTCGCATGCGCCCCAACAAGAAATTCATCAACGACTACCCTCCCCACGGCGCCGACATCGGGGTGTGGGATTTCGTGCTGGACGAGGACGCCGGCGTGCCGCGCATCGTCGACTATTTCAATGGCTGGGCCCGCGCGATTCCCCAGTTGAAGGACGTGTTGATCGTGCGTTACGAGGACATGCGCGCCGACCCCGCCGCGGTGCTCTCCAGCATCCTGGAATTTACCGGTACCGAGGTGACCCCGCAGCAGGTGCAGGAAGCAGTGGATTTCGCGGCCTATGACAATATGAAAAAAATGGAGCAGGAAAAGTTCTTCAAGGGCAGCGGCGCCAGGGTCAAGCCCGGGGACAAGGACAACCCCCAGTCCTTCAAGGTGCGCAAGGCCAAGGTCGGCGGCTACCGCGATTATTTCACCGACGAACAGTGTGAACGGCTCGACCGCATGGTGGAAGGGCTGGACCCGGTGTTCGGCTACGGGGTCGAAAAGGCATGAATCTCGCTATCCAGAACCTGCGCCAGGGGCTGCAGACCGCCCGCAAGAAACTCTCCCGCAAGTGGTTGCACTGGCGCATGCGCGGCCAGCCCGAGGAGGTGATACTCGAGGCCGAGCGCAAGCTGCGCGGTGTGGAGCAGTTCGACAAGCTGCAGCGCGCCGATATCGTGGTGGTGTCCTTCGGCAAGAGCGGCCGCACCTGGCTGCGGGTGATGATCTCCCACCTGTTCCGGGTGATGTACAAGTTGCCGGAAAACGCCATCCTGGGTTTCGACAATTTCCACAACCTGAACGAGGCGGTACCAAAGATATTCTTTACCCACGACAACTACATCAAGGATTTCACCGGCGATTTCAGCAGCAAACAGCCGTTCTACAACAAGCGCGTGATACTGCTCGCCCGGGACCCGCGGGATGTGGCGGTGTCCCAGTTTTTCCAGTGGAAGTTCCGGATCAAGCCATCCAAGGTCGCTATCAATAATTATCCGCCCCAGGGCAGCGACATCAGCCTGTTCGATTTCGTGATGGGTGACAACGGCGGCGGCATGCGTGCCGTCTGCGATTACCTGAACCTGTGGGCGGCGGAGGCCGGCAAGGTCGACGCGTTCCACCTGTTGCGCTACGAGGACCTGCGCAGCAATACCCGGGAAGAGCTGCGCAAGCTGCTGGACTTCATGCAGGTGAATGCGACCGATGCCGAGCTCGAGGCGGCGGTGGAGTACTCCTCCTACGAGAACATGAAGAAAATGGAGAGCAAGGAGCAGTTCCGTTTCGCCGGTGGCCGCATGATGCCCCGCGACAAGGACAATCCCGACAGCTTCAAGGTGCGTCGCGCCAAGGTCGGCGGCTACCGCGACTATTTCACCGACGAGGAAGTCACGGCCATCGATGCCCGATTGGCTGCCGAGCTGGATCCGCTGTTTCGCTATAGCTGATTTCGAGACTCTAGTTGCCTGGCGGCCTGGTTCGTTGTGGCAAACCGGGCGCGGCTGGGAGAGGGAAATTAGGGACAGGAAATTAGGGACAGACCACTATTAAATCCCCCTAACGAGGCGCTTCCGGCTGGGGCTGGGTTGGATCTTATTCGATCCGCGAGAATGTGATGGCTCCAAACTGTGGTCTGTCCCCTATTTGTGTGGTGGCGCCAAACCGTGGTCTGTCCCCTATTTGCCCTATTTGCGAAACCTCA
This sequence comes from Halieaceae bacterium, assembly GCA_036350855.1. Lineage (GTDB taxonomy): Bacteria > Pseudomonadota > Gammaproteobacteria > Pseudomonadales > Halieaceae > JARRPM01. The sequence goes on from JAZBNW010000124.1 coordinate 15,150, forward strand.
GGCCGCCCGAACCAGCTCAAGCGCGTCGGCCCGCAAATGCCCCTGCTCCATTTCCTCGCGCAGCTGCGCCTCAGTGATCACGCCGTCATCCAGGCAACCCTTTACCAGGCCGAAGAAGAACTTTTCCTGGTTGGGATCCGGGTGGGCGTCGTAGGTGCCGGCGAACCTGTATTCGCCGAACAGGGCACGGCGGGCGCGGCGCAGCCAGTGGCGGGGGGGAAACAGCTGGAAAGTGTCGGCGGGGCGGTAGTCCACCTTGAGGCCGGTTTTCCAGGGCTGGGTCTTGCGCTTGGTGTTGTGCAGCAGCTTGGTCTGCTCGGTGAGATGGTCGAAGTCGTTCCACTCGCTCTCCAGCAGACCGATAGTAGCGGGGTCCTCGAGCTTGAGTGAGACCCAGTCCATGTAGTCGCGCTTCGAGGGCTTGAACATCTCGGCGAAGTTCTCCTCGAAGCGCCAGTGGCGGAGCTTCGCGCAGTCCAGCAGCATCACGCTGCTGGCGAAGGCGCCCTTGCGACCCTTGCGGCCCGACTTGGGGCGACACAGGATGGCCTTGCCCTCCATGTCCCGGTTGAGCAGCTCCCAGACATCGCCCAGGGCGAACACGTCGGGGTCGATAACCACCGCGCGGCCCTCGTAGTTCATGAGCTGGGGGGGCGCAAAGCGCAGCGGGGTAAAGGACTGCAGGTCATTGTTGAGCCACGGGCGCATTTCGCCGTCGCGCAGGTACAGTTGTCCCTCTCGCTCGGCCATGCAGGGGAAGTCCTTGACCTCTATGAATTTGACATCGAACTGCCCGGCATTGGCGGAGTTTTTCTGCAGGGAGTAGCGACTCACCACCGCACCCAGCTTCTGCTTGTGGTTGGTGTGAATGAAAACGGTCGGTTTCAAACTGTGGCTTCCCTCGGCGGATTAGTGTGGTAGTTTACCGCTGGCGCGGTACCAGATAAACGGCAGGGTTTGGCAATATTTTGGAGAGAAATCAAGAGGTCTCGGTCTGGTGCCTGCTGGGCGCAAAAGCCGGGGACAACACCCAGGTGCTGGCCCTGGCGGATGAATTGGGCTACGGCTACGAGAAGAAGCGGATCCGGGCCCGTCCCTGGGAGTTGCTCGTCCATTTAGGCGCCGGCCCGACCCTGGCGGGCATCGACAGGGGCGCATCCAGCGAGCTCCTGCCACCCTGGCCCGACCTGGTGATCAGTGCCGGCCGGCGCAACGAGGCGGTGGCCCTGTGGATCAGGCAACAATCCGGGGGCAGGACGGTGCTCGTCCACATGGGGCGGCCCTGGGCCGGCCTCGACAAATGGGACCTGCTGGTCACCACCCCGCAGTACTTTTTGCCCCGACAGGACAATATCCTGCACAACAGCCTGCCCCTGCATCGGCTTTCCCGGGCCGAGCTGGAGGCCGATGGCGAGCGCCTGCGACCCCGCCTGGCGGGTCTGCCCCGTCCCTGGATCGCGCTGCTGGTGGGGGGTGACAGCGGGCGTTTCGTGCTGACCCCTGCCAAGGGTGAGCGCCTGGGCGGCCTGGCGAATCAGCTGGCTGAGTCCTGCCGCGGCTCCCTGCTGGTGACGGACAGCCCGCGCACGCCGGTGCCGGCGGCGGATGCCCTGCAGGCTCAGCTGACGGTGCCCAACTTCTGTTATCGCTGGGGCAGTGGCGGCGACAACCCCTACCGCGGCCTGCTGGCCCTGGCCGATGCCTTCGTGGTTACGGGCGAATCCATGTCCATGCTGGGGGAGGCGGCGGCCATGGGGCGGCCGCTGTTTATCTTCGACGTGGGCGATGGCTCACAACCCTGGTGGCGGCTGGCTCACAGCTATCGTTACAAGCCCCTGAGCTACCGCCTGGCGATGCGCCTGGGGCCCCCGCGTATGCGGCGCGACATCGGCAATATCCAGTCCGAACTGGTCGACAGCGGGCGCGCCCGGTGGCTGGAGCGGGGAACTGTCCAGGCTGCGGCCGCGGCAATACGCGAACCGGCACCGGGCAGCGGCGCCGTCGCATCGCTGGCGGCGCAGGAGCTGGCGGGGACGGCGGCTGCGGTCAGGCGGCTTTTGACAGCGCGCTGAGGGGATGTGCGGGGGCCGGCGGCAGGTCCGGGGTCCGCGCCAGCACCTCCAGGGCGTCATGGCGCACGTGGTTCAGCGCCATCTCGTTGCGCAGGAATTCCTCGGTGATCTTGCCGCTGGCCAGACACTCCTTGAGCAGGCCGAAAAAGAAGTCCTCCTGATTCTGGTCGGGATGCTGCTTGTAGTTGCCCAGGAAGGCGTACTCGCCAAACAGTTTGCGCCGTGCACGCATCACCCAGGCCACCGGTGGAAACAGGCGGAAACGCTCCGCGGGTCGCCAGTCGGTGGGCAGGCCGGTTTTCCAGGGCTGGGTCTTGCGCCGGGTGGTGTGCAGCATCTTGGTGGCGGGGGTGAACTTGTCGAAGTCGTTCCACTCGGGCTCGAAGAAGTCGATGGTACTGCGGTCTTCCTCGCGCAGGCAGATCCAGGGCTGGTAGTCCTGGGTGAAATCAAACATGGCCTCGAAGCTGCGCTCGGCGTCCCAGTGTTTCAGCCTGGCGCAGTCCAGCAACATGACGCTGCTGGCCATGCAGCGATCGACCAGGCCCTTGGGGCCGGAGCGCATGCGGCACATGATGGCCTTGCCGTGCATGTCGCGGCTGAGCAGTTCCCAGATATCGGCGGCTGCGAAGATGTCCGGGTCGATAACTACCGCGCGGCCTTCGTAACCCATCAGTTTCGGAGGCATGAAGCGGGTGGGCGTGAAGGATTGCAGGTCGTCGTTGAGCCAGGTGCGCTTGACACCGTCGCGCAGGTATTCCTGCCCCTCGTGGGCGGCGAACATCGGGTAATCCCGGCTGTCCATGATCTGCACGTCGAACTTGTCGTTGTTGGCGGAATAGCGGCGCAGGGCGTGCTCGGCCACGATGGCGCCGGTGATTTGCTTCTGGTTGGTCTGGATAAATACGCAGGCTTTCATATGGTTGCGGGGTCCGTTTTACACCGGGCAACTATAATGGAACGGGCCCTTTTTTGCCATTTTGAGGGGGGTACTTTCAGCGTGAATAGTACTTGATACTGCGCCCCGTCACCGTGGTGTAGAGCACGCCGCCGGCCTTGGCCATGCGGTACAGGCTATGCATGAACGTGCTTTTCGAAAAGATAGAAAAAGGCAATATAATCAATGAGATAAGCATCTTCGCCAGGGCGGTGGACAGCAGTTTCAACATGCGGTTGCCGTCGCCGTGGTAGCGCGCCATATTGACCTGGGAGCAGCCGTTCTTGAAGCCCCGCTTGATCAGGCCGCGGGCGGTGTAGCGCTCGGGCCCGTGGATGCGGTGAATGATGGACTTTTCCGCTGACGCCAACTGCGCACCCAGATGGTGGGCGCGGATAAAGAAGTCCTTGTCCTCGCCGCCGCTGTTGCAGAAGGCGTGGGAGAACACGGGCCCCGCCTCGCCTACCC
>JAZBNW010000125.1:0-4826 GCA_036350855.1 Halieaceae bacterium
CGATTCAACATCTTGAGCGATAGAGAGGTACTGGTGCGGGAAGGCCCGACCGGGGACGTGTGAGGCCAGGGACGGCCCGGTCCGCGCTCGGGAACACGAGCGCACATGGATGTGCTTGTAGCGGGTCCTGAAAATCTCCACTTGCCTCGCTGTGCGGCGCAGGAAAAGCGACTGAGTACCCCGAGCGAACCACCTGGCAGTAGTCTTGTCACATAAGGGAGAGTAGTCTCGCAAAAGCCATAACGGCCCCAAAGAAAAACAACAGGTGAACCCATCGTGTCGATCAAGAAAATCGCCGTAATCTCAATCATTGCCCTGGCCGTCGCCGCCTGGTTCTATTTCGACCTCGGCAGTTACCTGCAATTCGACACCCTGCAGCAACGTGTTGGCGACCTGCGCGCCTGGTATGCGGAAAACCCGCTGCTGGCAGGGCTGCTGTATTTTGCAGTGTACGTCGGCGTGACCGCGCTTTCCGTGCCCGGGGCTGCGGTCATGACCCTGGCGGGGGGCGCGCTGTTCGGCTTCTGGTATGCGTTGTTGCTGGTCTCCTTTGCCAGCAGCATCGGCGCCACGCTGGCGTTCCTGGTGTCGCGCCTGCTGTTGCGCGACTGGGTGCAGGACAGGTTTGGCCGGCAGCTGCGGGCGGTGAACGCCGGGTTCGAGAAGGACGGCGCCTTCTACCTGTTTTCCCTGCGGCTGGTGCCCATCTTCCCCTTCTTTGTGATCAACCTGCTGATGGGCCTGCTGCCGATCCGGCCCTGGCGCTACTACTGGGTGTCGCAGCTGGGTATGTTGCCGGCGACGGCGGCCTATGTGAACGCAGGCACCCAGCTGGGGGAGCTGGAATCCACCGCCGGGATCATCTCCCCGGGCCTGCTATTGTCCTTCGTGCTGTTGGCTGTTTTCCCCCTGCTGGCGAAGTGGCTGCTGGCGTATATAGAGGCGCGTCGGGTGCTGGCGCCCTACCGCCGACCGGCCCGCTTCGACACCAATATGATCGTCATCGGCGCCGGCTCCGCGGGCCTGGTGTCCGCCTTGATAGCCGCGACGGTCAAGGCGAAGGTAACCCTCATCGAGCGCCATAAAATGGGGGGCGACTGTCTCAATACGGGCTGCGTGCCCAGCAAGGCCCTGATCCGTTCCGCCCGTATCGCCGATTATGCCCGCCGGGCCCCGGAGTACGGCCTGGAGCCGATGTCGGTGCAGGTGAACTTTCGCCGGGTGATGGAGCGGGTGCAGGCGGTGATCAAGACCATCGAGCCGCATGACTCGATCGAGCGTTTTACCTCCCTGGGGGTGGACTGTCTGCAGGGCGATGCCCGAATCGTGTCGCCCTGGGAAGTCGAGGTCAACGGCCGGACCCTGTCCGCGCGCAATATCATCATCGCCAGCGGCGCCAGGCCCAGGGTACCCGCTATTCCCGGCCTCGAGGCTCTGGACTACCTGACCTCGGATACGGTCTGGGAGATACGGGAGGCGCCGGATCACCTGCTGGTGGTGGGCGCGGGGCCTATCGGCTGTGAACTGGCCCAGGCCTTTGCCCGGCTGGGTAGCCGGGTGACCCTGGTCACCCATGCCGACCGGGTGCTGCCCCGGGAGGACCCGGAGGTATCGGCGGCGCTCGCGGCGACCCTGGTATCCCACGGGATGACCCTCCATACCGGCTATGAGCCCCTGGCGTTCAGGCGGGAAGCCGACGGCCAGCGGGCCACCTTCAGGACCCCGGATGGCGAGCGGGAGCTGGCATTCGACCGGGTGCTGGTGGCGGTCGGTCGCCATGCCAACGTGGAGGACATGGGTCTGGAAGCACTGGGTATCCCCCTGACCGCGACAGGCACGGTGACGGTGGATGACCACCTGCGCACCCGTATACCCACGATTTTTGCCTGCGGCGACGTGGCGGGACCCTACCAGTTTACCCATATGGCCAGTCACCAGGCCTGGTACGCCACCGTCAACGCCCTGTTCGGCCGCTTTCGCAGGTTCAAGGTGGACTACTCGATCGTGCCCTGGGCGACGTTCACCGATCCGGAAGTGGCGCGGGTGGGCCTGAATGAACAGGAGGCCCGGGCACAGGGCATCGCCTGCGAGGTGACACGCTACGACATCGACGACCTGGACCGCGCCATCGCCGACGGTGAAGCCCATGGCTTTATCAAGGTGCTGACGGTGCCCGGTAAAGACCGCATCCTCGGCGTCACGATCGTCGGTTACCACGCGGCGGAATTGCTGCCGGAGTTTGTGCTGGCCATGAAATACGGCATCGGGCTCGGCAAGATCCTTGGCACCATCCATGTCTATCCCACCCTGGGCGAGAGCAACCGCTTTCTGGCGAGCGAGTGGCGCAAGGCTCGCAAGCCCGAGCGCCTGCTGGCCTGGGTGGAGCGTTACCACCGCTGGCTTCTGGGCGCGGGCTGATCGGGCGCCACGGGGATGGTAAAGTAGCGGTTTCCCGGCCCGGCGCCGGGCTTGTCCGGTAACTATGGAGGTGAGGCAATGGCTAAGGTGGCAGTGGTTCTGGCGGGTTGCGGTGTCTACGATGGCGCGGAGATCAATGAGGCAGTGCTGACCTTGCTCAGCCTCGAGCAGCAGGGTGCGAGCTACCAGTGTTTCGCACCGGATATCGAGCAGATGCACGTGGTCAATCACCTGACCGGGGAGCCGGTGGCGGGGGAGACCCGCAACGTGCTGGTGGAGGCGGCCCGGATCGCCCGGGGAAATATCCTCGACCTGGCGTCCCTGGACGTCGGGGCGTTCGACGCCCTGTTGGTGCCGGGGGGCTTCGGTGCAGCCAAGAATCTGTGTAATTTTGCGGTCGCCGGCGCGGACATGGAAGTCCATGCGGACTTCCTGCGCATCGCCAGGGCTTTTCATCAGGCCGGCAAGCCCATAGGCCTGATGTGTATCGCGCCGGTCATGGCGGCGGCCATTTGCGGGGCCGGCAGTCGCTGCACCATCGGCAATGACGCCGGGACTGCGGCGGCGATCGAGGCCATGGGGGCGGAGCATCTCGCCTGCCCGGTATCCGAGGCCAGGGTGGACACGGAGCGCAAGCTGGTCACCACGCCGGCCTACATGCTGGCCGGGGGCGTAGCCGAGGCCTACAGCGGTATCAGCGAATGCGTCAAAGAGGTGCTGGCGCTGGCCTGAGTGTCGCCAACCGTGGCCGGCGACTGGTCCGTCTATATACTGCGCTGCGCCGATGGCAGCCTCTACACGGGGGTTGCCCGGGACCTGCAGAAGCGCCTGCGGCAGCACAATGGCCAGCTGGCCGGCGGTCCCCGCTATACCAGCGGGCGGCGCCCTGTGCAGCTGTTGTGGTCCGCCGCGGCGCCTGATCGCAGTACCGCCCAGCAGCGGGAGGCCGCCATCAAGAAGCTCGACCGCCTGGCCAAACTGCGACTCGTGGGATATTAAACCCGGCGAGAAAACCTGCGCGAACCCGTCAGGGCCCCGAGATCTCCTCCAGGGCCTGTTGTTGCTCCAGCCAGGCCTCTTCCAGCTGGGTGGCCCTGGCTTTCAGCTCCCCCTCCCGCCGCAACAGGTCCGCCAGGTCCTGCTTGCGCCCTTCCGAGTAAAGCGCGGCATCCCCCAGGTGGTTCTGCAGCTCCGCCTGCTCGGCCTCCACTGCACTCATCTCGCGCTCGGTCTTTTCAATGGTTTTTTGCAGGGGGCGCAGCTTTTCCCGCAGGGCCGCCGCGCTCTGGCGCTTTTCCTTGCGCGAGCTGTCCGCGACAGCGGGTTCGCCGCGCTCGACCTGGCGATAGCTCGAGAGAATCCAGCGCTCGTAGCCCTCCAGGTCGTCGCCATAGGTTTCCACCCGGCCATCGTGTACCAGCAGTAGTTCATCCACGGTATTGCGCAGCAGGTGGCGGTCGTGGCTCACCAGGATCAGGGCGCCCTCGTAGGCCTGCAGGGCGAGTTCCAGGGCGTGGCGCATATCCAGGTCGAGGTGGTTGGTGGGTTCGTCCAGCACCAGCAGGTTGGGGCGTTGCCACACCACCATGGCCAGGGCCAGGCGGGCCTTTTCGCCTCCCGAGAAGGGGGCGATCAGGCTGGTGGCGGCGTCGCCGCGAAAGTTGAAGCCGCCGAGGAAATTCAGGATGTCCTGCTCCCGGGCCTCGGGACTGAGGCGCTGCAGGTGCAGGGCGGCACTGGCTTGCAAGTCCAGGGCTTCCAGTTGCTGCTGGTCAAAGTAGCCGATCTGGCAGTGCTCACCGCAGCTTCGCTCACCTGCCAGCAGGGGCAGGTCGCCCACCAGGCTCTTCAGCAGGGTGGATTTGCCGGCGCCATTTTTGCCCAGCAGGCCGTAGCGGCTGCCGGGGCGCAGGTGCAACTCCACCCCGGACAGTATGGGGGCCTCGCCATAGCCGAGGCAGGCGTCGTCGAGGCGCAACAGCGGGTCGCTGCTGCGGGCCGGTGGCGGGAAACTGAAGTCGAAGGGGGAGTCGATATGTGCCGGCGCCAGCGCCTGCATGCGCTCCAGCTCCTTCAGGCGGCTCTGGGCCTGTCGCGCCTTGGTGGCCTTGTAGCGAAAGCGGCGCACGAAGTCGTCGATCTCGGCGATCCGTCGCTGCTGCTTCTCGTAACTGGCCTGCTGGTTGGCCAGGCGCTCGGCCCGCTGCCGCTCGAAGTCGGAGTAGTTGCCCTTGTAAGCCTGCAGTTGCTGCTGCTCGATCTGCAGGATGCGCTCACAGGTCGCATCGATAAAATCCCGGTCGTGGGAGATCATCAGCAGGGTGCCGGGGTATTGCTGCAGCCACTGTTGCAGCCACAGGGTGGCGTCGAGGTCCAGGTGATTGGTGGGTTCGTCCAGCAGCAGCACA
>JAZBNW010000126.1:0-4537 GCA_036350855.1 Halieaceae bacterium
CGCGGGAGTTACCAGACCCAGGCGCGTTACCCAGCAGAAAGACGGGATAAGCAACGATGCGGCGTTCAAGTATGAGGATACCGATCGCGGCCTGCAGTCTAAATCCAGCTACTCCGCAACCCGCAATGACAACAGCGATCGCTATGTCTACGATGTGGCCGCCTACAAGCTGGACCGGATGCTCGACCTGCAGATTGTACCCACCGCCGTGGTCGCCACGGTGGAGGGTCAGCAGGGTGCGCTGTCGGACTGGATAGACAACGCGATCACGGAAACCGACCGTGCCGAACAGCAGCCGGAATTCAGCGGGTACTGCAAGCAATATGAGCAGTATCGATTGCGGGTTGTATTCGACATCCTGATTCACAATGACGATCGCAATCTCGGCAATATCCTGTGGACCAAAGACGATCTCATGTTGAAGCTGATCGACCACAGCCGGGCCTTCCGCTCCAGCACGAAGCGGCCAAAGCAATATCGCAAGGCGACGATTGACGTCTCCGACCTGTTGCGCGCCCGCCTGGAAGCCCTTGACGAAGGCAAGCTCAGCAGTGAGCTGTCGGACTTTCTGCACCCGCAGCAGATAGACGCTATTCTCGCCCGCCGGGACCTGATCCTCAGAGAGGGCAGGGGAACGAACCCCTGAATCCCAACATCAGATGTGCCCTCGCCCGTCCGCGTCAGTGCCCGCCATCACGAGGCGTCGCGCCTGTCCTGCCGGTCGGCAGGGAGATTTTCCTGCGGCAGTAAGGACTCTTTCTCCAGCGGACAGGCGATGATGTCATCCTGGCCCGAGCTGCGCAGGCGGCCGAGGGGGGTAAGTCGGTAGTGACCCGAATAACGATCGCGGGCGTTGCGCCTGCGGGCTTTGGAGCCGTCCGCCTTGCGCCTGGCGAAGGTAAACAGCAGGTAATCGGAGGGCAGGTACTCCCTCAGTTCCTCAACCGTGGCAAACGAGAGGGAATTGCCCAGGGTGATCTCGCACACAATAATCGGGCGCTCGCGCTCCAGACTTTTCCGTAAGCCTTCCAGCACCCGTTTCTCATAGCCCTCCACATCGATTTTCAGCAGGTCGATACGGTCGATGCCATGGCGTGGAAAATAGTCGTCTCCCCGGGCGAGTTGCAGCTCACCTATATTCACGTTGCCCTTGTCGACGCTGTTGGCGTCGAAGGAGCCGATGCCCGCATTCGTTCCGGTAGGGGCGAAAAATTTCGAGCGTGTGTTTTCGTTGCTCAGGCCTACCGGGTGGACGCGGACATTATCAAGCCGGTTGGCCTGGACCTGCCTCATAAACTGCTCGCGCACCCGGGCGAATGGCTCGAAGGCGTGGACCTGCATTCCGTGAGCGGACATGAACAGCGAGTGCTGGCCGACGTTCGCCCCGATATCGACAAATACCGGCTTTTCGACTCGAAGCCTGTTGCGGGCATCACGCAGGAAGAACAGCAGCGGTTTCTCGAAGGCTCCGTAGAAGTAAATATTGAAATCGATATTGTTGTTCAGGTTGCCCTGGTAGCGCAGGCCAAAAAAATCCGTCGCGAAGGGGATATCAGGCGCTACCCCGCTCCGGGCGAGGCGCTTGTACAGGTGGCGCAACAGGCGCCGCGGTACCCAGCGCCGGTTCCAGAGAAAGTTGTAGAATCTTTCGCCGGACGTCACCGCTCAGAACAGCCAGTGCGGGGCGAACAGCAACAGCGCCCCCAGGATAAATATCACCAGGCCACTGACCAGCTTCAGCCACCTTCCCTCGCCCTGCTGCAGTTTGTGCTTGCGCAGGGTCACCACCGCTATTGTCACCATAACGGCGTCATCGAATATGTAAGCCAGGTTATACAGCGCCAGGTAGCCGTAGTACTGGAGAGGCGACAAGCCATACTGGCTCAGTATCTGGGTATAGAGGGCCGGCAGTCCCGCCGTGCACAACAGTTCCACGACGTTGACCATGAAGGCCAGCGTGGTCACGGACAGCAGTGCAACCATCAGATGGCGTGCGTGAAGCACGGCGCGCGTACGTGCATAGAGACCGGGTTTTGCTGCCTCCGGGATACTCAGGGAGAGCCCCTTGCCCGGCAGCATGAAGTCCTTGATGTGTACCATGCCCATGCCGATCGCGACCAGCCCGAGGATAATCTGTATCCAGCGGGCGAAGCCCAGCAGCAGGAACAGGTTCAGCCACGCCGCCATAAACGCAAAATACACCAGCCCGCTCACGACGACGAAGGTGCCGGCTATCAGCATGATGCGGGTCCTGTCCCTGACGTTGACCAGGATAGACAACAGGAACAGCAGCACCCACATGGCGCAGGGGTTGAAGCCATCGACCAGCCCCATAATGAGCGTAAAAGCGGGCAGCCCTATATCGTGTACGGAAAATTCGCCAAACGGGGTATCGATGCGGCCCGTCCGGGTGGGCAGAGCGCCGGCAATGCGCGCCTCCAGCAACCCGGGTGTGCCCGCCTCGGCTGAGAACCCCACGCTGAAGTCACCGCACTGCTCGAAAGCCGGTACCCCCGGCCTGGTGATACCGTGTGCGGCGCTGAGTTCAAACAGCCGGTCCCGCGCGTTGGTATCAGCGGCGACATCGAAAACATTGATAACGAGCCCGGGATGGCGTGATTGCATGTCCGACAAATACTGCCCGGCGTCAGCGCAGTGTGGGCAGCCCTGTCTCACGAACACATTGAGTATCTGGCATGGGGCCCCGGCGTCACCCGAAGGCGCCGCTGTCTCACGGGCCAGGCCCGGGGGGCTTGCCAACGCGATGGCGAGGAGCACAAGGAACCAGAAAGTCGGGCCAATGGCTGGCTGCAAGTGGTATGCCGGTACTGTTGGCTCCGGGGTCAATCCAGGTAGACGCCATTGGCAGCGTACCACTTGCGGTCGATTGTCCAGCGAATGGAATCGACCTCCTCCATGTCGCTGACAAGCTTGCCCGCACGTGACTGCATCCTGGCAAGCGTGTCCTGCGCGGCCATTACCGATTCATCCATCACGCTGCTGTTCTGGAATTCAGGATGGATAATACGCAGAAACCGTATGACGGGAACGTCAGCGGAGCGCGGACTGGATATCTCTGCGACCCCGTTTTCCAGGGAAATCACTTTGAACGGGTAAGGGTAGCCCGCCAGTTCCACGTCTTCAGCAAGAGTCCTGTTCATCTGGCTTAACCTGGAATCCCAGGTCGATATCCACCAGGCAATTCCGGCGACTGCAACAACCGAGATGACGACCAGGTATATCCTGGTGAATCGATCCAGTTCGGGCATGATTTATTCCGGGACGGCCTCCTGTCGGCTACTCTGCGGCGCAGTGAAAACATGGTAACTGTTTGTCCCGGATCCGGAAACACGATAGCCGAACATCCGCCTGAATCGTCCCTGATCCAGCGCTTGCATCGCCTCAGCGAATCCGCTGCCAGCTGCGGTTGCGTGAGGCCGGCTGTCGCAGTCCGTGGTAGGGGTGGCGATTGACCAGCTCGGGTACCTTGAAAAAGGTGATCAGTCCGGCGCCCGCGGCAAATCCCCCTATGTGTGCCCAGAACGCGGTGCCTCCGCCCTGTGCGCCAATCGAGCCAAATCCGCCTATGAATTGCAGCAGCAACCAGTAGCCCAGCATCAGCACCGCCGGTACCGCGATGACTGTGATGAAAAAGCCCAGAAAAACAAGCATGTGAACATGTACCCTGGGGTAGAGCACGATATAGGCCCCCATCACCCCGCCTATCGCGCCGGATGCGCCAACCATGGGAATGCCCGAGTCAGGGTTGGACAAAGTCTGGCCAAGAGCGGCGGCCAGGCCGCATATGAGGTAAAAGCAGGCGAAGCGGACATGGCCCATCGAGTCCTCGATATTGTTGCCGAACACCCACATGAACCACATATTGCCGATGATATGCATCCAGCTCCCATGCATGAACATCGAGGTGAACAGCGTATGGATGGCGGGGGCGTCAGTGAGTACGCACCAGGTTTGTGGTCCGACCTGGAACTCGGTGCCCGCTGGCAGGGTGCCCAGCAGGTCGGCGGGCATTAGCCCAAGGTTACAGACCGAGCGGGACAGTGCGGGCTCGGCACCCAGGCCCTGGAGGAAAACCCAGGCAAACACATTGAGTCCGATAATGCCGTAGGTAACCCAGGGTGTCAGGAAGTGAGGGTTGTCATCGCGCAGAGGAAACATGGCGTCAGTCCAGAGGCAAGCCCGAAAAGCATAGGGGCATGCGTATCGAAAGTCCATGAAGCCAGTTAGGGCATGCGACCGGATCGTGTATGCAGCTTGCCATGCCTGAAAGTTGCGCTAGACTTTTGCCTGCAAAAATGGAACTGCTCGCGAGGGACGGTTCCATACACAGGGAGATAAATATGGAAGTCAAAACTAACGTCTACAGGATGCTGGTCATAGCGCTTTTATCCGTCTCGACCGCCGCGGCCCTGGCGGACACCGAGCGGGGTAAGGCTGCCTACTACGCGGACAGCCTCCAGGGCAGCAATACGGCGAGCGGCGAGCCCTAAGACAAGAACGCCATGACCGCCGCGCA
>JAZBNW010000127.1:0-9499 GCA_036350855.1 Halieaceae bacterium
AGGACGCGCAATACCTGGGCAGGCACAGTGCACGACAACGGGCGGGAGGACGAGCCCACGGTGGTGGTGGAGCGTCGCTTCATCACCCCGGTGACGCTGGCGGCATTGCAGGCCAGGGAGGATGCGGCCGCCTGGTGCCTCGAACAGCACCAGGTCACGTTTCTGCGCACCTTTTTTTCGGATGATCGCAAACGCATGATCTGCCTGTATCGGGCGCCGGATGCGGAGTCGGTGCGGCGAGCCCAGCGCCAGGCGGACATGCCGGTGGAGCGGGCCTGGTCCTGCCGCGGTTTTACCATGGCGGATTTCAGCAGGTAGATCCCGTACTCCCTCAATCGATAAATCGTTTGGTGATGTTGGGGTAGGCCTCTATCCTGCGGTCCCGCAGAAAGGGCCAGATGCGCCGCACATCCTCGCTGCGCCGCAGATCCACCTCCACCAGCAGCGTGGCGGCCTCGGCGGCGGGCGCTTCCGCCAGGATTTCCCCCTGTGGCCCCGCCACGAAACTGTGTCCCCAGAAATCGATTTTCCCGCCATCGGGCGACAGCTCGGTCCCGGTGCGATTGGGCACGATCACCGGCAGGCCGTTGGCCACCGCATGGCCGCGCTGCACGATCTGCAAGGCCGCCAGCTGGCGTTCCTTTTCCGCCGGTTCATCCCCGGGGTTCCAGCCGATGGCGGTGGGATAGATCAGCATGTCGGCACCCGCCAGCGCCATCAGGCGGGCGGCCTCGGGGTACCACTGGTCCCAGCACACCAGCACCCCGAGCTTACCCACCCGGGTCTGTATCGGGCGGAAGCCCTGCAGCTCACCGCTGGCGTCACCGGGCGTGAAATAGAACTTCTCGTAGAAACCCGGGTCGTCGGGGATATGCATCTTGCGGTAATAACCCGCGCAGCCATTGCCCGCGTCCATGACCAGCGCCGTGTTGTGGTACAGGCCCGTGGCGCGCTTCTCGAAGATCGAGATAACGAGCACGATGTCGAGTTCCCTGGCCAGCGCCTCGAAGCGCTGCCGGGTCGGGCCGTCCAGCGGCTCGGCCAGGTCGAACTGGCCGGTGTCCTCGGTCTGGCAGAAATACAGGCCGGAGTGCAGCTCCTGCAATACCACCAGGGCGGCACCGCGCTGCGCGGCATGGCGCACCTGCTTTTCGGATTCGGCCTGGTTCGCCGCCACATCGGCGCTGCAGCTTTGCTGGACAAGAGCGACTTTAAGCATTGGTGAGGGCTCCCCGGGGTAGTTGCATGGTCAGGCAGTGGAGGCTGCCGAATTCCTCGATCGGAGCGCGACAGTTGACGGGCACCACGCTGCGTTCGCCCGATACGGCGCTCAGCGCCGCGATCGCCCGCTGGTCTTGCGGGTCGCCGTACACCGGCAGGAGAATGCTGCGGTTGCTGATCAGGAAATTGGCGTAGGTGGCGGGCAGGCGATCGCCATCGGCATTGCGTATGGCTGCCGGCAGCGGCAGCGGCACCAGGTGGTAGGGTTCGCCGTCCGCCCCACGGAAGGCCTGCAGTTCCGCCTCCATCGCTGCCAGGGCCTCGAAATGCTCATCGCCTGTGTCGCCGCACTGGACATAGGCGATAGTGTCAGCGTCGACGAATCGGGCCAGGGTATCGACGTGGGCGTCTGTGTCGTCCCCCGCGAGGTGGCCGTGTTCCAGCCACAGGAACCGGTCGATCCCCAGCTGCTCCCGCAGCCGGCTCTCCACCTGCGCAAGGGTCAGTCCGCCGTTGCGGTTGGGGTTGAGCAGGCAGGTGGTGGTGCTGAGCAGGGTGCCGAGCCCATCGGTTTCGATGGAGCCGCCCTCCAGCACGAAGTCGACCTGGCGCAAGGGCGCGCCGTACCCGTGCTGCCTGTCTATCTCGCGGTTGATCGCATTGTCGAGACTGGAGCCGTACTTGCCGCCCCAGGCATTGAACTCGAAGTCGAGCAGCTCGATGCCCGTCGCGTCGCCGATGGCAATGGGGCCGTGGTCCCGTGCCCAGGTGTTGTCGGTGGCGACTTCGAACCAGCGCACGTTGCCCAGGTTCGCGCCGCGCCGGGACAGTTCAGCCTGGATTCGCTCGCTGTCCAGGCTGGGGTCGGCGGCGATCACGACCTGCTCCTGGTGGCTGAGGGTATCCACGAGTTCGTAGTAGAAGGCCTCGATCTCCGGCAGCATCCGGGCCCAGTCGGTTCCCCTGTGCGGCCAGGCTATCTGGATCGCGTCCTGGGGATACCACTCTGCCAGTAATCGTTTGCTCATCGGTGTCGTATCTTGCTGGAGCGGCTGTGGATGATAGCGTAAAGCCCTTTCATATAACCAGCATATACCCGGCTGTATACACAGGCGGGCAGGAGAGGGCGCCGGAACCGTGCGTACTCATGCGTCCGGCTGCGCCTCGGGCGCCGCGCGTTCGAATGCCTGCAGTGAGCAGCAATGCTGGTTCACCTGGCGGATGTTGGGATAGTCCTCCATGGGCACCTTGAAACGATAGGCGTTGTACACCTGGGGTATGAGGCAGACATCCGCCAGGGTGGGTCGATCGCCAAAACAGCAGTCCCCCATGGTCCGGGCCAGGCTCTGTTCGATGGCGCTGAAACCGCGGTCTACCCAGTTGCGGTACCAGGCGTGGATCGCTTCCTCGCTCGCTTCCATGCGGTCCCTCAGGTAGCCCAGTACCGAGGAATTATTGAGCGGGTGGATATCGCAGGCAATGTTGTTGACCAGGGAGCGTACCTGCGCTCGCAGCAGCGGGTTCTGCGGCAGCAGGGCCGGTGGCGGACAGGTCTCCTCCAGCCATTCCAGGATGGCCACGGACTGGGAGAGAATCTCGCCACCGTCCAGCTCCAGCGCCGGCACCAGGCCCTGGGGATTGCGCGCCAGATAGGCCTCGCCCTTTTGCTCGCTGGTCAACAGGTTTACCGGCACGTAGTCGTAGGGCAGCCCTTTCAGGTTGAGGGCAATACGAATCCGGTACGCAGCGGAAGAGCGGTAGTACGAATACAGTTTCACAGGCACTCCGATAATGATGTCACCATCGTTATTTCACCACGATCGGGCGAAACAAGCCAAAACTCTGTCCGTCAGTTTGCTTATAGGGAGTATCTGCGCTAAACACACAGCAGCCGAACAGAAAAATGGGGACAGACCATGATAAAACTATTTTGCACAAACTGCGGCATCCTGCTGGTGCTCTCGCTGTTGCTGATCGTTCCCCGGGTCGAGGCGGAACAATGCCAACCCTCCCGCTGGGGAGCGGAGGACGAAATCGGCGCCGCCAACCATGTGGCGCCGGAGCAGGTGCTGATGGCGGCCAGGCTGGTCAAGCAGGGTCAGAGCCACCCCCTGGGTATCGTGATCGACCCGGCCATGCCCGCCTTCCCGCCGCGCTCATTCGCCCTGCAGGTGGTGCAGCCGGGCCAGCACAACGGCCGTTCACTCCGGCCCCAGTTTGGCTGGGACATTGTGTACAACGACGATATGGCCCAGTTGTGGTTCGGCACCGGCTCGCAGCTCGATGGCCTCGGCCACATGGGAGAGGCGGGAAGCTATTACAACTGCAACGAGGCGGTGGACTTCATCGATATCAACGGTCTCAGGAAACTCGGTATCCACAATGTCCCGCCACTGGTGGGTCGCGGTGTGCTGCTGGATATGGCCGGATATTTTGATGTCGCCGTTATGTCGGCGGGGCAGGGCATTACCGGGGCGGATATCAGGGCGGCGGCGAAAGCCCAGGGGGTCGAGATCCGCCCGGGCGACGTCGTGCTGCTCCATACCGGTTGGACGGACGGGATGCTGCAGTCGGATCCCACGGGCTGGGCGTCCGGAGAGCCCGGCCTGACGAATGAGGCGGCGCGCTACCTGGCCTCCCTGCAGCCAATGGCGGTGGGAGCGGATACCTGGGGTGTCGATGCGGTGCCGCCGGTCGAGGGGGACCGGGTGTTTTACGGACACATTGAATTTCTTCGCAACAATGGCATTTACCTGCTGGAAACCATGAATACCGGCCGACTGGCCAGGGAGGGAGTGCATGAATTCATGTTTGTGCTGGGGCAGGCGCGTGTCAAGGGCGCGGTACAAATGATCATCAATCCGGTGGCGCTGTGGTAGCGCCGGGCCGGATTCCGTCAGCTCTGCCATTCCGGGCCAGTCCTGCCAGCCTGGGCTTGTGAAGGCGGTTGCCTTCGGCCGGGGTCAAGCGATGTCAGAGACCGCGAACGAGACTTTATTCAGTATCGGTGAGAATTGCTGGCGCTGTGAAACAGCGCGGCAGATCGCCGTCGCCATAGACGGCGAGAGCTATTTCCGGGCCGTGCGCGAGGCTATCCTCGCTGCCCGGCACCGGGTGATGATCCTCGGCTGGGACATTCACAGCAAGCTCCGGCTGGTGCGTGGCGGGGAAGACGACGGCCTGCCGGTAGAACTCGGGGACCTGCTCGACCATGTCGCCAAAAACCAGTCGGTCGATGTGTACCTGTTGAGCTGGGACTTCGCGATGATATACCTGCTCGAACGCGAAACCTTGCCTTCCTACACCTTTGACCGCAGGACCCATGCCAGGGTGCGATTCCAGCTGGACGGGGCTCACCCCCAGGGCGCCTCCCAACACCAGAAAATCGTGGTCGTCGATGACGTTCTGGCCTTCTGCGGGGGTATCGACCTCAGTCAATGGCGCTGGGACAGCAGCGAGCACCGACCCGACGACGAGCGCAGGACAGACCCGGCCGGCGACCCCTACCAACCCTTCCACGATCTGCAAATGGCAGTGGATGGAGACGCGGCGGCTGCCCTGGCTGAACTTGCGCGAGAGCGTTGGCGGCGGGCAACGGACGAGGCATTGTCGCCGGTACCCGCAGGGGTGCAGTCCATTTGGCCACCTTCACTGGAGCCGGTCTTTCGTGACGCATCCGTCGCCATAGCGCGGACCGAGCCGGCGTATGACGGCCGCGACGCGGTACAGGAAGTACAGCAGCTGTATCTCGACATCATCGCGGCGGCGACCCGTTATATCTATATCGAAAACCAGTACCTGACGGCCCATTGTATCGCCGGGGCGCTGGTGGAACGACTGGGACAAAGCGATGGACCCGAGGTGGTTATCGTGATGCCGCAGAAGACCGGCGGCTGGCTGGAGCAACAGACCATGGACGTGGTCCGGGGCCGGGTCGTCAGGCAGCTCGAGGAGGCCGACACCGGCAATCGCCTGCGGCTCTACTACCCGCAGGTATCGGCTTCCGGGGACGTATTCACCATGGTTCATGCGAAGCTCCTGATCGCGGATGACCGGTGGCTGCTGCTCGGCTCGGCTAACCTGAGCAACCGGTCGATGGCGCTGGACAGCGAGTGCAACCTGGCGCTGCAGGCGCAGCCTGACTCCGATACTGCCCGGGCGCTTCGCCAATTGCTGGCCGAGTTGCTGGCACAGCACCTGGCGCGCGAACCGGCTGAGGTCGGTGAGGTCCTGCAGCGGGAACAATCGCTGATCACCACCATAGATGCCCTGCGGGAGGGCGAGCACACATTGCGCGCTCTGGACGCCTCAGTGGACCCCACCATTGATGAACTGGTCCCCGACTCCGCGCTGGTGGATCCGGAGAAGCCCATGGATGCGGAGCTGTTTGTCTCGAACTTCGTGCCGGAGGACTACCGTCCCCACTCAGCCAGGCGGATTGTGATGGCGGTCATTACCATGGCGGCCCTGCTTGGGCTGGCGGCCGCCTGGCGCTGGACTCCCCTGGGCGAGATGCTCGATCTCAACCAGCTGGTGGAACAGGCCAGGGAGCTCAATGCCCAGCCGTTGACGCCCGTTCTGGTCATACTCCTGTTCGGCCTCGCCGCGGCACTGGCCATACCTTTGACGCTGCTGGTGATCGCCGCCGTGCTCGCCTTTGGCGCGCCCAGTGGATTCCTGTACTCGCTGCTGGGCGCTCAGCTGGGCGCCCTGCTCACCTATGGCGTCGGGCATATGGTCGGCGGCGATCTGGTGCGACGCCATGCCGGTAAAACACTCAATGCCGTCAGCAGGCGCCTGTCGCGCCGGGGCGTTCTCGCTATTCTCACCCTGCGCATCGTGCCGGTGGCGCCGTTTGCCGTGATCAACCTGGTGGCGGGAGCGTCGCATATTTCCCTGCGGGATTTCGCCCTGGGTACGCTGCTGGGACTGCTGCCCGGCATTACGGCGATTTCCCTGTTCGCGGAAGGCGTCGCCCAGGCACTGCGCGAGCCGGGAGTGAACAGCGTGAGCTGGGTTGTCGGCCTGTTGGTGGTGCTCGTGCTTGGCGGGTTATGGTTGCGCAAGCTGTTGCAGCGTCGCCAGGCGTCGACGGAAACCCGGACGGGCCCCGGCTGACCATCGTGCGCTTGAGGCTAGCCACCTGGAATATCCACCGCTGCATGGGCGCCGATGGTGTGGTGTCACCCAGCCGCTGCGCTCAGGTGCTGCAGGAAATAGGCGCGGATGTGGTGGCCTTGCAGGAAGTGGAGTCGACTCAGGGCGCGGCAGGTGACGCGCTGGAGTATTTTGCCACCGAGACCGACAGCCGTGCTATCCCCGGTCCCACGATGGTGTCCGGGGACGGGCACTACGGCAATGCTCTGTTGACGCGGATGTCGGTGGCGGAAGTAAGGCGCCACGACCTAAGCGTCGCGGGACGGGAACCGCGTGGCGCCCTGGACGTGGATCTCCTAAGTGGGGGCGCTACTGTCCAGCTTGTGGCAACGCACCTGGGCCTGCGACCCTACGAACGACGGGCCCAGGTGGAGGCACTGGTCCCGCTTTTTCGCGACGGGAGCCGCGAGCTGGTGTTGTTGGCGGGTGACCTGAACGAGTGGTTCCTGTGGGGGCGCCCCCTGCGCAGATTGCACCGGATTTTCTCCGACACACCCCACAGGCGCAGCTGGCCCGCCCGCTGGCCGCTGTTTGCGCTCGATCGCATCTGGGTAAATCCCAGGGGCTCCCTGCAACACCTGGCAGTGCACGAAACGCCGTTATCCAGGGTTGCCTCCGATCACCTGCCATTGGTGGCGGATATCTGCCTCGATTAGTTGAGAAGGTGCCGGCCCTGCCTCACTACCCGCATACCAGCCAGTAAAAGCCGAAGGCCGGGATGACGATCTGGTCGTTAAACCGGGCGGGTGATATGCCGCTCACCGCGTCGCGCAACTCACCCAGTTGGAAGCGACCGCGATTGCGCAGATCCTGCAGGTTGAACTGCTCGGGCCGGTCGTTGAAGTTGGCCACAACCAGTACTGATTCCACCGGTATCCACGGATTGTTCCGGGTGAAGACGAACAGGTGTGGGTTGCCCACGTCGATCAGCTCCCGGTTGTTGTAATCTGCCATTGCCACCAGTGACTTGCGCACCGAGATCATCTGTTTGAGGCCATCGAATATGCGTTGTTCGACACTGCCACGCGCGTGGCGCTGCTCCGCGCGCTGCCAGTCGTAGCGGGAGCGGTGGAGCCAGCGATTATCAGCGGCCTTGTCCACGTCGCTGGCATAGTCGTAGCTGTTGAGGGTTCCCAGTTCATCGCCGTAGTAGAGCAGGGGAATGCCGCCGAATGACATGATCAGGCTGTGCAGCAGCAATATCTGGTCGATGCTGCCCTGCACCAGTGCTTCATCGTTGCGTTCCAGCGCGGCCTCCAGGCCGACCAGGGAGGCGAGCGAACCGGAGATGCGTGCATCCCCGGTTTTATCGTTGCGACCGAAGGGCTGCCCCCTGGCGGGTGAGCCCTCCCAGGCGCCGGTGTAGTAATCGATAATGAAGCGTCTGTGGGCGGCGGGCTCGTAGCCGACGGCGCGGATATCCGTGTCATCGAAACCGAGCCCGATGTCGTCATGGCAGCGGACATAGTTGAGCCAGGTGGCGCGGTCCAGTTTGTCCGGCAGGCTGGAGATTCCCTGGTAGAGTAGTTTCGAATTTTTGGTGGCCGCAGCATCCCATAGCAGGGCCATATAGGTGGCGTTGTAGGCGATCTCACATTCCTTGGCGATAACCGCGTCCTCGCCAAAGTACTTTATGATCTCGACCGGGGCCACAATCGCCTCGGCGATAAACAGCACCCCGGGCGCGGTGACCTGGCAGCAGTCCTTGAACAGTTGCAGGATCAGGTGCGCCTCGTGCTCGTTCTGGGACGTGGTGCCGATTTTTTTCCACAGGAAAGCCACTGCATCCAGTCGCAGGATATCGGCCCCCCGGTTGGCCCAGAACAGGATGATATCGAGTATTTCGATGAAGACCGCGGGATTGCTGTAATTGAGGTCCCACTGGTAACGGTTGAAAACCGTCATCACCCATTTGTTCATCTGTTCGTCGAAGGTGAAGTTACCCGGTGAGGTCTCCGGAAAAATCTCCGGCATGGTCTCCTCGAACAGATCCGGGATGTCCCGGTTCTCGAAGATGTAATAGTAATCGCGATAGGCCTGCTCGCCCGCGCGTGCGCGCTGTGCCCACTCGTGCTGGTCGGAGGTGTGGTTGACCACGACATCGAGCGTCAACAGCATGTTGCGGCGGCGCAGATCTGCCCCCAGCTCCTCGAGTTCCTCCAGGCTGCCGGCGCGCGCATTGATATTGCGAAAATTGCTGACGGCGTAGCCGCCGTCGCTGGCGCCCGGCGGGCACTCCAGAATGGGCATCACATGCAGCATGTTGACACCCAGTTCCTGCAGGTAGGGGAGCTTTCCCGCCAGTCCCGTCAGGTCGTCGGCAAAACCGTCCAGGTACAGGGCCATGCCGACCCACTCCTGACTGAGGAACCACAGATGATCCTGCTCCCGGGCGATGTCCAGCAACTTCAGGGCAGGGCCGCGGGCGATGTACTGCGTCGCCATGACGCTGACGAGTTTCAGCAACTGCTGCTGGAAATCCTCCCGTTGCCCGTAGAGTCGGCTGAACAGGCCGTGGATGGCGTAGAAATTGGCCCCCAGGCGGGTATAGAAGTGCCGCAGATCACGCTTGCGAATCTCCGGCTTGAGCTGGTCGAGAATGTCGTTCAGCAGGTAATGTGATTGTTGTTCGTACATCGACTGAGCCTGACCTCCTCAGTGGGTCAACTGCCATTGCTGGCTGAATGTCCGGTAGAAAGTCCGGTCCTTGACCGTGGCCCCCCGCCTCCCGACCAGAGCGCCGGCAAACTGCTGCGCACGCTCAAGAATCACCTGCATGGGCCAGTCATTGAGCAGGCCCAGTAGCATGACAGCGGCGAAGGCATCCCCCGCGCCGACGGTGTCCACCACCTCGTTGTCGGCCACCGGCGCCACCTGCAGGCGCTCCCCGGTAGAGAGTAACAGCTCGGCGCCCCGGGCGCCCCGGGTCACCAGCAGGCCCCGCAGCCGGTAGCGCTGCAGCAATTCGCGTTGCGGGTCGGCCGATCCGGTGTCGCCCGCCAGCAGTGCCAGCTCATCGCTGTTGAGCTTGACCCAGTGTGCCCCCTGCAGTAACTCCTGCACTGCCTGCGGGGTCCACCAGGGCGGCCGCAGGTTGACGTCGACGAATACGGTTTGCGGA